>CACLHJ010000035.1 GCA_902606645.1 uncultured Pelagibacteraceae bacterium | reverse complement strand
TTTTTTGAAGATTTTTATTTTCAATTTTTATTATTGATGTGCTTTTAAATTCTCTTTCTTCAATAGGAAATTGATATTTCAATCCCATTAAAGAGTCATTTACTTTTGCAACCTGGCATAATTCATTTGCTGATTTTGGATAAAAACCTTTTGCTATATCCCAGGAGTAATAAAGCCAAACCAATAGTATTGCAGCACTTCCTACAATTACCCAGTGAGTACCACCTTTTGCTCTTTCAGGATTTCCAAATACGGCATCTACTTTTTCAGTTCTAATTAATCTTCGACCGTAAAGAATACTTCCTATAATCGCTACAAATATTAATAAGGTTACTATTTGAATTAACATTAATTTTCTTTACCCATTATTTCTTCTTCCATATTCCAGATCATGGACAAAATTTCTTCTCTCTTTGATGAAAATTCCTTATTCTTTTTAATTTCTCTTAAATCTTCTTTAAGGCCCATTTCTGCAAAAGGAAGATTGTATTCTTTATGTATTCTTCCTGGTCTTGGTGCCATTACATATAATCGTTCTCCAAGTAACAATGCTTCTTCAACTGAGTGAGTAATTAAAATTATAGTTTTTCCTGTTTCTTTCCAAATTTTTAATACTAAAGACTGCATTTTCTCTCTAGTTAACGCGTCCAATGCTCCCAATGGTTCATCCATTAAAATTAAATCAGGGTCATTAATTAGACATCTTGCAAGCGCCACTCTTTGCTGCATACCTCCAGATAATTGATAAGTAGGCGTATTAGCAAAACCTTTTAGACCAACAATTTCTAACCATTCTTCAACTTTTTCCTCGGTTAATTTTGTATTTTCTTTTTTCATTCGTAGACCAAAGTTTACGTTTTCTGCAACTGTTAACCACTCAAACAATGCACCTTGTTGAAAAACCATTCCTCTTTCTACTCCTGGGCCGTCTATCTCTTTATTATTAAGAGTTATAATTCCAGAAGTAGGTCTTAGAAATCCAGCAGTAATATTTAGTAAAGTTGTTTTTCCACAACCTGAAGGTCCAAGGACAGTAAGTAGTTCACCTTTTTTTAAAGTAAAACTTACATCTTTTAATGCGTGAACTGTTTCCCCTTTTGGAGTTTTAAAAATCATGTTTAGATTTTCAGAAATAAGATCACTCATTAACTACCTTATATTAGAAATTTTATAAAAAAAATAGGCACCAATCATTATAATTGGCGCCTATTTAAATTTTAAACCTTTAAAATTATAAAGGTAAGAAACTTGTATCTACAGCTCCACCAGGTGTTCCCATTCCTTTTAGGAAACCATCAAGATTACCACTTTCCATAGACTGTTTAGTTTCTGAAGGAGTTAAGAATTTAAATCCATCTAGAGTTTCTTTCATATCAGCAACTTTCATTTCAGAAGCTTTTGACATAGAGTTCATATCACTTTTACCAGCTCTATATCTGTCGTTTGCCTCATGAGTTACTTCAATAAAAGTTCTCAACATTCCTGGATTTTCCTTCATAAACTTGTCTGTTACAGAAGTAATATCTATACCTAAGATACCAGCATCTCTAGCTTCTTGAACTGTTAGTAATCTCGAACCAACAGCAACTGCAGCTTTAATAGAGTTACCACCAAATAAACATGCCATTACAACATCACCACTAACTAATGCAGCAGCACCTTCTTCAGGATCCATTTGAATTATATCCATTTTACTTCTATCAGCTCCAACAACTTTCATACTTTCATCAAAAACGTATTCAGCCATTGTTCCAAGTGGTACAGCAACTTTTTTGCCCTCTAGCTCAGAACCATTTGCTTTTGTAATTCCAGAAGCATTAGAAGTAACGCAAGTAGTTCCTCCCATCCCATATTCCATAGCAATATCTACTAGTTTGATAGGTGCTTTAGATTTTACAGCATTGATAAATGGTACTAAACCTTGTGAGTAAGAAATATCAATATCTCCTGCCAACATAGCATCAGTCATTGCTCCACCATTTGTAAAGTTTGTCCATTTAACTGGAACCCCAAGAGCTTTAGCAAAATTTTTCTTTTGCATGTCCTCTAGGTTAGGACTTGGCCATTCTAGAAAATATGCAACTCTAACTTCTTTTGCAGCTGAATTTGCAACTGAAATAGACAGGTT
>CACLHJ010000034.1 GCA_902606645.1 uncultured Pelagibacteraceae bacterium | reverse complement strand
GAAAAGAGGCTGATGCTCCTAAAAGTACAAATACAGTTGAAAATCCTAAACAAAATAAAACTAAAGGAAAAAAGTTAGTTTTTTTAGACTCTATTATTTCTTGAAGCGATTGACCTGAAATGTAGGAAACATATCCAGGGATAAGTGGTAAGACACATGGTGATAAAAAACTTATAAGACCTGCACCAAAAGCAATTAAATATTCAAACATCTATCCCGTATTTTTCATGGCAGCCGATATTCCAGCTATTGATGTTAAAAGAGCATCATTTAAATATTTTTTTTCAGACATTTTTTTATTTTTTTTAAGTTTAAATATAACTATTGGTTGAATAATATTTAATACCTCAGAGTATATAGCTCTAACCGTTATTAAAGTTCTTAATTGCTTACGTGTTAAAATAATTTCTTTTGTAGTAATTTTTTTATTTAAGTTTTTTATTGCATCAAATTGAAATCTTAGCTTTTTTCCAACTCTTTTTAATGAATTATCACCTAAATATTCCTCATAAATTTTTGAAATTTCTGGATCAGCTTTAGTAATTACCATATCAAGAATATCTAACATTGAATTGAAAAAAGGCCAATTTTTTTCCATATCAAATAATGTTTTTCTAAATTTTTTTATATACCCGTATCTTAAAGCCTCTGCACTACCAAGCCAAGCTGGCAACATCAACCTTATTTGTGTCCACGCGAAAACCCAAGGTATAGCTCTTAAACTCTTTATATTATCAATATTTTTCCTTTTTGATGGTCTTGATCCAATAGATAGTTTTCCAAGAGCTGCACTTGGGGTAACAGTTTTAAAGTATTTAATAAATTCTGAGCTCTGATTAATATTTTTTCTATAAGAACTTTTAGAAATATCAGACATGTTTTCAATTAATTCTCGCCAGTTTTGTTTGGGTGAAGGTGGTGGATTAAGTGTTGCCTCAGTTACAGCACCTATATAACTGCATAAATTATATTCAGCTATAGGTTCGTAACCATATTTTTGCTGAATAACTTCTCCCTGGTCAGTAATCCTTATTTTTCCGTTTACAGAATTGGGTGGTTGAGATCTTAAAGTAGCTTGGATTGGACCTCCCCCTCTTCCAGGTGAACCTCCTCTTCCATGAAAAAAAGTTACATCTATGTTGAATTTTTTCCCTAATTTAACAATTTCTTCTTGAGCTTTATATTGATGCCAGCTAGCACAAATTTTACCAGCATCTTTACTAGAGTCAGAATATCCTATCATTACCTCTTGTTTATTATTTATTAATTTTCTGTACCATTTTTTCGAAAATAAGTTCTCCATAACTGGTTTTGCGTTAATCAAATCATCCAATGTTTCAAATAAAGGTACGACTCTTAATTTATTTTTAATTTTTGCCTCTTTTTGTAAAAATGAAACTGATAAAATATCTGATACGGATGTTGTCATTGAAATTACATAAGCACCTAAACACTCAGAGGGTTCATCGGCAAGTATTTTTAAAGTGGACCAAACTTCATTGTTTTCTTTATTAGAAAATTTAAATTTATTAATAATGTTTTTATTTGAAGTTAATTTAGATTTTAAAAAATTAATTTTTTCATCTTCAGTGAATTTAAAGTAATTTTTATTAAATTTCTTTTTAACAAATTCAGCAATCAATTGTGTGTGACGAGAAGACTCTTGTCTAATATCTAGTCTAGCAAGATTTATACCAAAGCATTTTGCTCTTCTCATAAGATCTAATAAATCTCCACTTGCAACATTTTCGTTTTGATTTTGCTCTAAAGACTCTCTTACAACTCTCAAAGGCTTTAAAATTTCTTCAGTTGAAGTTAGTAAGATTTTTTTATCTAAAGGTTTTTTATTAATAAAATATCGTTCTATAGACCTGTGGGTTAATCTTAGTTTATCTCTTAAAGGTCTTAAAAAAACTCGATACGGCTCAAAAGTTTTTCCAACTTTAGAACTTATTTTTTTTGAACATTTTTTCATAGAGTAAGATCTAATAATTTTTGTCAAAGATTTCTCATATAGTTTTGCCGCTTCCCATCTTGATAATAAAATTACTTCTTTAGTGACTTTTGAAGTTACATTAGGATTTCCATCTCTATCCCCACCCATCCATGAACCAAATTGAATTGGATTAAAATTTTTTGGCAATCTTCTATTCATATTTTTTAAAAAGATAGAGTTTAATCTTCTATAAACTTTTGGAACAGTATCCCACAAACTATCTTCTATAATTGCCAAACCCCATCTCGCTTCATCAAATGGAGAAGGTTTTGATCTTTTAAGATCGTCTGTATTCCAAATAATTGTAAACTCGTCATATAGTTGTTTGTTTAATTGTATTAATTTAGATGAATTAGTTTT
>CACLHJ010000033.1 GCA_902606645.1 uncultured Pelagibacteraceae bacterium | reverse complement strand
TTTTTGATCATTTCTTCATGTTGAGAGATAGGGTCCCATCTTATAAAATTACTGAGGTAAATACCCCTGACACCTACACTGTTGAGATCAAAATCTGATGGATAGCGATACTGAAAAATATCCTCTTCTCTAAGATTGTTGAATATTGTTACAAGATCGTCAGCTTCTTTGCCCATAAGATCGTGATCTTTTCGATATCTTCTAGTCATTTCAACTTCACTTTCATGGGAAAACATACCAACCTGTTCTATTCCTTGATGAGCTCCCCATATAATTAATGGAATCTTATTTAATACAGAAGTTTGAACAGGAAAAACTGTCTGGCCAGCTATACAATGCCAATAGATGCTTCCAAATTCTGAAAGGGTGTTACCTACAATTTTTTTTACTGATTTGGGATTAACATTCTGAAATAAAATATCACAATCAAAGATTGTTCTTAAATTAGCTAAATTCCATATACCAGTTTCTGTATTCCAATATTTATTATATGAAACTAACAGTGGGTTCATACCAAGACGATTTTTAACAACATCTACAATAAAGTAAGAGTCGCTTCCTCCACTGATAGGTACTATACAATCATAGTTATTACTATTTTTTGAACGATATTGTTTAATAATTTTTTTAAGTTTTTCAAAACGATCTGTCCAATCCAATTTATCTTTTTCCTCATGAACACGGCATCCAGAACATATACCCTCATCATCCAAAATCAAACCAAGTGGATGGTAAGTTGAATACAAGCAGCGATTACAAAAATTTATCTTATTCTCATAATTCATAAAAATTTATTTTATTTCTTATCTTTTAAATAAAAAGCCTCTCTGATTATTTTTTCATCTAATTGTAATTTAATTTTCTGTACAGAATGCTCAGTATAATTCAGAGAATTCCCTATTGCTGCTGAAACTATAAAAGGATTGTCTATTATCGAGCCTAATTTTTTTTCTATACTTAATCCACCAAATGCAATTACAGGTATTTTAACTGGAAATTTTTCTATTAGAGATAAATCAAATGATCCTGCTACCCCCTCATTATCTCGATCAGTTATTAAAACTTCTGAGACAACTCTTTTGACTAAAATTTCAAGAATAGGTTCATTTAATTTTTTTTCAATTTTATTTACATGGTTATAACAGTTAATAGAGCCATTCTTATCAAAAGTTAATGGGAGTGAAGCTATTACAGCTTGAGAACCAAGAAAATTTGAAATTTTGTAAACTTTATCAATATTTTTATGAAGTAAATTATCCAAAATTATACGTTCTGCTCCAGCACTTACAACTGCTGCTGCCTCATCTACAGAAGTTATTCCTCCACCATATATAAGTGGTGTGTTAATTTTTGAACGAGAAATTGCTTTTAGAAGTTCTATATTTGGACCCAAATTATTCTTGCTTCTTTTTATATCAAGAACAATTATTTCATCCACTCCCCACCTACTTAGGTTTTCTGCTAAATGTATTGGATTTCCAATTGGCAAATATTTTTTAAAACCAAATGACTGTATAGCTAAGTCATTATGAACTGTTATTACACCAGCTATTCGCTTTTTAAGCATTAATTTAACCCATTGATTAATTTGTCTAATAAATTTGAGCCATTTTTTTGACTTTTTTCTGGATGAAATTGTAAACCAACTACACTATCATTAATTATAATGGCTGGAATATCTTCACCAAATTTTACTACTGCACTTACTAAATTTAGATTTGTTTTAAACTTGTATGAATGATTAAAATAAAAATCTTTTCCTTCGTAGTCACCTAAAAAATTAATGTTTTTGCTTATGTGCAAACTATTCCAACCAATATGTACTTCATTATTTGAAATCTTATTAACTTCTCCAGGTAATATATTCAGGCCATTACAAATCCCTCCTTCTGTACCTGTAGTAGCCATAACTTGCATCCCAAGACAAATACCGATAATTGATTTTTTTTCTTTTGCCCAATTTTTAATAAAATCTATCAGTCCAAAATTTTCTAATCCTTTCATTGCTGCTGAAAAAGATCCTACACCAGGAAGAATCAGTATGTCACATTTATTTAAATCGCTAATTTTATTTGATAATGTAATCAAATGACCAAGGGATTTGACTGCATTTATAACAGAGGAATGATTACCAACACCATAATTAATTATACCAATATTTTTTTGTGTCATAATCCAATGCCAACTTTAAATTTTGGAGAAATATCTCCGTTTTCCTTAATATGAAAAAGCTTTTTATTTACATTTTTTCTAACTACATCCCAAAAATCCTCAATAGAAATTTTAATGTAATGACAGAAGCTCTCAATATAAATGTCTGCACATTTACCATCGTACTTATTTATTAATTTAATGCCATTATCCCTTTCAATACGACCTAGACGTATATCTTCATTTACATAATCT
>CACLHJ010000032.1 GCA_902606645.1 uncultured Pelagibacteraceae bacterium | reverse complement strand
ATGATAATAGGTCATATTCGCCAACCAATTCTTGGTCGTAAACTACTCTTAATGTTGCAATTTTTTGATTCTTTTTAATTGGAGCCTCTACAGGTCCCTCATATTTAACAACAACTTTTAGTAATTTTTTTTTAGCTTTTTTAATAGTTTTATAAATATCTTGTTCTGTATAAGCTTCGACTGAGTCTTGTTTTCCAAGCCAGACATTTATTTTTTGAAAAGGTTCATTAGATTTGGCTATTCTAACTAAGTCATAATTAGTTAAACCATAAGTTAAAAGTTTGGTACTTTCTTTGGATCTTGAATTTTTTGTATTAAAACCACTGCCTACAGCTATCAATCTTCTACCATTTCTTTCTAAAGAGGATGCTAAAGAGTATTTTTCCACAGCAAGATAACCTGTTTTAATCCCATCGGCGCCAAGGTTTTTATAAAGTAGAGGATTTCTATTGCCTTGGGTAATTGGATCACCTCCAGTACGATCCCATGTAAATTCTTTTTCCGCAAACATTTTGTAAAACACAGGGTGTTTTTCAATTAGATATCTAGACATAATCATTATGTCTCTTACAGTAGAATAGTTATCAGGATCATTGATACCTGAAGAATTTGTAAAATTTGTATTTTCCATACCAATTTCTCTCGCTTTAGCAGTCATTAACAAAGCAAACTCTTCTTCTGTACCAGCAATACCCTCTGCTAAAGCTATACACGCATCATTACCTGAGGCAATAATTATACCTTTAAGTAAATCTTCTACGGACACTTGATCTCCTACCATAATAAACATAGAAGAATAACCTGCAGTAGATAATCTCCAAGCCTTTTCAGAAATAATAAATTTTTCATCTAAATTTAAATCACCTGATTTGATTAAATCAAAAGCAATTATTGAAGTCATAATTTTAGTCATTGAAGCTGGATAAATTGATCTATCAGGTTCTTTTTCATACAAAATTTCACCAGAGTAGTAATCTTGGAGTATAGCTGTTCTAGCTTTTATATCAAAATTTGCATAAGAAAATGAATGTATAAATAAGCTGAGGAAAAAATAAATTATGTATTTCTTAAGCATCTTTTAATATTTCCAAGTTTTCAAATTCTAGTAATTTTATTTCATCAAATGATTTTTCAAGTTTTTTTATATCATTAAATGGTCCTAATAATACCCTATATTTAGTCTGTGATAATTTTTTTATTAATGGATTTTTCAAATTTGTCTCTTTTTTAATTCTTAAGATCATATTCTCTGCTGAATCCTTATAATAAAAATCAGCAATCTTAATTGAATATAAAAATTCATGTTTCTTTACTTGATTTTTTTTATTTAAGTCTGTTCCTAAATTATCAATTGTAATCCCATCAACAGGTGCTTTTTCGGCTACATTTTTTTCTTCATCGAATGTTTTTGCTTTTTTAGCAATAAATGTGGAGTTTTCAGATATAAGAACAAGCTCAACGTAGGGCTCACTTATATCAATAGATAATTCATTAGCAATTCTTTTTGTTATTACTGAATTATAAAAATCTGAAAATTGAACATTATTTGAAATAACTTTAGCAATGATTGATTTATCATTTACAGGATTGGTAATTTTAACAAATGAATTTTTTTTAATTTTTTTGTGAAAAATAACTAAAGCTCTATTATCAATTTTTTTTGATATTTTGTTACTTTTTTTAAGTTGTTCATCATAAATTAACGTAAAACCTGTATTACTATATTTTAGATAATTAGAATAATTTACTACTTTTTTGTTATCATCAAATTGTTGGCATGCTGTAAAAAATAAGATTAATAATATAGTTAAAAATTTATTGAAGTTCATTTTTAAATTTATCTTTTAAAGTACAAACAGCTAAAGCAAATCTTAATGATCTGTTCCATTGTAGTATAATTTCATAATTATCAAAAACAATAAAAGCTGGATTTAATGTATCAGCATCAGGTATTATATCTTTATCAGGTGTAATTATTGCAACTTGAAGATTTTGATATTCATTGTCAATTTCATTTATATTTTTAATAAATTTACTATATGATTTTAATTTTTGTTTGTTGTGAAGTTTCTTGGCTGAAACATTTAAATATTTTCTAGGTATATCATTTGATAAATTGACTCTTACAAAACAAGGTTGATTAACCTTCCAACCAATTTTGTTCAAATAATTACCAGCGGATGCATATGCGTCTTTATTATTTTTTAAATCAATCGAACCATTATTATCATAATCTATTGCATAGTTTTTCATAGTTGAGGGCATAAATTGAAAAAAACCAAATGCACCAGCCCAAGATCCAAAAAGTGTTTCATAATTAATTTGTTGTTTTTCAATAAGTTTTAAAAGTATTAATAATTCATTTGTAAAAAACTCAGATCGTCTTTGATCAAAACTTAATGTTGCAAGTGATGATAGAATATCCATTTTTCCAACATAAGTTCCAAAATTTGTTTCAATACCCATTAATGATAAGAGTAATTCTTGTTCAATATTAAATTTTTTTTCTACTGAT
>CACLHJ010000031.1 GCA_902606645.1 uncultured Pelagibacteraceae bacterium | reverse complement strand
CGTAACTTTAAAAAAATTTCAAAAACTAAAAGAAAAAGATTTTATAGCTATATGTGATGTAGGTGCATATGGAATGTCTCTAAGCTCTAATTATAACCTTAGACCAAAAGCTGTTGAATTACTGATAAAAGGAAGAAAAATTAAAATAATTAAAAAGAGACAAAAGCATACAGATTTAATTTAGCTTTTGATAAAAATGATAAGAAATTCATTATTTTCAATATTTTTTTTTGTAGGTATAATTGTTATCTCAATAATATTTTTACCTACGTTACTTTTACCAAGAAAAATTACCTTGCTTGGAGGAAAATTGATGGGGCATTGGGCTGGGTTTTGTTTAAGAGTTTTTCTATCGGTAAAAATTAGTATTAAAGGTAAAGAAAACATTATAGGTGACCAAAAATTTTTTATTGCTGCCTCACACCAGTCTATGTTTGAAACATTTTACCTACAAACTGTTTTCAATTCACCAGTATTTATTTTAAAAAAAGAGTTACTACGCATTCCAATCTTTGGATGGTACTTAAGAAAAATTGGATCTATCTCTATAAATAGAAACAAGGTAAGTAGAGACAATTTAGGATTTTTTGAAGATATTTTAAGAACAGTAAATAGTAGCGATAGACCGCTGATAATTTTTCCACAAGGAACAAGAGTTTTACCTGAAGAACGACCTTCCTTTAAGAAAGGAGCATCCAGAATTTATCAGGAGCTAAATATAGCCTGCCAACCCGTTGCTATTAATTCTGGTTATGTATGGCCAAAAAATGGTAAAAAAAATAGTCATAAAACAATAACTGTTTCTATTTTAACACCTATTAATGCTGGAATGGATAAAGAAAATTTTTTACAGATTTTAGAAAATAAAATTTATAATGAACTCAACTTATTAGGTTAGCCTTTCATTGGCATAACAACATAAATACTATCAAAATCGCCTGGATCTTTTATTAAAGCTGGAGAACCTGTATCATTAAAAAATATCTCTACTTTTTCTCCATTTAATTGAGAGGCTACATCTATTAAATATCTAGAGTTAAAACTAATTTCTAAGTCGTGATCAAATTTTGCGTTCAAGGTCTCCTTACCATCACCACTGTTAGCATTATTAACTGATAAATCTAACGTATCTTTAGATAAACTAAATTTTACTCCATCTTTTTTATCTAAAGAAACTGATGCGACCCTATCAACAGAATTTAAAAATAATTTTAAATCTATTTCTAATTTTTTTTGATTATTTTTAGGAATTACCTGAATATAATTAGGAAATTTACCGTCTATCAGTTTTGATATTAATATACTGTTATTTAATTCAAACTTAATTTTAGATTTAACATTTGAAACCTTTACATCACCATCATAGCTGTCCAAAAGAGAACATAGCTGAAATATTGTTTTTTTTGGTAATATTATTGGATCAAAATCAATTTTTTCATCTAATCTAATTTTAGAAATAGACATCCGATGACTGTCCGTTGCTACAGCTGTAAGATAATTTTTATCTTCTACTTCTGTTTGATGAAAATAAATTCCACTCAAGTAATGTCTTGTCTCATCATTAGAAACTGAAAATTTACATTTATTTAGTAATTTCAAAAGTTGTTTAGATTTAATAATAAATTCATTTTGATTAAAGTTTTCATCTGTAAGAGGAAACTCTGATGGACTGAGGCAATTTAAGTTAAAAATAGATTTCTCAGACTCTAAATGAAGTTTACTTGTTTCATTCAAAGTTAAATTAATTTTTTTTCCAGAGGATAACTTTCTGACAATATCATATATAGTTGATGATACAGTTGTAGTTTTTCCCTCCTCTAATACCTCCACATTATTTATTTTATGTATAAAAATTAAATCCAGATCTGTTGCAGTTATTATTAAGTTTGAATTCTTTGCGTCTATTAAAATATTAGATAAAATTGGTAAAGTACTTCTCTTTTCTATAATTCCTTGACAATAGTTGAGTGCTTGCTGAAGGTCTTGTTGATTAACGTTAAATTTCATTATCTTTATTATTATATAATATTTGATTTTTTAATTTATTAATATTGTCAACCATCTCAGGATCTTTTTCTTTGATTTTTTCAATAGTTTTAACAGAATGTATTATTGTTGTGTGGTCTCTATTTGAAAACTCTCTTCCAATTTCAGGTAATGATTTTGAAGTAAGAATTTTGGTTAAATATATTGCTGTTTGTCTAGGTCTAACTAGATACCTTGATCTTCTTGAAGACAACATCTCATTTTTACTTATCTTAAAAAACTTACACACTACTGTTTGAATTAAATCAATAGTGACCTTGTTTTCAGATAGATTTAATAAATCCTTCAGGACTACTTTTGTTTCGGATAAATTTGGGACTTTTTCATAAATTCTTGAGAAAGAAACCACCCTATTTATTGCTCCAACAAGCTCTCTTATACTCCCTTTGATTTCAGTGCTTATAAAATCTTGTATCTCTTTTGAAATTTGTAATTGGTCTGAATATATACTATTTAGTTCTTCTGTTTTTTTTTGAACAATTTTTTTTCTTAATTCTAAATCTGGTTTTTGAATGTCAACT
>CACLHJ010000030.1 GCA_902606645.1 uncultured Pelagibacteraceae bacterium | reverse complement strand
AAAACTATAAGATTGCAAAGGAAACTTTAGAGGATATTAGTTTTGATTTCTCAAAACCAGATGAATATATCTATAAATTAGAGGATAAAATTATAAAGTTTTTTATCGACAATAAAAAAGTGTCACTGCTAAAGAAAAGATGGCAAAAACTTAAAAAAATTACACCAAAAAAATTAAAATTTACAAAAAATTTTTTAAGTTATGAAAAGTTTAAAGGTAGTACGCTTTACGAGGTAATAAACAACTACATATTAAATAAATTATTAATTTTTTTAGATAAAAACTTATGGACCAAAATTTCAAAAAAAACCTCCATAAAATTTAATAAAGATTGTTTTGATTTTTATAAATCAAAAACTCTGTCACGAATTGACCTTTTTTATAAAAAAAATTTTTTCAAGGATAGAAAATATAAAATTAATGGGATTGAAAGAAATAATTTATCTTACTATCTAAAAAATATTGATTGGAAGCATATCTCAAAAGGTATTGAAACAAATTTTCATGGTGATCTCCAATTTGATAATATCATCTTAGATAATAATGGAAAAGTGTTTAAATTGATAGACTGGAGATCAGATTTTAATGATCAAACAGAAAAAGGGGATCTTTATTATGATTTAGCCAAATTATATGCAGGTTGCATGCTGCCTTACAGTCAAATCAAAAAAGGAAATTTCAACTTTTTATATGAAAATCAAGAAATAATTTATGATTTTCCAATTAACAATAATTTGGTGGATGCCAAATATGAAATTGAGAATTTTGTAAATAAAAAAAAATTAGATTTAAAAAAAATAAGAATAATTTCATCTTTAATTTTTTTAAATATGTCACCACTACATACAGAGCCTTTTTCGCATTTGTTGTATTTCTTGGGTATTTCAAAGTTAGCAGAAGCTCTGAAATGAGATCATTAAAGGAATTTAACCCCAGAAAGATTGGTATAGGTCCGATGAGTTCTGAAGCGATTGAAGCAGTATATAAATACTCATCAATTAATAACAAAGAATTAATGTTGATAGCTTCTAAAAATCAAATTGATCATAGTGGAGGGTATGTGAATAACTGGAATACAAAAGAATATTCTGACTTTCTAAAAAAATTAAAAAATAAATATCCTAATACAAATGTTAAAGTTTGTCGTGATCATTGTGGTCCTGGTTTTAATGGAAATTATTTACTTAAAGATGTTTATAAAACAATTGACTCAGATATTGAAAATAATTTTGATCTAATTCACGTTGATTTTTCCAAAGCTAAAAAAAACTATAAAAAAATTTTAGAACTTTCAAAAAATGCAATTATTTATATGAAAAAAATAAATCCTAAAATTGAAATTGAAATAGGTACAGATGAAAATTTTGCTCAAAAACTCTCATCAATAAATATTAAAGAATTTTTGGATGAGATGGATTTTTTTTTAGATTTTATGGACCCAGAATATTTTGTAGTTCCAACAGGAAGTCTAGTTATGGAAGATAAACAATTTGGATTTTTTAATCACAAATTCATTAAGTCAGTACATCAACGAATAAAAAATAGACCCATTTTATTAAAAGAACACAATGCTGATTATTTAAATTCTGAAAGTATTAATTTGAGAAAAGAATTTATAAGCGCATTAAACATTGCTCCACAATTTGGAGTTTTCCAAACGAAGTTTATTTTAGATGAATGTGTAAAATTTGGAATTGATACCACTGATTTTCTTAATGTATGTTATAAGTCAAAAAAATGGGAAAAGTGGTTATTTACTAGCGATGAAAAAGATATTTATAAATGTTCAATTTTAGCTGGTCATTATAATTTTCAAGACAAAACTTATAAAGTAATCTTAGAAAAGTTAAATAAAATTGACAGTAATTTTAATTCAAAAATAATTAATTCTCATTACGAAATAATTGATCATTATGTAAAAAACTTTTATTAGTTAATTAATAAATTTTTTTGATTTGACGAATGAATATAAATTTTTTCCTTTAAAGAGAAAACCTTTTATCCCAGATTTTTTTGCAAACTGCATATCTGTTAATTGATCTCCTATCATAAAAGATTTTTTTTTGTCAACTTTCCATTTTTTATTTATTAATTTAAACATGCCATTATTAGGTTTTCTCAAGATGCTACTTTTTTTATATTTTTCTACAATTCCATTTTTATGATAAGGACAAAAAATAACTTTATCTAAGAAGGTGTTATTTTTTTTTAATAATTGCTGCAAATATTTGTGTAACTTATGAACGTCTCTTAATTTAAAATAACCTCTTGCTACACCTGATTGATTGCTTACCACTACAACTTTGTAATTTAAAAATTTTAGATATTTTATAGATTTAATAACACCTGGAATTAACTTAAAATATTTTTTTTCACCAATATAACCTTTTTGAAAAGTAGATTTATTTATTACCCCGTCTCTATCCAAAAAAGCAATTTTATACATTTTAGAAAATCATTTAATTAATTAATTTAAAGGTATAATAATCATCATGATATAAAATTAAATAATTTTTTAATGTTTAGTAAACTATTATACAAATTTAGGTTTAAATATTTATTTATTTTGTTTTCACTTGGATTATTAATTAATTTCAAG
>CACLHJ010000029.1 GCA_902606645.1 uncultured Pelagibacteraceae bacterium | reverse complement strand
TAAAAAACCTTTTAGGACAGTTCTTTTCGATAAAACGTTTCACGCCATGATATGAATTTGGAGTTGATTGAAAAAAATTGCCAAAAGACTCTGTGCATGATGGATTGAGTGGAAGAACGCCATGGCATCAAGATGCAGCTGTACTAAATTCTAAAGGACAAAAGTTAACTGAAATGGTCACTGTTTGGATACCTTTTACTAAAACTACAAAAAAAAATGGCTGTATGATTACAGTCAAAGAAGTTAATAAAATGGGATTATTAAATCATGTGCCAGGATATAGAGGCCAAGTTGAATTAAAAAATAGCAAATTATTGGATAAAATGAAACATGTCCCTTTAGAAGCGGATGTTGGCGACATTATTCTTTTACATAAACATTCAATACATTGTTCTTTACCAAATAGATCAAATGATTTTAGAATAAGTGCCGACCTTAGATATAATGTTGCCGGACAACCGTCTGGTAGGGAGCCACTTCCAAACTTTTATGTTAGAAGTAAAAATAAAAATAATATTAAAATTCAAAATTTTAAACAGTGGTTAACACTTTGGGAGAGAGCTAAAGAAAAATGTATACCAAGAAAATATGCATTTAAATATCCACTCCCTACTTTCAAAAATAATAAAAGAGACCTTTCGAATTTAATTAATTCTTAATTAAATATTTTATAAAACAAATATAGGTGTATAAGAGAATATGAAAAAAATTCTAGTTATACAGCCTATTCACGAGGAAGGTATCAATCTTTTAAAAAATAATTCAAATTTTGAATATGAAGTTGTAAATAACGTTGATACAGAATTTCTAAAATCAAAAATTAAAGACTGCGATGGTATTTCAATTCGTACTGCTAAACTTAGTGGGGAAGTAATTAAAGCAGCTAACAATCTTAAAATAATTTCAAGACATGGTGTTGGATATGATAATATTGATTTAGAGGTCTCAAAAAAAAAAGATATTACTTTAGCAATTACGGCAACTGCAAATGCAGTGGCAGTAGCTGAACATGTAATGTTCATGATTTTAAATATTTCCAAAAGAGGCAGTATGTACGATGACACTGTAAAAAGTGGAAAATTTAATGAAAGAAATAAATTACCTAAAACAGTAGAGCTTTGGAATAAAAATATTTTAATTGCGGGATTTGGTAGAATAGGACAAGCCTTAATTAAAAGATGCCTGGGTTTTGAAATGAATGTTTTTGTTTTTGATCCTTTTGTTTCTAAAGAATTTATAGAAAAACGTGGTGGTACAAAAGTGGATAATTTAAGCAAAACCTCAAAAGATATGGATGCAATGTCACTTCACATTCCCTTGAATGATGAAACAAAAAATATAATTAATTATGAATTACTCAAATCTATGAAAAAGAATTGCATTATAATCAATGCCGCCAGAGGAGGTATTGTAAACGAAGTTGATTTAGATAGAGCTTTAAACGAAAATTTAATCTTTGGTGCTGGTTTGGATGTATTTGAAACTGAACCTCCTGCCGCAAACAATCCTCTTTTAAAAAATAAAAAAGTTTTTTTGAGTCCACATACTGCAGCTTTCACAGAAGAATGTATGACAAGAATGGGGAAAGAAACTATTCAAAATATATTTGATTTTTTTGACGGTAGTTTAGAAAATTCAAAAAAAGTAAAATTATAAAGCTATTTTAAGATCAATATCTGCACATAATTCAGATAAATATTTGAAACCTTTTTTTGCATACTCTAAAGGGTTTGCTTTAGCTGGATCTTGTTCTGCTTCTACAACTAACCAGCCTTTATAATCAATATTTTTTAAATATTTTAGTAAAGGTTTATAATCAATGCATCCATCTCCTGGTACAGTAAAAGCTCCCTCTAAAAATGCTTTTCTAAAGCTCCAATCTTTTTCAAGGGATTTAATTAAAATATTTTCTCTCATATCCTTACAATGAATATGAATAATTCTGTCTTTATAGTCTTCTGCTATTTTTACTGAATTACCTTTGGCAAATAACATGTGACCAGTGTCTAGTATTAGTTTGACTTGGTCACTTGTGTTATCTAACAGTCTTTTTGTGTCGTCTTCTGTTTCGATCACTGTGCCCATGTGATGATGATAAGCCAAAGGCATATCTTGGTCTTCTAAATATTTTCCCATCTCAGAGATTTTTTTACAATATTCATTCCATTCATCTTTGTTCATTTGTGGTCTACTGGATAAGGGTCTATTTGGGTCGCCAGCAATAGAGTCTGATACTTCAGCAAATACAATACATGGTGCTTTACAATCTTGAAAAAGTTTTAGTTGCTCTTGAATTAATATAATTTCATCCTTTACAGAATTTTTTCTCAAATTTGCACTGTACCAGCCTGAACATAACTTTAGTTTATATTTTTGTAACAATGGAATGAGTTCCTCTGATTTTTTTGGAAATTTCCCTCCAGATTCTATTCCTGAAAAACCTGCTTCACTCGCCTCAGATAAACACTGTTCCAAAGGTGTGTCACCACCAAGTTCAGGCATGTCGTCATTACTCCATGCTATAGGTGCTATTCCTAATTTTACTGACATAATAGTTATATTTGTTATGATATATAAAATCATAATCTAATGAATACAAATAA
>CACLHJ010000028.1 GCA_902606645.1 uncultured Pelagibacteraceae bacterium | reverse complement strand
TTAATCTAAACTGTTTGCCATTTTGAGTTCCATCAGGTATTTTTATTTTTGCTTTGCCACCATCTATAGTTGGAATTTCAATCGTTGTTCCAAGAGCAGCGTCAGCAAGAGATATAGGAAACTCAAAAAATAAATTTTCATCTGATCTTTTAAATAAGTTATGTGAATTAACATTAACAAATAAGTACAAGTCGCCAGTTGATCCTCCTCTACTTCCAGCTTCTCCTTTTCCTGCCAATCGGATTCTTGTGCCATCATCAACTCCTCTTGGAATAGTGACAGCTATTTTCTTGGAAGCTTGAGTTTTTCCCTGACCATTACAATCACTGCATGGGTTTGTAATTTCTTCACCATTCCCATTACATTGAGGACAGGTTTGTTGAACAGTAAAAAAACCTTGATTAGATCTTATTCTTCCACTTCCACCACAATATGAACATGTATCAGGTGAAGAGCCTGGTCTTGAACCATTTCCTTTACAAGTTCCGCATTTCTCAGTTGTTGAAAATTTTATATCTTGTTTCTTACCATGGTAGGCTTCTTCAAGAGAGATAGACAGATCATATCTTAGATCTGATCCTCTGTTATTAGTTCTTCTACTCCTAGATCTACCACCACCACCAAAATCTCCAAAGAAGTCTTCGAAAATATCTGAAAAATCTGCACCACTGAATCCTCCAAAGCCACCACCAGGTCTTCCACCTCCGTTTTCAAAAGCTGCGTGACCAAAATTATCGTAGTTTTGTTTTTTTTCCTTGTCAGAGAGTATTCCATAAGCTTCACTAGCTTCTTTAAATTTATCCTCAGCTTTAGTGTCGCCAGGATTTTTATCTGGATGATATTTAACTGCTAATTTTCTGTAGGCAGATTTTAGATCTTCAGGACTTGCGTTCTTACTAACGCCCAGGACATCGTAATAGTCTCTTTTAGCCATTTAATTACCCCAGACATTTAAATGTCAATTTAAGCGCTTTTTTCTTTATTCTCGTCTTTTACTTCTTCGAAATCAGCATCAACAACATTTTCGTCTTTTTTACCTGCATCATCTCCACCATCATCTTTTCCAGATTCTGGTTTTGCAGTTTGTTGTGATTTGTAAATTGCTTCTCCAAGTTTCATAGAAGCTTGAACCAAAGACTCTGTTTTTTTCTTGATATCTTCAATGTCCTCACCTTTTAAAGATTCTTTTACAGCTGATGAAGCATCTTCAATTGCTTTCTTTTCTGAATCAGAAATTTTTGTTCCATGCTCTTTTAAGTTTTTTTCAGTTGAGTGTATTAAGGTATCTGCTTGATTTCTTACATCAACCGATTCTCTTTTTTTCTTATCAGCTTCTTTATTAGACTCAGCGTCTTTAACCATTTTTTCAATCTCTTCATCACTTAGTCCACCAGAAGCTTGAATTTGAATCTTTTGCTCTTTACCTGTTCCTTTATCTTTTGCTGAAACATTTACGATACCATTTGCATCAATATCAAAAGTTACTTCGATTTGAGGAACACCTCTTGGAGCAGGTGCGATACCTACAAGCTCAAAGTTACCTAAGGCTTTGTTATCAGTAGCCATTTCTCTTTCACCTTGCAAAACTCTAATAGACACTGCTGGCTGATTATCCTCTGCGGTTGAAAATACCTGGCTTTTTTTGGTTGGTATTGTTGTATTTTTATCTATTAGTTTTGTAGAAACACCACCTAACGTTTCGATACCTAGTGATAAAGGGGTAACATCTAGTAGAAGAACATCTTTAACATCACCTTGTAATACACCAGCTTGAATTGCAGCTCCCATTGCTACCACTTCATCTGGATTAACACTTTTGTTTGGATCTTTACCAAAAAAGCTTTTAACTTCTTCAAGAACTTTTGGCATTCTAGTCATACCACCAACCATTACTACTTCATCTATCTCACTGGCATTAATACCTGCATCTTTCAGAGCAGTTTTACATGGTGGAATTGTTCTAGCAATTAAATCCTCTACTAGAGCCTCAAGTTTAGCTCTAGTCATTTTTAAATTAATATGTTTAGGACCTGTTTTATCAGCAGTAATAAATGGTAAATTAATATCTGTTTGTTCCGCAGATGATAGTTCGATTTTCGCCTTTTCTGCAGCTTCTTTTAATCTTTGTAAAGCAAGTTTATCGGATTTAAGATCAATACCGTTATCTTTTTTAAATTCAGAAACTAAATAATCAACAATAGCATTATCAAAATCTTCACCACCTAAAAATGTATCACCATTAGTCGATTTAACTTCAAATACACCATCACCTAATTCTAGGATTGAAACATCAAATGTTCCTCCACCTAAATCATAAACTGCAATTTTTTTATTTTGTTTTTTATCCAAACCATAAGCAAGTGATGCAGCAGTTGGTTCATTTATAATTCTTAAAACTTCTAATCCAGCAATTTTTCCCGCATCTTTAGTCGCTTGTCTTTGAGCATCATTAAAATATGCTGGAACAGTAATTACTGCTTTTGTTACAGCTTGTCCCAAATATTTTTCAGCAGTTTCTTTCATTTTCTGTAAAATGAATGCGGATATTTGAGATGGAGAATATTTTTCTCCTTTAGCTTCAATCCAAGCATCTCCTTTTTCAGAATTTACTATTTTAAAAGGAGCTGCCTCAACATCTTTCTTAACTGTTGGATCGTCAAAGTTTCGTCCTATAAGTCTTTTAACTGCAAAAATTGTATTTTCTGGATTTGTTACAGCTTGTCTTTTAGCTGGCTGCCCAATTAATTTTTCACTTTCATCAGTGAACGCTACAA
>CACLHJ010000027.1 GCA_902606645.1 uncultured Pelagibacteraceae bacterium | reverse complement strand
AGTTTTGATTGTTCTTGGAATTTCTCTTCATCAATAAATCATTGATTTTTCTTTTTAATTATTAAAATTTGTGAAATAATTATCCTCAAATTAAGGAGAAAATAATGAATATATTTAGAAAGACTATTTTAACAGTTCTTGCTTCTCTTTTTGTTATCGGAAATGTTTACGCTGACAAAATAAAAATAGGAACTGAAGGAGCTTACCCTCCATGGAATTCAAAAGATGCATCGGGCAATCTTATTGGTTTCGAAGTTGAGCTTGCTCAAGAGTTATGTGCAATCATGAAACATGAATGCACAATTGTTGAACAAGATTGGGATGGAATGATTCCAGCTCTATTAATGAGAAAGTTCGATGCAATCATGGCAGGTATGTCTATTACAGCTGAAAGACAAAAAACAATTACTTTTTCCCAAGGTTATGCAGACGAAGTTGCTTCTCTTGCAGTAATGAAGGGTTCAAGCTTGGTAGGCATGGATACTCCAGAAGGTATAAACTTATCTTTAGGTGGATCTGATGTTAAAAAAGCTCTTAAAACTTTAACAGGCGCACTTGCTGGTAAAACAGTCTGTACTCAAACGGGAACTATTCACCAAAATTTTTTAGAGTCAGGTGATGTAGGAAGCGTAAATGTTAGAACTTATAAAACACAAGATGAGGTTAATCTTGATCTAACTTCTGGTAGATGCGATGTGGCTTTAGCAGCAGCAGTTGCGTTTACAGACTATGCTGATAAATCAGGTGAGGCAGTTACTCTAGTTGGGCCAACTTTTTCAGGTGGTGCATTTGGTAATGGTGTTGGTGTTGGAATTAGACAGGGTGGAGATGATGCAATTGGAAAACGAGATGCAAAACTTCTTAAAGATTTCAATAAAGCAATCAATACAGCAAGAAAAAAAGGAATTATTAGCAAGCTTGCTATTAAACACTTTGGTTTTGACGCATCTATGTAATTAATTTAAGATTTGGCGACTATAATATATAGTCGCCAATCTATATGGAACTTCTTGCATTTGGTAAAACTGGTTGGGGTGATGAACTATTCTATGCCACCCTAATGACAATAGCTGTCTCTATTACAGCAATGCTTATTGGATTTTTTTTTGCATTAATATTTACACCTTTAAAATTATCTAAATACAAATCATTAAATTTAATTGGAAATTTTTACACAACAGTTATTCGCGGTGTTCCTGAACTTTTAGTAATTTACCTTTTCTTTTTTGGTGGTAGTGGAGCGATTATGTACGTGGCATCTATTTTTGGATATTTTGAATATATTGAAATTAACGCTTTTATTACTGGATCTATGGCAATAGGTATTATTTCAGGTGCTTATTCCACAGAAGTTTTTAGAGGTGCGCTTCAGTCTATAGATAAAGGTCAATTTGAAGCTTCAAAAGTTTTAGGAATAAGTAAATTTACTCAGTTTTATAAAATAATTTTACCTCAAATGTTAAGATTAGCTATTCCAAATTTAAGTAACGTTTGGCAAATTACTTTAAAAGATACATCCCTAATTTCAGTGACTGGACTTGTTGAAATTATGAGACAATCTTATATTGCAGCTGGATCTACAAGAGATCCTTTATTCTTTTATAGTTTTGCAGCAGTTTTATATCTTATGCTCACTTATCTGAGTATGAAAATTATTAATAGATTAGAAATTAAATACAGCAGAGGGTATTAATGGATTTTGATTTAATGTTCACTAGTTTTCCTAAACTTTTAGCAGCAACTGTGGTAACTCTAAAATTATTATCTGCATCATTATTCTTTGGATTATTTATTGGGCTTTTATTTGCAATCTTAAGATTAAATAAAAATATTTTTATAAATAAATTTGCTTATGGATACTCTTATTTGTTTAGAGGAACTCCACTATTGGTTCAAATTTTTATAATTTATTTTGGACTAGGGCAAATTGAATATTTAAGATCAACTTTTTTATGGATTATATTAAAAGAACCATATTGGTGTGCAATTATAGCTTTTACTTTAAATACAGGCGCTTACACTTCAGAAATATTAAGATCAGCATTTCAGACAATAAAGCCAGGTATTATTGAAGCTGGAAAAAGTTTAGGAATATCAAACAAAATAATATTCTATAAAATTCAAATTCCAATTGCTATCAGACAATCACTACCTGCCTACGGAAATGAAATGATATTAATGATGAAGGGGACATCATTAGCAAGCACAGTAACTTTAATGGATTTAACTGGTGTTGCAAAATATATAATATCAACAACATTTAAGCCAATTGAAGTATTTATTGTTGCTGGTGGAATATATTTATTTATGACCTTTATTATTCATAATGTGATTAAGTTTTTGGAAAAAAAATATAGTTTTTCTCAATGACCATGCTCACAGCAGATCAAATAGATCATTATAAAAAAAAAGGATATCTCTCTCCAGTAAGTGCTTTAACCTCTAGTGAAGCAAAGGAGATAAGAAATGAAATTGAAAAAATTGAAAAAAATTGGCCAGATGCTTTAGATGGAATTAATCGTAATTATGTTCACTTAATTTCACCTATATTAAATAAAATTTGTTTAAATAAAAATATCCTAGACGCAGTTGAGAGCATTATTGGGAAGAATATACTTATTTGTGGTACTACCCTTTTTATAAAAGAAAAAAAGGAAAAAGGTTTTGTTAGTTTTCATCAAGACGCAAAATATATAGGATTGGAGCCTCATAATTGGGTTACAGTTTGGCTTGCAGTTACTGACACAAACGAAAACAATGGTTGCATGAGAATGTTGCCAGGTTCTCATAAAGAAAATTTAAAATTTCATGAGGAAAAATTTGATAAAAATAATTTGTTAACACGTGGTCAAACAATTAAAGATGTTTCCTTCGATAAAACAGTTCCTATAGTTCTTAAAGCAGGAGAAATATCATTACACCACCCTTTAATTGTTCATGGTTCAGGGTTAAACAATAGTGATGACAGAA
>CACLHJ010000026.1 GCA_902606645.1 uncultured Pelagibacteraceae bacterium | reverse complement strand
TTTTTAAAATAAATTTAATCACTAAATTATTTTTTTAATTATAAATTTATAAAATTATTAATTATTTTAAGTCCAGCATTATCACTTTTTTCTGGGTGAAACTGGGTCCCAAAAATATTTTCTTTTTCTACAGCACAAACAATGTTTGTAGAATAATCTGTTGTTGCGGAAATAACATTTTTATCCTCAGGTAAAAATTCATAACTATGGACAAAATACATATGAGAATTCTTTTCTACCCCTTGAAAAATTTGACTATCCTTAATAATGTTTAGTTGGTTCCAACCAATATGAGGAAGTTTAAAGTTTCCATTTTGATTGTTTATTTTTGATACCTTACCGGATATCCAACCTAGTCCCTTGGTTTCTATTTCTTCAAAGCCAACGTCAGCAAACATCTGCAGCCCAACACAAATTCCAAGTAGTGGCTTTTTGTTTTCAATCGCAAACTCGTTAAGAGTATCAACCAAACCGCTGATATTATGTAAAGCCTCAACACAACTTTTAAATGAACCCTGGCCTGGCAAAACAATTTTATCGCTAGATTTAATCTTTTTTGAGTCAGATGTTACTTGGATATTTACTTTATCTTCTGCAACTTCTTTAAAGGAATTTATGACAGAGCTTATATTTCCAGAATTATAATCGACAATTGTGACATTCATTAAACTTATAATGAGCCTTTAGTTGATGGAATGCTTTTTTTATTTCTAGGATCCATCTCTAAAGCATCTCTTAAAGATCTTGCTAAACCTTTATAGCAAGACTCAATAATATGGTGACTATTATCCCCATAAATATTTTCAACATGCAAAGTAATTCCAGCAGATTGAGAAAAGGCTTGAAACCATTCTTTGAATAATTCAGTATCCATCTCTCCAAGTTTTTCAACTTTTAATTTTACTTTCCAAATCAAATAAGGTCTGTTTGAGACATCTATTGCTACTCTTGTTAAAGTTTCGTCCATTGGAATAACTCTATGAGCATAACGTTTGATACCAACAAATTTTTTGGCAGCTTTTTTTAAAGCTTCCCCAATTGCGATACCTGTATCTTCGGTAGTATGATGAAGATCAATATGTGTATCTCCTTTGGCTTTAACTTTTAAATCAATTAGGGAGTGCTTAGACAAT
Source organism: uncultured Pelagibacteraceae bacterium (assembly GCA_902606645.1). Lineage (GTDB taxonomy): Bacteria > Pseudomonadota > Alphaproteobacteria > Pelagibacterales > Pelagibacteraceae > Pelagibacter. The sequence goes on along the minus strand of CACLHJ010000026.1, from coordinate 2,067 downwards.
TGCTCCAACATATGATCTAAGAAACCAATTCCAGTATCAATTTTGTACTGACCCTTGCCATCAATATTGACCTCAACACTAATGCTGGTTTCTTTTGTTTTTCGAGATACTTTTCCTTTTCTAGCCATATATTTTAGAGGTATACATACATAATCACACTATATCAATATTAGTATAAGTACTTGAAGTATCAAAAATAGTTACCATTTATTATTTATGACAACTATTGTACTAGTCAGAAAAAACAATGAAGTAGTAGTTGCTGGTGATGGACAAGTTAGTATGGGAAATACTGTTGTTAAAAGCACTGCTTCAAAAGTTCGAAAAATTGAAAAAAGGGATGTTGTAGCTGGTTTTGCAGGATCGACTGCAGATGCATTAACTTTGTTTGAAAGATTAGAGGGTAAACTTGAAAAACATGCAGGAAATTTGTCAAGAGCTGCTGTTGAACTAGCAAAAGATTGGCGAACAGATAAATATTTGAGAAGACTAGAGGCACTGATGGCTGTTGGTGACAAAAGCAATAGTTATATTATTTCTGGAACAGGTGACGTATTAGAGCCTGAAGGAGATGTAATAGGAATTGGTTCTGGTGGAAATTATGCTTTAGCTGCAGGAAAAGTTTTGATGGAAGGTGAAATGTCTGCAGAAGAAGTTGCGAAAAAAGCAATTAATGTAGCTGCTGAAATATGTGTATTTACAAACAATAATGTCAAAGTTGAAAAAATATAATGGATAATTCTAACGTTACCCCCTTACACCCAAAAGAAAAAAATAAAAAAGAAGAAGCATCTTTAGTTAGCTCTCTTTCACCTAGAGAAATCGTTTCAGAATTAGATCGATTTGTAGTTGGTCAAAACAAAGCAAAAAAAGCAGTTGCAGTTGCTCTAAGAAATAGGTGGCGAAGGCAAGTACTTAAAGGTGAAATGAAAAATGAAGTTTTGCCAAAAAATATTTTAATGATTGGGCCAACAGGAGTTGGAAAGACAGAAATATCAAGAAGACTATCAAAACTTGCTGAGGCCCCTTTTGTAAAAGTGGAAGCTACTAGATTTACAGAAGTTGGTTATGTCGGAAGAGATGTAGAACAAATAGTAAGAGATTTAATTGAAATAGCTATCGCAATGGAGAAAGTAAAAAAAAGAAAAGAAGTGTTTGCTCAAGCTCAAAAAGCAGCAGAAGAAAAAGTCTTAGATGCATTAGTAGGAAAAAAGGCAAGTTTAGCAACAAGAGAAAGTTTCAGAAAAAGATTAAGAAATGGTGACTTAGATGATAACGAAATAGAAATTTCTGTAAGTGATAGTGGATCAGGAGCTTCATTTGAAATTCCGGGTATGCCAGGTGCCAATGTAGGTATGATTAATATTGGTGAAATGATAGGTAAATCGATGAGTAGTAAAGAAAAGAAAAAGAAAATGTCTGTAAAAGAGTCTCATGAGATTTTAATCAATGATGAATCTGATAAATTAATTGAACAAGATAAAATCGTTAAAGCTGCAAAGTTATCAACTGAGAATAATGGAATAGTTTTTTTAGACGAAATAGATAAAATTTCAGCAAGAACTGACAGAGTTGGTGGAGATGTATCTCGTGAGGGTGTCCAAAGAGATTTATTGCCATTAATTGAGGGTACAACAGTAAATACTAAACACGGTCCAATCAAAACAGATCATATTTTATTTATCGCATCTGGTGCTTTTCAATTAGCTAAACCATCTGATCTTCTTCCTGAGCTTCAGGGAAGATTACCAATTAGAGTTGAATTGGAGGCATTAACTAGTGAAGATTTCAAAAGAATTTTAAGAGAACCAGATTTTAGTTTAATTAAACAATACATAGCTTTATTAAAAACTGAAAATGTTGATCTTGAATTTTCAGAAGATGGGATTGATACCATTGCAAACATTGCCTCTGAAGTAAATGCGACTGTAGAAAATATTGGCGCAAGAAGATTACATACAATAATTGAAAAAATTTTAGATGAAATTAGTTTTACGGCAACAGATCGTGCTGGTGAGAAAATAACTATAAATAAAGAGTATATTGATAAAAACTTAGATAATTTAG
>CACLHJ010000025.1 GCA_902606645.1 uncultured Pelagibacteraceae bacterium | reverse complement strand
AAGAAGATATCTTTGAAAGAGCAAAAAATTTAGCTCCATATTTCCAAAAAGGATTATTTTCACTTCAAGATTTAGAAGCTGTAGATAATATTAGAGGATATGGAATGATGGGTGGAATAGATATGAAATTAAACACTAAACCAGGTAAAGCAGGATATGAAACTTTTAAAGCTTGTTATGAAGCAGGAGTTAATTTTAAAGCTACTGGAGATTGTTTGATTATAGCTCCACAATTTATATGTGAAGAAAAACATATAGATGAAATTATCGATAAACTTAGAACTGGTATAACTAATTATCAAAAAAACCAAAAAAATTAGTTAATTTTAACTTAGAAAAAGAAAGCTTATGAAGATAGGCGTGCCTAAAGAGATAAAACCTCAAGAGAACAGAATTGGTCTAACACCTGAAAGTGTTAAAACTTTAGTTTCTGAAGGCCATGAAGTTATTGTTGAAAATAATGGAGGTTTTGAAGCTGGCTTTGAAAATGAGCAATACATAAAAGCTGGTGCCAAAATTGCCAACTCTGCAGCAGACATTTTTGATGATGCTGAAATAATAGTTAAAGTCAAAGAGCCTCAAAAAGTTGAGGTAGAAATGATTAAAGAAAATCAGATTGTTTATACTTACTTACATTTAGCAGCAGCCAAAGAATTAACCAAAGGTTTAATCAAATCAAAAAGCATCAATATTGCATATGAAACTGTGACTGATAATAATGGAAGATTACCTTTGCTAGCTCCCATGAGTGCAGTTGCAGGGCGTATGTCTGTGCAAGCCGGAGCTCATTGCTTAGAAAAAAATCAAAATGGTAGAGGTCTTTTACTAGGAGGAGCACCTGGTGTAACTGGAGCAACTGTTGTTATTTTAGGCGGAGGTGTTGTTGGAGAAAATGCAGCAGTTATTGCAACAGGTATGCAGGCAAAAGTACATATTGTTGATAAATCAGATGCAAGATTAAGACAGCTTATCGAAATGTTTGGCGATAAAATTATACCAGAACAAAGTGATAAAATTGATTTAACTAAATTAGTATCAGAGGCTGATCTGTTAGTTGGAGGAGTTTTAATTCCAGGGGCAGAGGCACCGAAATTAGTTACTAAAGAAATGTTAAAATTTATGAAACGTGGATCAGTAATTGTTGATGTTGCTATAGATCAAGGTGGGTGTGTTGAAACAAGTAAACCTACTACCCATGGAGACCCAACTTATATAGTTGATGATGTTGTGCATTATTGTGTAGCAAATATGCCAGGGGGTGTACCAAGAACATCAACATTAGCTCTAAATAATGCAACACTTCCATTTTTAGTAAAACTTGCAAATAAAGGTTATCAAAAAGCTTTAGGTGAAGACAAAAATTTTTTAGCAGGATTGAATGTTCATAAAGGTCAAGTAACCTATAAAGCTGTTGCAGATGTTTTTGGTCATAGTTTTGTAGAGCCTGGAGAAGCTATCAAAAATTAGTGATGGATAAAAAGTATCCTTCAAGCACAAAAGTTGTTGTAATAGGAGGTGGAGTTATTGGATGCTCTGTTGCATACCACTTAACAAAGTTTGGTTGGAAAGATGTTGTTTTATTAGAAAGAGACCAACTAACATCAGGAACGACATGGCATGCAGCAGGATTAGTAAGTCAGTTAGGTCCATCAGCAGCGGTAACTAAAATTAGAAAATATACATTAGACTTATATAAAAATTTAGAAAAAGAAGTTGATCACTCAGCAGGACTAAGACTTAACGGCGCACTTTCCATTGCACAAACTGATAGTCGTTGGCAGGAACTCAAAAGACAGGCTACAACCGCTCAACTCTATGATGTGGACTTAAGGATGCTTAATAAAGAAGAAATTAAAAAAAATTTTCCAATGATGAACACAGAAGACTTAAAAGGTGGAGTTTTAATGCCAGGTGATGGTTCAGCCGACCCAAGTGGGGTCACCCATATGCTTGCAAAAGGAGCAAGAAAAGGAGGAGCAAAAATATATGAACAATCCCCTGTTGAAACTATATTGACTAAAAACGGAAGAATTCATGGTGTTAGAGTTAATGGTCAAGATATAGAGTGCGAGTATGTTGTTCTAGCAACTGGAATGTGGTCAAGACAAATTGGTGAAAAGATCGGAGTTAGCATTCCTCTATATCCAGCAGAACATTTTTATGTAATTACAGAACCAATAGAAAGTCTTTCTCCAACACTACCAGTAATAAGAGACTTTGATAGCAGTGTTTATTTTAAAGAGGATGCTGGAAAACTACTTATTGGAATATTTGAAGGTAAATCCATACCAGCATTTAACAAAACTAATGAGGTGCCCTCAGATTTTTCTTTTGGAGAATTTCCTGAAAATTTTGAGCACTTTGAACCTTATTTGGAAAAATCAATGAAAAGATTTCCAGTACTAGAAAAGACAGGTATTAGAAAATTTTTTTCAGGTCCAGAGTCGTTTACACCTGATACCAATTCTTTGTTAGGTGAAGTTCCTGAAGTAAAAAATTTATTTGTCAGCTGTGGTTTAAACAGTATTGGAATTGGCAGTGGAGGGGGTGTTGGAAAAGTTACTGCTGAATGGCTAATAAATGGTCATATTAACGAAGATATTTTTAATTATGATATAAAAAGATTTCAGAAATTTCATTCAGAAATAAGTTTTATTAAAGATAGGATCACTGAGTCTTTAGGTGATTTGTATGGAATGCATTGGCCTTTCAAACAACACAAAACATCAAGAAATATAAAAATTTTACCACATCATGATTTGTTAAAAAGTTTTGGAGCCTGTTTTGGTGTATCAGCGGGATATGAGAGACCTATGTGGTTTGCACTTGATGGTGAAAGTACAGAATATGAGTACAGTTATAACTATCAAAACTGGTATCCTGCTGTTGAATATGAAACAAGTAACACTATAAAAAATGTTGGTTTATTTGATTTAACACCATTTTCTAAATTTGAAATCAAATCAGATAAAGCTTACGAAAATTTACAAAGAATTTGTTCTGCAAATGTAAAAAATGAAGCTGGAAAGTGCACTTATACTCAAATGTTAAATGAGGATGGTGGAATAGAAACTGATTTAACAGTTGTTTGTATTGATAAAAATCATTTTAGAATTATTAGTTCTGCCGAAACAAGAGAAAGAGATAAATTTCATATCAAAAAACATTTATCAGATGGAATTGAACTTCATGACGTAACAGATGACTATTGTGTTTTTGGTATTTTTGGTCCTAAAAGTAGATATTTGATGCAAGAAATAAGCAAAGATGATTTTACTAATCAAAATTTTAAATTTGGTCATGCTAAAAACATTCAAATTGACAATTTAAAAGTTTGGATCCAACGATTATCATATGTTGGAGAATTGGGTTATGAATTGTATATAAAAATATCAGATGCTAAAAAAATCTATGAGCTTCTTATTGATAAAGGTAAAGAATTTAACCTTTCTAATTGTGGAATGCATGCACTAGATACTATGAGAATGGAGAGTGGTTTTTTACATTGGGGTCATGACATCTCTCCAGAGGAAAATCAATATCAATCAGGTCTTGAATTTACAATTGGTAATAAAAAGCAAATTGATTTTATTGGCAAAGAGGCATTGAGTAGAATTAAAGAAAAAAAAGTTGACCGAATATTTGCTATGTTTACTCTTAAGAATAATAAACCAGGCATGCCTTTAATGCTTCATGATGAACCCATTTATCTTCAAAATGAAATCATAGGAAGAACTACTTCTGGAAATTATTCATTCAATTTTAAAAAGAATTTAGCTTTTG
>CACLHJ010000024.1 GCA_902606645.1 uncultured Pelagibacteraceae bacterium | reverse complement strand
TTCTAAGTTTTCACTAGGTGAGATTAAGAACTTATATTTTTTTCCTTCTAAAAGATGGGATTTGGAACTTAAGAATAGTATAATTTTAAAATTATCTAAGGACCACACTAAACTTTCTTTGGACCAAGCTTTTGAATTTTTAAATGATAATAATTTTAAAGCTATTAAAGTAGTTGATGCAAGAATTAAAAATCAAATTATTTTAAATGACTGAAGCATTACCTTTTGAAGTGTATCTAATAATCTCTAATGATAAATATGAGATTTACTTGTTAGATAAAAAAAATTTAAAAAATATTTACAAAGAAGAAATTTATGTAGAAAACAACAAAGACCTAATTGATTATAATTTATTGAGCAGCTTTCTTGATAAAAATATTTTTAAAATAGAAAAATTAATTGGAAACTTTTTAACAACTCTAGTTTTAGTAATTGAAAATAATCAAATTTTAAACTTTTCAATTGGAATTAAAAGAAAAAATTATGGTGAAAAAATCAATAAGCACTATTTAGAAAGTTCTTTAGCTGAGCTCAAGGATTTATTTAAAGAAAATTACCAAAATAATAAAATTATGCATTTTATAGTAAATCGATATTTGATAGATGGAGTAAATTACACATCATTTGACGAAGATATTGAAGGTGACCACATGTGTGTTGAGGTCAACTTTATTTCTGCACCTAATATTTTAATTAAAGAAATCAATAAAGTACTTGAAAAATATCAAATAAAAATAGATCGTTTATTTGAAAAGAAATACATTAAAAATCTTTTTGAAGGAGACTCTTTAGATTTATCTGTAATTGCTTTTAAAATAAAAAATGGTTACAATCAGAATGAGATTGCTTTAGTTCCAAAAAGCCTAAAAAAGACTGGTTTTTTTGAGAAGTTTTTTCAATTATTTAGTTAAAATCGTCTTATCTGGTAACATTAGTTGTTTTTAAATTTTAGTAGATACAAATTAAACATCGACTGTGTCTTATCTAACTCAAAAAACAATAAAAAGTAATATTTCTTTCAGCGGTATAGCACTCCATAGTGGAATTAATGTTAATGTTTGTATTAAGCCAGCAGAACCTGATTTTGGGATTGTTTTTAAAAGAGTCGACTTAAAACTAAATAATATAATTTATCCAAATTTTAATAATGTTACCAATACATCACTTAACACAACTATTGAAAATGAGTTTGGTGCGAAGGTTTCAACGATTGAACATCTAATGGGTGCATTGTTTGGTTTGGGTGTAGACAATGCATTAATTGAAATTGATAATGAAGAAGTTCCTATATTAGATGGTTCAGCAAAACTATTTATTAAAAAAATAATCGCCTCTGGACTAAAGATAAGTAAATCACCAATCAAAGTAATTAAAATAAATAAAGAAATATCATATTCTGAAGGCGAAAGGTTTATATCTATCAAGCCCTCAACACTTAGCTTAGATATTGATTTTGAGTTAAAATACAAAAATGAAGTTATAGGTAATCAAAGAAACAATGTAAAAGTTTATGAAGATGACTTAAGAGATATTTATAATTCAAGAACTTATTGTTTATTTGAGGATATTGAGATGATAAAAAAAAATGGTTTAGCAAAAGGTGGAAGTTTAGATAATGCAATTGTTGTAAAAGATAATGAAATATTAAACCCAGAAGGGTTAAGAAATCAGAAAGAATTCGTAAATCATAAAATTCTAGATTGTATAGGAGATCTTTATACCACTGGTTACAGAATAGTTGGTAGTATTAAGTGTTCTCAAGGTGGGCATTACTTAACAAACAAATTACTAAGAAAAATATTTGAAAATAATGAGAATTTTTCAATTTTAGAAATTAAAGAAAAAAACTTACCACATACTCTCCTCAACAAATCTTTTTTAAGATCAATAGCTTAAATTTAAAGATACCTTTTAAATCTCAATTTAAATCAGTATAAATTGATAATGAATTTTTTAAAATTTATTTTTATAGGTCTTTTGATAATCTTTAATACATCTTGTTCAAAAGAAATTATTAAGGAATCAAAATTAGAGGAAAAAAGTTTAAATTTACAAATGATAGCAGCTTATAAGGAAGGACTATCTTCTTTGGAAGGGGGTGATGTTTTGTTCGCAGCAAAGAAATTTAATGAAGCAGAAATTCTATATCCCCAATCAATATGGGCTCCAAGAGCAGCTCTAATGGCTGCTTATTCATACTATTTACAAGATTATTATGGTGATGCGGTGGCTGAGTTAGAGAGGTTTATTAAAGTATATCCAAAACACGAAAATTTGAATTACGCTTATTTTTTATTAGCAACTTCATATTATGAGCAAATTGTAGATGAAAAAAAAGATTTGCAATCATTACTAAAAGCAAAGGAAAATTTTTTATTAATTATAAAGAATTATCCAAATACAGATTATGCTATTGATGCAAGTTTTAAGTTAGATTTAATAAATGATATTCTAGCGTCTAAAGAAATGTATATTGGCAGATATTATTTTGAAAAAAAGAAATGGATATCAGCAATAAATAGGTTTAGAACTGTAATTGATCTGTATAATACAACAATATATACAGAAGAGGCTCTTCATAGACTTGTAGAAATTCATTATACTCTCGGTCTACAAGACGAAGCTGAAAAATATGCTCAACTATTAGGATATAATTTTCAATCTTCTAAGTGGTATGAAAAAACATATATGTTGTTTGATAGAAACTATGAGCTAAATAAAAATAAAAATAGAAAAAAAGAGGATAAGACAAATAGTTTAATTAAAAGAATTAAATCTCTCCTAAAATGAGATGAAAAAAAAAGAAATAGAAAAAAAATATAAAAGTTATATTGAAAACTTAAAAAAATATAATCTTTATTACTTTGATAAAAGTGATCCATTAGTTTCTGACAGTGAATATGATAAATTAAAAGGTGATATTTTAAATTTAGAGAAACAGTACAAATATTTAAAATCAGATACCTCACCTTCAATTTTAATTGGTCACAAACCATCAAAAAATTTTAAAAAATTACATCACAGAGTGCCTATGCTTTCTTTAGGTAATGCATTTTCTGAGAAGGATTTGATAAATTTTGAAAAAAAAATTGCAAATTTTCTATCTAAAAAAGAAGGTTATGAAATTTCATATTGTGCTGAACCTAAAATTGATGGTATCTCAGCATCATTAACATATGTAAATGGAGTTTTTGAAAAAGGTTTGTCTAGAGGAGATGGTAAAGAAGGTGAGGATATAACTAGAAATCTATCTACAATCAAGGATATACCAAAAAAAATATTATCTAAAAACTTTCCAGAAGAAATTGATATTAGAGGAGAGGTTTTTATTCAAAATAGTGATTTTGAAAATCTAAAAGATAAGTTTGCAAATCCAAGAAATGCAGCATCAGGTTCACTTAGGCAAAAGAACCCTGAAGATACAAAAAAAATTCCATTAAAATTTATTGCTTATACTTTTGGTTTTGAAAAAGGTTTAAACGTGGATAATCAATTTGATTATTTGAAAAAACTAGGTTCATGGGGATTCAAAACAAATCCATTAAATAAGTTAATCAGTGGAGTCAAAAACTTAATTCAAAATTATAATGAAATTGAGAAAAAAAGATCCAACTTAGATTTTGATATAGATGGAATTGTATATAAAGTTAATGATTTTAATCTTCAAAAAAGATTAGGTTATGTCGCAAATGCCCCTAGATGGGCAGTTGCTCACAAATTTTCATCAAATAAAGCTGTATCTGAGATTAAAGATATTGAAATTCAAATAGGAAGAACTGGCGCCTTAACACCAGTTGCGAAAATCAAACCAATTAATATTGGTGGAGTACAAGTATCTAATGCAACTTTGCACAATGAGGATGAAATTGTTAGAAAAGACATCAGAATTGGTGACACTGTAATAGTAGAAAGAGCAGGGGATGTAATACCTCATATACTTTCTGTAGATTTTAAAAAAAGAAAAAAAGACAACTTAAAATTTATTTTTCCTGAAAAATGTCCATCTTGTGGTTCAAAAACAATAAAAGAATTTAACTTAACTACTAAGAAAGAAGATGCAGTTAGAAGATGTTCTAGCGAAGGTTATTCTTGCGAAAAAATATCTGTAGAAAAATTAAAGCATTTTGTCTCTAAAGAAGCTTTTAATATAGATGGCTTTGGAAAGAAAATTGTAGAAAGTTTTTGGAAATTAAAATTAATAAAGTTTCCTCAAGATATCTTTCAATTAGATTACAAGATTATTGAAAGTCTAGAAGGGTGGGGGAAACTCTCTGTAGAGAATTTAAAATATTCTATTAATGAAAAAAAAAATATTTCCTTAGAAAGACTAATATATTCTTTAGGTATTAGACATATAGGACTAGAGAATGCAAAGTTATTATCAAAATACTTTAATACATTTCAAAATTTCAAAAACCTATCTAAAACAAATAAATTTAATGATTTACTAAATATCGATGGAATTGGTGAAACACAGATAATTTCAGTTAAAAATTTTTTTTCAGTTTCGGTAAATCGAAAAGTCTTAAATGAACTTGAAAAATTATTAAATATTAAAGTATCTAAAAATGAAAAGAAAAATGGTTTATTAAAAGATAAATCTTTTCTAGTAACAGGCAAATTGGATAAAATTAGTAGAGCAGAAGTAAAAGCATTAATTGAAGATAATTCTGGAACAACTGTAAGCAGTGTATCTAAAAAGCTAAATTATTTAATTACTGGTGAAAAACCAACAAAGAAAAAAATAGAAAGTGCTAAAGCACTAAAGATTAAAATTATAGATGAAGATGAATTTCTAAAAATGTTAAATAAGACTAGCTAACCACTTTTTTTCATTCGAATTCAAATACTTTGATATCTTAGAATACACATTTAAATGATATTTAAATAAATAATTTTTTTCTAAATTTGTTAGTAAATTGTAATTGATTAAATCTTTTTCAATTGGTGCCATTGTTAAATTTTCAAAAAATAATTTTCTATTTTGTTTCTTAACATAAACTAAATTTTCTATTCGAATCCCAAATTTATTTTTTTTATAAAAACCAGGTTCATTACTTAAAATCATACCTTCTTTGATTTTTACCTTATTAGTCTTCGATATTGATTGTGGACCTTCATGAACATTAAGAAAAAACCCAACACCATGGCCAGTTCCGTGAGCATAATCTAAATTACTCTTTTTAAGAAATTTTCTAGCTCTGATGTCTATTTTTTTTCCAATATTATTTTTTTTTAGATCCGAAGTTGCTACAGCAATGTGTCCTTTTAATACTTTTGTGAAAGTATTTTTTATATTTTGGCTTTGTTTAGAAAAGCAAAGAGTTCTTGTAACGTCTGTTGTTCCATATTTATATTGTCCGCCGGAGTCACATAAAAATATATCTTTTTTTTTTATTATCTTACAAGTCTCAGGTTTAGCTCGGTAATGAACTATTGCCCCATTTTTTCCAGTTCCTGCTATGGTATCAAAACTAGGATAAAGATAATTTCCGTTTTGCTTTCTAAATCTCTCTAATTTATTTTGTGCTTGCACTTCAGTGATTGGTTTCTTATTAGTATTTTTAATCCAATATAAAAATTTAGTAAGTGCGACACCATCAGACACGTGTGATTTTACCATATGATTAATTTCAGTCTTATTTTTAGTTGATTTGAAATAATAAATTGGATCTTCCCTTTTTTTTATTTTAAATTTTGATTTAATTAAATTTTCAAAATAAATGGAGCAAGTGTTTTCATCAATAATAAAGTTATTACCTTTTAATTTAGAGATTTCTTTTATATCTATAATTTGATTAGACTTTAGAATTTTTTGACTAATTAGTTTTTTACATTTCATTTTATTAGACATCAAATAAATTTTTTTTGCCTTGCTAACTATTAATCTTGAGTTTGGC
>CACLHJ010000023.1 GCA_902606645.1 uncultured Pelagibacteraceae bacterium | reverse complement strand
GATTATCGCATTCAACCTTTTTTTTACATCATTGGTTTCAAAAATTTGTTGTTTTTCAGAAATCGAAGCCGCTATATGAGATGCTATATTGTCTGCAATTTGAGAGGGGTCTTTTAGTTGCTTAATTGTATTTATTGTTTCATTAGAAATTTTTTTATTTATAGATGTTAGCTTCTCCAGTCTTCTAAGAGCGGTTGCTGCTAATGGGAATAAATCCTCATCTTTAGAGACTACATCATTAAAATAAGTATAGTCACAAGTAATAAATTTTTCATTGTCTTTAAAATCTAAAATTTTAACTCTCTTTATTCCTTCAACTAAAACCTTAACAGTACCATCAGGCAATTTTAATAATTGTAAAATGTTACCTTCACATCCATACATAAAAACATCAGTTTTACTTGGGTCATCAATTTCAGAGTTTTGTTGAGTGACAAGAATGATTTTTTTATCTTTCTTCATTACTTCATTCAATGCAGAAATCGATTTGTCTCTTCCAACAAATAATGGAATAACCATACTTGGAAAAACAACTATGTCTCTTAAAGGAAGTAACGGTAGTGAAATTTTAACATCCATAGGCATAATATGGATATTATATTTTATTTTGCAATAGGTTTTTACTGGTTATTAAGGATATTAAGCCGCTGTAGTCTTGTTTGACTTTGATTTACTATCACCTTTTGAATGAACCAAAATAGGTTGGGATAGACCTTTTGCTGCACTTGCGTCAACAATAACTTCATCAATATCTTCTTGGCTTGGTAAGTCATACATGGTTTTTAACAAAATATTTTCTAAGATCGATCTTAATCCTCTTGCTCCTGTTTTTTTCTTTATAGCTTTTTGAGCTATCTCTTTTAGAGCGTTTTCTTTGAATGTTAATTTAGCTCCATCTAACTTAAATAATTCCTGATATTGTTTTGTTAATGAATTTTTTGGTGCTTGTAATATTTTTATTAAAGATTTTTCATCAAGATCCTCTAAAGTAGCTATCATTGGTAATCTACCAATGAACTCTGGAATTAATCCAAATTTAAGTAGATCTTCAGGCTCAAGACCTTTCATCCACTCTCCAGTTTTTTTGTCTTGAGTGTTTTTTACGTCAGCACCAAATCCAATTGAAGTTCCTTTGTCTCTTTGAGAAATTATTTTATCTAATCCAGCAAAAGCACCACCACAAATAAACAATATATTTGTTGTATCAACTTGTAAAAATTCTTGTTGCGGATGTTTTCTTCCACCCTGTGGAGGTACACTAGCAACTGTGCCTTCCATAATTTTCAGTAACGCTTGTTGGACACCTTCACCTGAGACATCTCTTGTAATTGATGGATTTTCTGATTTTCTACTTATTTTATCAACTTCATCAATATAAACAATTCCTCTTTGTGCTTTTTCTACATTGTAATCAGAAGCTTGTAATAATTTTAAAATGATATTTTCTACATCTTCACCAACATAACCAGCTTCTGTTAAAGTAGTTGCATCTGCCATTGTAAATGGAACATCTAATATTCTTGCTAATGTTTGTGCTAATAAAGTTTTACCACATCCTGTAGGACCAACTAAAAGAATATTTGATTTTGAAAGTTCAACATTTTTACTGGTCTTACTTTCGTAATTTAATCTTTTGTAATGATTGTGAACTGCAACAGAAAGAACTTTTTTAGCATGAGCTTGACCAATCACATAATCATCTAGAACCGTGCAAATTTCTTTGGGTGAGGGAAGACCGTCTTGGTGTTTAACAAAAGTATCTTTACTTTCCTCTTTGATAATATCCATACATAACTCAACACATTCATCACAGATGAATACAGTTGGTCCGGCAATTAATTTTCTGACTTCATGCTGACTCTTTCCACAGAAAGAACAATAAAGAATATTTTTATTATTTGTTGTCATAATTTTTTAAACGAATCAATTTAAACACTTTATTATAGATGACTCCTAATAATCAAGTTTGGATTAATTTAATTCTATATATTGTGTATTAAGATCTTTTTTCTACAACTTCGTCAATAAGACCGAATGACTTTGCTACATCTGCTGTCATGAAATTATCTCTTTCAAGAGCAGATTTAACCTCATCAACACTTTTACCTGTATGTTTTGAGTAAATTTCATTTAATCTTTTTTTCAATGATAAAACTTCATTAGCATGTATCTCAATATCAGTAGCTTGTCCTTGAAAACCAGCTGAGGGTTGATGAACCATTATTCTTGAGTTTGGTAATGAAAATCTTTTGCCTTTAGTTCCAGCTGCTAATAAAAATGATCCCATCGATGCAGCCTGCCCTATGCATAGAGTTGAGATATCAGGTTTTACGTATTGCATAGTGTCATAAATACCAAGTCCAGCTGTTACTAACCCACCAGGGCTATTTATATATAAATAAATCTCTTTTTTAGGATCCTCTGCTTCTAAAAATAATAATTGAGCTGTAACTAGTGAGGCTACATTATCGTTTATTTGACCTGTTAAGAAAATTATTCTTTCTTTTAAAAGTCTTGAATAAATATCGTATGCTCTCTCGCCTTTACTAGATTGCTCAACAACCATTGGAACTAAGTTGCTCATGTATTCAGATAATTTTGTTGTCATAATTGATTCGAACTCACTTATACAACTTGAGATTACTTTTTGCTAACTTTTTTTGTTTTTTTGTTAGCTGGCTTTGATTTTGCTGTTTTTGTTGAAGATTTTTTTTCTTTAGCAGTTTTAACCTCAGATTTTTTCTTACTTTCTTTTTTTTTATGATCGTGATCATGATTATGCTCGTGAGCATCTTTTAAAATTTTTTCAGCTTCAGATTTTGATATTTCCTTTTGATTAGCTTTACCTTTTTCTTTAATTAAATTTAAAATTTTTTCCTCATAAACTGTTCCTCTTAAGCTAGCAACAGCAGATGGGTTTTTTTGATAAAAATCCATTACTATTTTTTCTTGTCCTGGCATCATCCTAAGTTGTTTTTGTACCTCATTCTGAATTTCAACTTCACTAACTTTTATTTGATTTTTTTCTCCAAATTCATTTAAGATTAGCCCAGTCTTAATTCGTGTTTTAGCTTTTTCCTCGAAAGTTTTCTTATTTTTTTTTACCTCTTCTTCAGATATTCCCTGTGAGAGAATTTTAACTTCTTCCTCAATTAGATTTTCAGGAACATCTTCAACTTTAATTTTTTCAATTTCTTTTAAAATCTGATTTTTTGATAATTGATCAAGAGAGTTTTTATATTCATCATTTATTTGTCTAGAAATCAAACTTTTAAGATCTTTTAAATCTTTGGCACCTAAATTTTTTGCAAAATTATCATCAATTTTAACTTCCTCTGGTTGTTTTACATTTAAAATTTTACAATTAAAATTAGCTTTTTTGTTTACCAATTCTTTTTCAGGAAAATTCTCAGGTAATATTGCTTCAACTATTTTTTCATCATCTTTCTTTACTCCGATTAACTGCTTATCAAATCCTTTTAGGAATAAATCTTTTCCAAGAGTTAATTGAGTATTTTTTCCTTCATTCCCCTTAAATTCTTTACCGTCTATTGTTGCTTTGTAATCTAAAGCAACTAGATCACCATCTTTTGCTTTTGTTTCAGGTTTGGTGTCCTTAAAATTTGGTTGATTTTTTGCTATTTCTTTTATTCTTTTATCGGTTTCACTATCGTCTATCTTAACTGTATATTGATCAAATTTAATATTTTCTAATGATTTGATATCAACTTTAGGTAATTCAGTTACTGATAAAACATATTCTAGCTCCTTATCTTCTCCATAAGTTTTTAAATCCAATTTAGGTTGACCGGCTGGTTTTATTTTATTTTCTTCTAAAGCTTTTGTTGAAGTATCTTTCAAAACTTTATCTAAAACTTCTCCAAATACAGCTTTACCAAATTGTCTTTTTAAAACCTCTTTTGGAACTTTTCCTGGTCTAAAACCTTTCAGATTTACAGTCCCTTTAATCTCTTCATACTTTTCATCCATATAAGAGTTCATAGTCTCTTTATCGATTAAAATTTTGAGATCTTTGTTTAAACCTTTTTTATTTTCTATTGTGACTTTCATAATATTTTAATGGTAGGGCGAAAAGGACTCGAACCTTCACATGTTGCCATATTGGTTCCTAAGACCAACGCGTCTACCAATTCCGCCATCGCCCCACAAATTACGTGGTTTTATATATTATTGAAACTATTTGTCCAATGACAAATGCTTAAAAATTATCTATTTATCTAACTAATTTTATATTACTTTTAAAAAATGATTATTTCACCTTGCATAAGCATTTGTAAAACAGATCCTTCTACTGGTTATTGTTATGGATGCGGTAGAAGCAATGTAGAAAAGCAAATTTGGAAGAAAGAAGATACATCTGATGATTGGAAACAAA
This sequence comes from uncultured Pelagibacteraceae bacterium, assembly GCA_902606645.1. GTDB lineage: Bacteria > Pseudomonadota > Alphaproteobacteria > Pelagibacterales > Pelagibacteraceae > Pelagibacter. The sequence goes on along the minus strand of CACLHJ010000023.1, from coordinate 1,825 downwards.
GCAATTTAGAACTGATAAAAAAAAGATTATCTGGTTGGCAGCTTGAAAGCTTTAATGAGTCTTATAAGTATAAGATAAATAATGGAATATCTTTGTTCAAAAAAAATCAAATTAAAGAATAAAGATCTATATGAGTAAAGTAAAATTAATAAGTATTATTTATGCTATAGGAATAGTAATTGGCGCTCTTTTTCTTGAGGTCTGGGCTGCAGAGACGTCATTCATTAAAACTATTGGAGTTTTTATATGGACAATAATATTTTTAATTGCATTATTTTTTGCTGATAAAAATGAAAAAGAGTAATTTAGGAAAATTTTTTTTAATAATATTTATTCTAATATTCAGTCATACTAAGTGTTATTCTGAAATAATTGTATTGAGTAAGTGTGATCATAAAGAGGATAAATTTTTAAAAAACGAATACATATTAAACCTTAATGAATTACTTATGACTAGAAATTATGTTTATAATGAAAAAACATATCAGAAGTACAGAATTACTGACCTTAGTGTTAAAAAATCTAATACATATGTAAGAAATATTTATGAAGAGGATGATAAAATTTTTACATTAAAACATGGCTATCCACAATTCTATACACAAATATTAATTTATAAAGGGAAACCAGAAATATTTATGAAATCAGTTTTAAATGATATTGAAGGTATCTCGAAAATATCGACCTGTAAAAAAATTGAGAAATTTGACCAACAAAGCTAATCTTTTAGTTTATCTTTATTTTTTTTATTAATTAAATTTTTTTTCTTTAAAACAAACCTACTATTAGTGATATTAGATCGATGTTTTGCAAAAGCCTGCTTTTGGGCTTGGCGCATTGCTCTTTTTGAAGACATTATTTTTAATTTAATACTCTATTTCTAAACTATCAATGATTTTTAAATCTTTATTAGAAATTATTATTTCTCCAGAAGAAGATGTGTGATCAAATATCTCAAAAATTACAACATAGTGAGTTACAAAAATTAAATTAGTTTTTTGGTCCCACTCTAATAAAAAATTCTGAAAATCTTCCATTTGCTGTATTTTATTGTGTGAAAATTTAGAGCTAAAAAAAGAATTTAAAAAACTTTTTGTTTCGTAACTTTTAAAAGCTATAGAAGCAGTTTCTTTACACCTACACCATTCGCTAGAATATACATTCTTTATTTTAATATTATTTTCTAAAAAAAATTTTCCAATTTTTTTTGATTGAATTCTTCCACTTTCATTTAGATTTCTTTGTGTTGTGCAATCATTGATATTAAAATTAACAGGGTCTCCCCCACCAGGTGCATAAGCATGTCTTATAAAGATTAATTTTCCACCATTTTTTAGGTTTTCAATTAAATTTTTTTTTGAATCTGCTTTAACTGGTGAATTTATAGATATAAATATTATTAAAATTAATTTTAAAAATTTCATAAATGAGTATTAAATTTAAAAAATTAAATAAAACAATTGTTAATTGTAGAAAATGCAAAAGGTTAAGAAATTTTAGTAAGAAAATTGCAATTGAAAAAAGAAAGCAAAATGTTGATGAAAGTTATTGGGGTAAACCTGTAACTGGATTTGGTCATGAAAATTCAAAACTTCTAATTGTAGGATTAGCACCCGCTGCTCATGGTGGAAATAGAACTGGACGTGCTTTTACAGGAGATAAATCTGGAGATTTTTTGTTTAGGTGTTTGTACAATGAAGGTATTGCAAACCAACCTATATCTCAAAAAATAAATGATGGGCTTAAAGTTAAATCAACTTTCATAACAAATATTATTAAATGTGTTCCTCCTCAAGATAAACCAAATTTTAAAGAGATAAAGAGT
>CACLHJ010000022.1 GCA_902606645.1 uncultured Pelagibacteraceae bacterium | reverse complement strand
TCCAATTTTCAAATTCAATATTGATATCAGCATAAACATTAATGTTTAAAGTAAATAACATAATTAATGAGTATTTAATTATTTTCATGTAAATCTTTCAAATATACAATTACAGCAATCCAAATAAAAATAAAACTAACTAATTTATTTAATGAAAAAACTTCATCATAATAAAAGAAACCAAGTAAAAATTGCAAAGTTGGAGTTATATAAAAAATCATTCCAGTTGGTCCAAGTCCACATAACTCAACCCCTCTAACATATAAAAATAGTGGAATAACAGTCATTGGTCCTGCTAAAAAAATTAGTAGCATCATAGGAGGATCTTCAATTTTAAAATCATTAAATCCATTAATGGAGATTAAATAAAATGCTGCAATAGCAAATGGTAATATAAATAAGCTCTCTATTAATAATCCAATATCTGTATCAACATTAATCTTTTTTCTTAATAAATTATAAAACCCCCAACTAAATGCTACGACTAGACCAAGCCATGGTAAAGATTTATAACTCATAATAATTAAGTAAAGTATGGATACCATCACTAAAATAATCGAAAAAATTCTTTTCTTGTTAAGAACTTCCTTAAAAAAAATATATCCTAACATCACGCTAAGAATTGGCATTATAAAATATCCAAAACTTGCATCAATTATTCTATTTGTGGCTATAGCATAAATCCATGCAGCCCAATTGACAAAAATTAAACATCCTGAAAAAAAAAGGTATATTAAATTTTTTTTACTTTTTAAAATTTCAAAAAAAATATGCCATTTGGAAAAAAGAAACGTGGTTAATATTAATGTGACAGTTGACCAAAGACATCTATGAACAACAAGTTCTATGTGACCAATATAAGTAATAGATTTAAAATAAATAACACCAATAAATCCCCACCAAAATGATCCGGAACCAGCTAGCAGTAACCCTTTATTGAATTCTTTATTCATAAGATTTAATGGAATTAGTCTTTATTAATTTATTAGACTATTTTAAGGTTGAATTAAATAATTATAATTATAAAACCTTGCGAACGGAGAGATGGCTGAGCGGTTGAAAGCACCGGTCTTGAAAACCGGCAAAGGGGCAACTCTTTCCTGGGTTCGAATCCCAGTCTCTCCGCCATTATTTAATATTTAAAATTTTTAAAAAGTAAATTTACTTTATTGTTCTCTATTTTAAAATCTGTTTCAGCTCCAGTATAGAAGTTGTATAAATTTGTGTCGTCTATATTTAGTAATTTTTCTAGGTCAATTAAGTCTTCAGTATTCAAATTATTAATATTCTTTTTGGTAAATGTACCCAAAAGTTTGTCCATCTCTTTTGTGCCACGATAATTAGATCTATAAATAATTTTTTTTTTTAATTCATCTATGTCGATGGTCATTATTAGAATATATTAATTTATTATGAATATTAAAAGTAATTATAAATATTTATTATCAGATTTAACAGCGTTAAAAGGTGTTGGAGTTAAAACAACAAATCTACTTAAAAAGAAAAATATTAATAATTTATTTGATCTTTTGTGGAAGCTTCCAAAATCATACACTGATAGAAGCTTGTCATCAAAAATAAAAGATCTTAAAATTGGTGAAAATCAAACTGTTACAGTTACACCTCAAAAGTATCAATTTCCAAGAATAAGAAACCTACCCAATCGAGTTATTTGTTCAGATGATACTGGAAGTTTAGACTGTGTTTTTTTTAATAGTTATGAAGGATATGTAAAAAAAATTCTTCCTCTAGGTAAAGAAATAACGATAAGTGGCAAAATAAGTTATTTTAAAAACAAATATCAATTAACAAACCCAAAATATATTTCTGAGGACTCATCTCTAATAAAACAAGTACATAATCAGTATTCTTTAACAGAGGGGATATCTGAAAAAATTTATAATAAAATTATTAATCAAATTATTAATAAATTACCTGTATTAGATGAGTGGCATTCTAATGAAATTACAAAGAAATTCGGAAATTTAAGTTGGAATAATTCCATTGTAGAACTTCATAAACCAGAAAATATAGGTAAATATAAAGATAACTTTTATCAAAGACTGGTTTATGACGAAATATTTTCAACCTTTTTAGTAAATTCTGAAATAAGAAAAAAAATAAAAAAAATTAAAAAAAAAAGAAAAAAAATTAATTTTAATTTACAAAATGATTTTATAAATAAATTAAATTTTTCTCTTACAAATGATCAATTAAATTCTCTTAAACAAATTAACAGAGATTTAAGTACATCTACAAAAATGTTTAGACTTTTACAAGGTGATGTTGGAAGTGGGAAAACAATCATAGCACTTCTATCAGCATACAATACTATAAACTCAGGATATCAAGTTGCTTTTATGGCACCTACAGAAATATTAGCACGGCAACATTATAATTTAGCGAAAGAAATATTTCCTAATAACAAAAAAATAGAATTAATTTCAGGAAAATCTGATTACAAAAATAAAAAAGTAATTTTAGAGAAATTAAAAAATAGTAAAATAGACATTATTTTTGGTACTCATGCAATATTTCAAAAAAAAGTTGCCTATAAAAAACTTGGATTAATTATTATTGATGAACAGCATAAATTTGGGGTTAATCAAAGAAAAAAACTATCGGATAAAGGTGGTGATGATTGTGACGTTTTATTAATGACTGCTACGCCAATACCAAGAACTTTAACAATGACAATGTATGGTGATATGGATTTATCAATAATAAAAGAAAAACCTAAATCTAGAAAACCAATTAAAACATATAGTAAATTAGAAAGTAAAATTGATGATGTTCTTAAATTTATTAAAAAAGAGATAAATTTAGGTAACCAAATTTTTTGGGTATGTCCACTTATAGAGGAGTCTAAAAAATTAGATCACACCTCTGCAGTTAATAAATTTGAATCTTTAAAAAAATTATTTCCAAATCAAGTTTTATTATTACATGGAAAAACTGATATAGACGAAAAAGAGAAAATATTAAATAATTTTCAAAAAAATAAATTCCAAATTCTAGTCTCAACAACAATTATTGAGGTTGGAATAGATTTTCCAAATGCAAATGTAATAATTATTGAAAATGCAAACAAGTTTGGTTTATCTCAACTTCACCAATTAAGAGGTCGTGTTGGTCGAGGAGATAAAGAGTCAACATGTATATTAATGTTTAAATCAAACTTATCTGAAAATGCTAAAAAAAGAATTAATATTTTAAAAAAAAGTAACGATGGTTTTTTAATATCTGAGGAAGACATGAGAATTAGAGGTTTTGGTGACATACTTGGTTTTAAACAGAGTGGTATTAAGAATTTTAAATTAGCTGATCCTATTCATAATAGTGATCTTTTTTTACTTGCTGAAAAAGAAATTAAAAGAATAGAAAATTCTAATGAGGATATTAAAAAATTTAAACCATTGATTAAACTTTATGATAGAGCAGATATTATCAACGATATTGCTTAAGATTTTGTAGAAGTTCCTGCGGATACTATAAATTTAGAAGCTTCTTCAAACGACATGTTTAAATAGATAACGTCTTCAATTGGAAACATTAGCAAAAAACCACTTGTAGGATTTGGAGTTGTAGGGACAAAAACATTAATCAGTTTTTTATTAGTTTTTTGAGCCATCTCACCAGTATTTTCTTTAGTTGCAAAACCAACAGCCCAAACTCCTTTTCTTGGATATTCAATTAATACAACACTTTTTTGACTGTCATCTTTCTTAGAAAATGTTTCGGTCATTTGAACAATTGCTGAATAGACAGTTCTTAAAAAAGGAATTCTTTTAAATAAGTCATCAATTAATTTTAAAATTCTTCTTCCAAAAAAAGAAAGTGACAAACCTCCAACAAAGGTAATAAAAATAATTGAAATTAATATCTCAACACCAGGTATATTAAATGGTAAATAGCTATTTGGATTAATATTTGTTGGTATTAAGTTTGACGATATGCCTATAAGAATTTTACTAAGGTATAAGGTAAATCCTATGGGTATTAAGACAACCACACCTGTGATAAAATAATTTCTTAATGTTAGAGATATTGATTTTTTTGAATTTTTTTTAGCCATATTCCTAATTATAACTTGCGTAAATAACAAAAATAATTGCAATGATAAACAAAACAATTAAGATTTTATTATTAAGATTCATAATATTTTAGTATTATCAATTTTACACACTTATGAATAGAAGAAAATTTTTATCCTATATTGGTTGTGGTTGTTGTGGATATTTTTTACCGTCATGTACTACAGCACCAATTACTGAGAGAAAACAATTAAAAATAGTTTCTGAAGCTAGGCTTAATGCTCAAGCAGCTCAAATCTATGAAAAAATTAAAGAAAAAGAAAACATGAGTGACGATAAAAAAACTCTTAATGAAATTAAACAGATTGGAAGAAAAATGGAAGATTCTATATCTGAGTATTTTGATCGAGAAGGTTTGAATGATCCTACAGCTAATTTTGATTGGGAGTACATTTTAATAGATAAAAAAAAAGTTAGAAACGCATGGTGTATGCCTGGAGGAAAAATTGCTGTATACACAGGTATACTTGAAGCAACAAAAAATACAGATGGTTTAGCTGCTGTTATGGGTCATGAGATAGCCCATGCTGTTGCAAAACATTCTGTAGAAAGAGCTAGTAGAGGAACTCTATTAAATGTAGGAACAAGAATAATTGATATTGCCTCTGGTGGAGTACTTTCAGATATCAACAGAACTACTGGCATGAACACTGTTGGTTTATTGGGTCAATTGGGAATTTTAAATCCTTTTAGTAGAAAACAAGAAAGTGAAGCAGACTATCTAGGCATGATATTTTCATCTCTATCTGGTTATGACATAAGAGAAACAGTTAAAATTTGGGAAAGAATGAAAAAACTTAATAAAGGAAAGGAACCTCCTGAATTTATGAGCACACATCCATCATCAGATAATAGAATTAAAAATTTAAATGAAAAAATCAGCGAAGTCATTTTAAATTATCCGCCTTTAAAGACAATTTAGTTTAATTATGGTGAGCCCTGATGGACTCGAACCATCGACCCATTCCTTAAAAGGGAATTGCTCTACCAACTGAGCTAAGGGCCCACAATTTATTCAAACTGAATTATTGTTATATATAGATTTATTTTATTTTTTCAAATGACAATTTAGGTAAATATTAAAGTCTGCTACAACTTATCAACGTATTTATCGTGAAATTTATTGAATGTACCTGCCTCTATATTGTCTCTGATAGAAGACATTAATTCTTGATAAAAGTTGATATTGTGCAGTGTCAATAACATTGATGCTAGTATTTCATTTGTATTAAAAAGATGGTTAAGGTAATTTTTAGAATATTTATTCAAGCTTAAATTATCACAATTTGAGTCTAGGGGTGTATTATCCTTTTGATATTTATTATTTTTAATATTTATTCTTCCTTCCCAAGTGAATGCAAGTCCAGTTCTTCCAGATCTGGTAGGTAGAACACAATCAAACATGTCTATACCACGTTTGACAGCTCCAAGAATATCAGGCGGTGTGCCAACCCCCATCAAATAATGGGGTTTATCATCAGGCAGATATTCTTTAACATCATCTAAAACTGAAAACATTTCTCGTTGAGTTTCGCCAACAGCAAGTCCCCCTAATGCGTAACCATCGAAACCTATTTTCATTAATTCTTTTAATGACTTAATTCGTAAATCCTTGAATAACCCTCCTTGTACAATACCAAATAGAGCTTTATGTGGATTTTTGCCAAATGCTTTTTTTGATCTATCTGCCCAATACAATGAAAGATCCATAGATTTTTTTATTAAATCATAATCGTTAGTTTTTTTTGGGCACTCATCCATAATCATTACGATATCTGAATTTAACCCTAATTGGACTCTTATACTTTCTTCAGGGCTTAAGTAAAATTTTTTACCATCTACGTGTGAATTAAATATAGCTCCTTTTTCGCGATCAATTTTATTTAATTTCGAAAGAGACATTACTTGGAAGCCACCGGAATCTGTTAATATTGGAATATCACAGTTCATAAATTCATGTAATCCCCCTGCAGATTGAATTCGGTCAACACCAGGTCGTATCATTAAGTGATAGGTGTTAGATAAAATTATTTGAGAACCAGTTTTTTTTATGTCATCAATAGTGCATGCTTTTACAGTGGCTTGTGTGCCAACAGGCATAAATGCTGGAGTATTTATATTTCCATGATGAGTTTCTATAACACCTGATCTAGCAAACTTATCTTTCTTAAATACTTTAAAGGCAAAATTTTTTAATGCCATTAAGTGAATTATAGTGATTTAAAACTTATGATCTTATCAGGTTCTGTTACAGACCCGTTGTTACTTTCATCGCCTCTTTTAATTTTGTCGACTAAATCCATTCCTTCAATTACTTTACCAAAAACAGTATATTGTCTGTCTAAAAAGGGCGCTGGTTTAAAACATATAAAAAACTGACTATTAGCACTATTTGGATCAGAGGATCTTGCCATCGACAAAGTTCCTCTATCATGTGGTAAACTACTAAATTCTTGCTTCAAATCTGGTAGATTAGATCCTCCCATACCTGCTCTTTTTAAATCGAAATCCTTTGATTCTGAATTACCAAATTTTACATCACCAGTTTGAGCCATAAAACCATCAATTACTCTATGGAAAACAACGTTATCGTATTTTCCATCATTTGCTAATTCTTTAATTCTCTTCACATGATTTGGTGCGACATCTTCAAATAACTCTA
>CACLHJ010000021.1 GCA_902606645.1 uncultured Pelagibacteraceae bacterium | reverse complement strand
TTGTATCTTTTAAGTTTTGCTTTAGTATTAATTTTTTTTCATTACCTAATAATTCTGCGTATTTATTTAATACTTTATTTTTGATTTTTGTATCAATTTTCTGTTCAAAAGCTTTTCTTGCTTTTCTTCCAACTAAATTCATATATTTGATCATTTAAACTTCCACCATATCATCTTTATGAATTACTTCTGATTTAGAGACATAACCTAATAATTTTTCAATTTGATTTGAATGATGACCCATAATTTTAATTATCTCATCAGAAGTGAATGAACTTAATCCTCTCGCACATTCAGCATTCTTCTTATCCAAAATTTTTATATGATCCCCTTTATTAAATTTTCCTGAAATCTTTTTTATTCCTGCAGCTAGTAAACTTTTGCCTGATCGTAGAGCTTTTTTTGCTCCATCATCAATAATAATTTCTCCTTTTGGTGCTATCGAGCTTATTATCCATTTTTTTCTTGCGTCAAGTTTTGAGACCTTAGGACTAAACCAGGTGCACTCATTTTGCTCAATTATTTTTGTGATTGGGTTATTATGTAGCCCATTTGCAATGACCATACTACTACCTGCTAGTTGACAAATTTTTGCAGCCTCAATCTTAGTTTGCATACCCCCACTACCAAATTCATTCATACCTTTAATATTTACATTCCTTAAATCTTTTTTTAAATCTTTAACTTTCTTAAGTAATTTTGCGTCTTTAAAAATTTTGGGGTTTCTTGTGTAAAGTCCATCAACATCAGAAAGAAGAATTAAGGTATCTGCGTCAGTAATTTGTGTAACTCTAGATGCTAACCTGTCGTTATCTCCATACTTTATTTCTGTTGTAGCTATAGTGTCATTTTCATTTACTATTGGGATAAATCCTAAGTTAAACAAATTTTCAAAAGTCCTTTTGGCATTTAAAGATCTTCTTCTTTCCTCTGTATCTTCAAGAGTAAGAAGTATTTGAGAAATGTTAAGTTTAAATCTAGCAAATGTTTGTGAAAATAAATTCATTAACTCAATTTGACCTATAGATGCAATAGCTTGACTTTGATCTAGTTTAATATTTTTTTTATTATAATTCATTTTTTTACAACCAAGAGCTATTGCACCTGAACTCACAATTACAACTTTTTGATTTCTATCCTTTAATTTTTTGATATCTTTTGCAAAACTTGATAGCCATTTCTTTCTAATTTTTTTATTTTTATCTACAATTAGTGAAGAACCGATTTTTACAACAATTATTTTAGAATTTTTAAGATACATAAGATAAAAGTTTAGCCTTTATTTTAGATATAGAACTTTTTTCTAAAGTTGTCATAGTCAATATCTCACATTTTTTATTTTTGGAAAAATGATCAATTACCTCTTTTGCAGTATTCTCATCAATTAAATCAATTTTATTTAGCACTATAAGCTCTTTTTTATCTAATAATTTAGAGCTGTAGCTTTTTAATTCATTTTTGACCTGATGGTAAGACTCATTGAGATCAATATTTGTAATGTCAATTAAATGTAAAAGTGATTTACATCTTTCAATGTGTTTTAAAAATTGAATCCCAAGGCCTACACCTTCATGTGCTCCTTCCACTAATCCAGGTATATCCGCAATTGTAATTTCTTTATCATCATAAGAAGCAACACCAAGATTAGGATTTAATGTAGTAAATCTGTAATTTGCTATTTTTGGATTTGCATTTGTAAGTGCGGCAAGCAAGCTAGACTTGCCTGCATTTGGTAAACCGATTATACCGATGTCTGCAATTGTTTTTAGTTGAAGCCAAATTATAAAATCCTCCCCAACAGTTCCTTTGGTAAACTTTCTTGGAGCTCTATTCGTTGAACTTTTAAATCTGGTATTTCCGAGACCGCCTTTACCACCATTTGCTGCAATAAATTCTTCTCCTTTTTTACTAAAATCAAAAAGTAATGTCTTATTGTCTTCTTCAAAGACTTGTGTACCTAGGGGAACTTTTAGCACTAGATCATCACCACTTTTTCCAGTCCTATTTTGTCCTGCACCATTTTCACCTCTTTCTGCTTTATGATGCTGCTGATATCGATAATCAATTAAGGTATTTAAATTTTCCTCTGACTTTAAAACTATTGATCCACCTTTACCGCCATCTCCACCATCTGGACCTCCAAATTCAACATATTTCTCTCTTCTGAAACTTGGGGATCCATCTCCACCATTACCAGCTTTAATATAAATTTTTACTTGATCTAGAAATTTCATAATACAACATCTACTTTAGTTGTACTATTAATTGGGCTTTACTGAAACGAAAGTTCTATCTGCTTTTGATTTTTTGAATACAACTTTACCTTTAACTACTGAAAAAATAGAATGATCTTTACCCATGCCTACATTCTCACCAGGAAAAATTTTAGTCCCTCTTTGTCTTACAATTATATTACCAGGTACGACTGTTTCACCACCATATTTTTTAACACCCAATCTTCGTCCGGCACTATCTCGTCCGTTTCTTGATGATCCACCTGCTTTTTTTGTTGCCATAATTTACCTTGATTTATTTACTCACCGCTTCTTTAGTTTCTTCTTTTTTTGGCTTCTTAGAAACTTTTTCAGCTTCAGATAAAACTTTACCGTCTTTTGAAAAAATTTTATTTATTCTTATCATAGAATACTCTTGTCGATGTCCATTTTTTCTTCTTGAATTGTGTCTTCTTCTTTTTTTAAAAATTAGTATGGTTCTATTTTTACTGTTTTTAATTAAATCAGCTTCAACTTTTGCACCACTTACATGAGGTGCTCCGACCTCAATAGATTTATCATCCCCATATGCTAGGATTTCATTAAATTCAATTTTTGTTTCAGGTTTTGAATCTGGAAGCTTCTCTACCTTAAGAATTTCTCCAGACTTAACTTTGTATTGTTTTCCACCTGTTTTTATAACTGCGTAAGACATAGTATGAATATTTATTTAAGTATTCGCAATATAGTTGTAGCTAAGTTTTAGTCAAGCCGAATTAACTAGAAATTATCCTTTAAATCTCGCAGTTTTGAAAAGGTTTTGACATCTTTTGCTCTTAGAAAAATATTGCAATCCAATTCATCTTTAAGAGTAGATGGAATTGTGGGCAAGCTGTTGCTTAACTTTATTTGAATATTTTGTATTTTTTTTTTAAGATTTAAATTTTCAGAATCATGTTTGATACAAAATTTTGAATTATTAAGAGTATATTCGTGACCACAATAAATTTGAGTATCAAGAGGCATAGCTTTAATCTTATTTAAAGAACTAAACATTTGTTCGTAGGTACCTTCAAAAATTCTCCCACAACCAAGGGAAAAAAGAGTATCTCCAGTAAATAGTAATTTATCATTATAAAAATGGAAACAAATATGGCCCTTAGTATGTCCAGGAACATGAATTATTTTAGCTACAAAATTATCACTTTTCCATATTTCATTGTCTTCAAGACAGATATCAATTTCTGGAATTCTTTCTGAATCATGTTTAAAGCCAACAACAATACTATTATATTTTTTTTTTAATTCCTTATTACCTCCTATATGATCAAAATGATGATGAGTATTTAAAATATATTTTAGATTAATATTTTTATTTTTTAGATAATCAATTACTGGACTGGCCTCACTTGGGTCAACAATACATGCCAAATTATTGGTCTCATCTATAATTAAATAACTATAATTATCTTGGAGACATGAAATTATTTCTACTTTCATTTTATTTCTCTATTAAAAATATTCCTAGATCTGCAAAAAAATTTTTAATTGTTAAATTGCTATCATTTATTATTGAAACATTCTGATTATTTATAGCCAATGATTTAAAGATTTTGATGTTTCTTGATTTTGCAAAGTAAAAAAAATCCTTTATTGAACACATATGAATATTAGGAGTATTGTACCATTCATCTGGTAATGTCTTAGTAATTGGCATTGTGCCTTTTATGAGCAAATGAAGTCTGACTCTCCAATAACCAAAGTTTGGAATAGTTACAATCGCCTTTTTTCCAACTCTTAAAAGTTCGTTTATAACTAGCTCGGGATTTAAGAAAGCTTGAAGAGTTTGACTAAGAACAACATATTCAAAAGATTTGTCTGGAAATTGTTTTAGATCTTTTTCTGCATTTCCTTCAATTACAGTCAATCCTTTTGCAATACACTCTTGTACTTTACTTTTTGATATCTCCAGTCCTCTAATATTAGTATTTTTATTATTTTTTAAAAACTCCATTAAAATTCCATCTCCACAACCTACATCTAATACTTTTTTATCTTTTTCTATTAATTCAGCTATTACTTGAAATTCATTTTTCATAATTAATTTTCTGTATAAGATTTATCTAAAAAGTTTTTAAGGGCACTTAAAAAGTCTGGGACATTTAATAAAAAGGAGTCGTGACCTTTGTCAGACTCTATCTCAACAAAACCCACATTTGCTCCAATAGAATTTAAGGCAATTACAATGTCTTTGTTTTCTTGAGTTGGATAAAGCCAGTCAGATGTAAAAGATATTATAAAAAATTTTGCTTTGGTAGCTCTAAAAGCGTCAGATAAATTACCCTTGAATTGTTTTGCTAAATCAAAATAATCCATTGCTCTTGTAATATAAAGATAGCTATTTGCATCAAACCTGTCGACAAATACTGAGCCTTGATATCGCAAATAACTTTCTATCTGAAAATCTGCATCAAAACCAAATTTCAAATCCTCTCGCTCTTGAAGTTTTCTTCCAAATTTTTCTTGGAGACCTTTTTTTGAGAGATAAGTTATATGTGCAGCCATTCTTGCAACAGCCAAACCTTTATTTGGGATTGTATTTTTAGATGAATAATCTCCATCTTTCCAATTACTATCAGCCGTTATAGCCTGTCTTCCTAATTCATTAAATGCAATATTTTGCGCAGAGTGACTAGACGTACATGCAATTGGGATAACAGTTTTAGCTTTATCAGGAAAATTACTAATAAATTGAAGTACCTGCATACCACCCATTGAGCCACCTGCGATCGAAAAAAGTTTATCTATACCAAAATGGTCAAGCAAATTGTATTGTGCATTAACCATATCGTTAATAGTTATAACTGGAAAATTTGTGCCAAAAGCAGTCCCAGTGTTAGGGTCTTCATGGCTTGGTCCAAAAGAGCCCATGCATCCACCCATTACATTTGCACAAATAACAAAGTATTTTTTGGTATCAATTGCTTTATCAGGACCAACTGCATAAGACCACCAACCATCTTTCTTTGTTATTGGATTTTGGCCAGTGACAAATTGATCTCCTGTTAATGCATGAAAAACCAAAATAGCATTATCTTTTTTTTCATTTAATGAACCATAAGTTTCATATGCAATTGGGAATTCATTAATAGTTTTTCCACAATCTAACTTTAATGGTTTTTTTACTATCAAGGTTTTTACATTATTCTCAGTATTCATAACGAAGCTAATATTTGAATTGAGAGAAAAAAAACTATTTTAGCGGTTTTTTTTAAGCGCTCGCAATTCAGTTAAATCAGCGCATAATTTTTGTACTAGAACTTATTTATTATGTCAATTTTTTTAAAAATTGTCTTATTCTCTATAAAAATTTGTAATTTTATCTATAAAGAGCTCATAAAATTAAAAAAAATGGTTACTCCAAAATTTAAAAAATTTAAGATTGAAGCTTATAAACCTGGCAAGTCAAAGGTCAAAAAGCTTAAAAAAGTAATAAAACTTTCAGCTAACGAATCTGCTCTAGGGATCAGCCCAATGGCAAAGAAATCGATATCAAATAAAAAAATGATTTTGGATAAATATCCTGATGGAAAGTCACAAGATCTGAAAAAAGCAATTTCCAAAAAATATAAGTGTGATTTAAATAAAATTATTTGTGGCGCAGGTTCTGATGAGGTAATTCAAATGTTGTGTCAATTATATTTAAATCCAAAAGATGAGGTAATAGTTCCCGAATATAGTTTTTTGATGTACAGAATTTATGCAAAAATTGTAGGCGCTAAAGTTTTATTTGCAAAAGAGGTAAATTTTAAAGTGTCAATAAGAGAGATTTTAAAAAAAATTACTAGAAAAACTAAAATAGTATTTATTGCCAACCCAAATAATCCAACTGCAACATATTTGACTAAAAAAGAAATATTAGAACTAAGGAATAAAATGAATAAAAATATTTTACTTGTGGTTGATGATGCGTACTCAGAATATATGAAAAATAATGATTATACTTCAGGTTTAGATTTATTTAGAAATAAAGATAATGTTTTTATATTAAGAACATTTTCAAAAATGTTTGGATTAGCTTCCTTAAGAGTAGGTTGGGGATATGGATCAAAAAAAATAATAGATGCTTTAAATGTGATTAAACCACCTTTCAATGTAAATGGTGTAGCACAACTTGCAGCTATTGCGTCGCTAAGAGATACAAAATTTATAAGTAGATCTGTTAAGCACAATTTACTTTATGCTAAAAAGTTAAAAAAATTTCTTGAGGTTTACAATATTTCTTCAAATAAAATTTCAGCAAATTTTCTATTTTTAAATTTTGATAACTGTAAAATCTCAGCAAAATATTTATACGAAAAATTGAAACAAAAAGGTGTTATCTTAAGATCAACAGAGGATGGCTATGGTATTAAAAATAAATTAAGATTAACCATAGGGTCTAAGGAAGAAAATTCAAAATTTATGAATACTGTAAAAAGAATATTAAATTAAATGAATAATATTTTAATTATTGGATGTGGTTTATTAGGATCCTCTTTATTGAGACGCATACACAAAAAAAAAATTGTTAAAAAAATATTCATTTATGAAAAATCAAAATCAAATGTTTCAAAAATTAAGAAATTAAGACTTCCAGGTATTGTTATTGACAAGCTAGATAAAGGAGCAATTAATTATGATCTAATTATTTTTTGCACTCCAATGAGTGAATACAAAAATCTAATCTTAAAGATAAATAATTTTATTACTCCCGAAACTTTAATTACAGACATCGGATCATCTAAAGTAGAGACCTCAAGGCTTATAAAAAAATTTTTGAAAAAAAATATATCTTGGACTCAAAGTCATCCTATTGCAGGCTCTGAAGTTAGTGGCCCAGAGCATGGTAAGGAAAATATGTTTCAAGATCGATGGTGTATTTTAATAAAAGAAAAAAATACAAAAAAAAAATATTTGGATATTTTAAATAATTTTTGGAAAAAAATGGGCTCAAAAGTTATCGTTATGACACCTGAAAAACATGATAGAATTTTTTCCATAACAAGTCATTTACCCCATTTAATTGCCTATAATTTGGTAAAATCAGCACAAGATTTTGAAAAAAAACAAAATTACGATTTGATTAAGTTTAGTGCTGGAGGACTTAGAGACTTTTCACGTATAGCAGCTTCAAATGAAATTATGTGGAGAGATATTTTTTTTA
>CACLHJ010000020.1 GCA_902606645.1 uncultured Pelagibacteraceae bacterium | reverse complement strand
GCTTCTGATGTTGGAGCATATTCAATTATTTCTTTAACTTCGACATTTATATTCTCTAAAATGGTTTCAAAATCTGCTCCTTCCGAGATTTGGTTTTCAATTTTATCAACCTCATCAAAAAATTCTTGATTAAATTCCTCAATTCCAATTAAATTTTTAGGATTTAAAACAACATATTTAAAATCAATATATTCTCTTTTTAGTTGGTCTTCATTTTCTTTAATAAATACTACAAGATCCTGATCTGTATACTCATTCTTCTCCTTATAAAGCCCTTCCATATCGAAGTACTCAATAATTAATGTCTTGTTATTTTCTTCGTATTTTTTATCAATCAAGAAATTAGGTGTTATTGTTCCAGCGCCTATAATATCAAATAGGTGTTTTTGTAATTCTCTATTTTTTAATTTCAATTCAAACATTGGTGCTGATAAATTACTTGATAATAAAAATTTTTCATATTTTACTCTTTGAAAAACACCATCATTGTCTTGGAAATTTTTATTGTCTTTAATTGTTTTAAGAATTGTTCTCTCACTGATTGAAAGAGCAAAGTCTTTTACCTCCAGATCAATTAATGTAGTTGAAATCAAACCTGATAATAATTCTTCAATAATATTATTATCCAAATTGGTTCTAATAGCATCAAGTGATATGCCACTTTGATTCACATAGTCCATAAAATCTTGGGTGGTTACATTTGTTTTATTTATTTTTGCTATATTGTTTTGATTATTTGTACTGAAGCCACCACCAAATCCGCCAAAACCAAATGCAATAATAATCACTATGATTAGGATCAAACCACCTAATTTTTTTCCACCAAAATTTTTTAAAGTTTCTAACATAAAGCCAATAATATATTGATCTGTAAAAAACAAATCTATAGATTAAAAATTCAATTATGACAAATAAATATCTGTATTTTGTAGCTAATTGGAAAATGTACGGTGACTTAAAAGCACTTAATTCACTGGATAAAGTAATTAAATTTTCTAAGAGTATAAAACAAAAAAAAATAAAGTTAATTTATTGCCCACCTAGTACATTAATTAATTCTTTATCTAATAAATTGAAAAAAACAAAAATTGAAGTGGGTGCTCAAAATTCTCACGAGAGCGATAAATATGGAGCGTTCACTGGTCAGATAAATTCTAAAATGTTGAAAAATGTTGGAGCACGATATGTTATATTGGGTCACTCAGAGAATAGGCAGCTAGGTGAAGATAATAAAAAAATAAATTCTAAAATTAAAAGTGCATTAAAATCAGGTTTGAAAATTATTTTTTGTATTGGGGAAACATTAAAAGAGAAAAGAAATAAAAAAACCAATCAGGTTTTAAGTAAGCAAATTAAAATGGGTCTAAAATTAATTCAAAAAAAATCGAGTATAATAATTGCTTATGAACCAGTCTGGTCGATTGGCACTGGTTTAATTCCAAAGCCAAAAGACTTGATAAAATCAATTTCATTTATTAAAAAAAAATTAGGCAAAAAACCTTATAAAATTTTGTATGGAGGCTCTGTAAATAGTGACAACATCAAACAATTGAAAAATATTAATACCATTGATGGCTTTTTAATAGGTGGAGCCTCTCAAGATCCAAAGAAATTTATTGATATAATTAAAAAAACCATTAATTAGATCGCCATGGAAACTATATTATTAGTAATTAACATCATACTTGCAGTTATTTTGGTATTTCTAGTTTTAATACAGAAATCTGAAGGTGGTGCATTAGGTATTGGTGTTTCACAAGAAAACTTTATGTTATCAAGATCAGCTGGTAGTTTCATGACTAAAGCTACTGCTATTGTTGCGACTTTATTTATTATTTGCAGCTTAGCGCTTACAATTATCTCAAGAGCAGAACTTACACCAACTAGCTCAGTTTTAGATACGGTTGAGGAAAAAACAGAAGATACTCCTTCAATTCCTGAAAATAATTAATTAATACTTTTCAATCTCTTTTTTATTCGCTATAAGATAATTCCATGGCGCGATTTATATTTGTCACGGGCGGCGTGGTTTCTTCATTAGGTAAGGGTTTATCCTCAGCTTCACTAGCATATCTTTTACAATCAAGAGGTTTTAAAGTTAGGATCAGAAAACTTGATCCATATTTAAATGTAGACCCTGGAACAATGAGTCCATTTCAGCATGGTGAAGTATATGTAACTGATGATGGTGCTGAAACAGATTTAGACCTTGGTCATTACGAAAGATTTTCTGGAGTATCAGCAAAGAAATCAGACAATATAACAACAGGCAGAATTTATAATGATGTTCTAAAAAAGGAACGTAAGGGTGAGTATCTTGGAAAAACTGTTCAAGTGATCCCACATATTACAGATCGCATAAAACAATTTATTAAAAATGATTCATTTAAAGAGGACTTTGTAATTTGTGAAATTGGAGGGATAGTTGGAGATATAGAAAGTTTGCCATTTGTCGAAGCAATAAGACAATTTGCAAACGACGTTGGTAAGAAAAATGCTTTATTTATTCATTTAACATTAGTTCCTTATTTAAAGGCATCGGATGAGATTAAAACAAAACCAACTCAACACTCTGTAAAAGAGTTAAGAAGCATAGGTATTCAGCCAGATATTATCATTTGTAGATCTGAAAGACCAATACCATTAGAGCATAGAAAAAAGATTTCTTTGTTTTGTAATGTTGATATCAAAAATGTAATTGAAACTGTTGATGTTAAAACAATTTATGAGGCCCCAATAAGTTTTTTTAGAGAAAAATTAGATGTTCAAGTCTTAAATTATTTTAAATTAAAATCTAAAAAGGCGGTAAATTTAAATCCATGGAAAAAAATAACTAAAATAATTTTACAAAATAAAAGAGAAGTAAATATTGCAATTATTGGAAAATATGTTGAGCTTAAAGATGCTTATAAGTCATTAGATGAAGCATTAACTCATGGTGGAATAGATAATAAAATTAAAGTTAATTTAGTTAGGATTGACTCAGAAAAATTAAAAATTTCTGAAATTAAGAAAAAACTAAAAAATATCTCTGGTATATTGATACCTGGTGGATTTGGAAAAAGAGGTACTGATGGAAAAATAGCAGCTATAAAGCATGCCAGAATTAACAAAATTCCTTTCCTTGGAATATGTTATGGAATGCAAATGGCAATTATTGAATTTGCTCGAAATCAACTAAACTTAAAAAATGCCACTTCAAGTGAATTTGATAAAAAAGGTATTCCAATTATTGGATTAATAAACGAATGGTCTAAAGATGGTAAAACTATTAAGGGCACAGATAAAGATCTTGGTGGCACTATGAGACTAGGGTCTTATGATGCTAAATTGCAAAACAACTCTAAGATAAGAAAAATTTATAAGTTAAAATTAATTAAAGAACGACACCGACATAGATATGAAGTGAATATTGCTTATAGAGAAAAATTTGAAAAAAAAGGTATGATTTTTTCAGGTTTATCACCTGATAATCAGTTACCAGAAATTATTGAACTAAAAAATCACCCATGGTTCATTGGGGTACAGTTCCACCCAGAATTTAAATCTAGACCTTTATCCCCTCATCCTTTATTCTCTTCATTTATCAAGGCATCAAAAAATCACAAATGAGCACTATAAAAGTAAATTGTGGAAATATTGAAATCTCAAATAATAACAAAATTTGTATTATTGCTGGACCTTGTCAGCTTGAAACCGAACAGCACGCAATGGACATGGCTGGCAAAATTCAAGAAATTACCAAAAAATTTGGTCTTGGTTTTATATTCAAAACCTCTTTTGATAAAGCTAATCGAACTAGTCTTAGAGGAGAAAGAGGAGCAGGACTTGAAGCGTCTTTACCTGTTTTTGATAAAATAAAAAAAGAATTAAATGTTCCAATTCTAACAGACATTCATAATATTAATCAGTGTTCAGAAGTAGCCGATCATGTTGATGTATTACAAATTCCTGCTTTCCTATGCAGACAGACCGATCTTTTAATAGCTGCTGCTAAAACAAATAAAATTATTAATGTAAAAAAAGGACAGTTCTTAGCACCATGGGATATGGTTAATGTTACTAAAAAAATTTCAGATTCTGGAAATACAAATATTTTAGTTACCGAGAGAGGAGCAAGTTTTGGTTACAACACTTTAGTTTCCGACATGAGATCTTTACCTATTATGGCTAAAAATGGTTATCCAGTGATTTTTGATGCTACCCACTCAGTACAACAACCTGGAGGACAAGGAGAGTCATCTGGAGGTCAAAGAGAGTTTGTGGAGCATTTAGCAAGAGCTGCAGTTGCTGTAGGTGTTGCTGGAGTTTTTATTGAAACTCATCAAGATCCAGACAATGCACCATCAGATGGTCCTAACATGGTCCCATTGGATAAGTTAGAAAATCTGTTAAATCAATTATCAGATATAGATAAATTAATAAAAAAATAGTGAGTAAAATTTTAAAAGTAAAGGCCCGTCAAGTATTTGACAGTAGAGGAAATCCAACTGTAGAGGCTGAGGTATATACAAAAAATAATAGTGCAACTGCTATTTGTCCATCAGGAGCATCAACTGGAACTTATGAAGCGTTTGAGAAAAGAGATAAAAATAATAAACGTTATTTAGGTAAGAGTGTTTTAAATGCTGTTAATTTGGTTAACAGTAAAATTTCAAAAAAATTAAAGGGCCAGAGTGTTCATAACCAAGAACGGATTGATACTCTATTAATAAACTTAGATGGAACAAGACAAAAAACTAATCTTGGTGCAAATTCTATGCTTGCAGTTTCAATGGCTGTAAAAAAGCTATCAGCTAAAGTTAAAAAATTACCTTTGTATAAAACTTTTTTTATAAATAAAAATTTCCAATTACCCTATCCTTTAATGAATATTATCAATGGTGGAGCTCATGCAAACAATGGTCTTAGAATACAAGAATTTATGATCAGACCTGATCGAGCTAAGAGTTTTTCTGAAGCAATGAGAATATGCTTTATAGTTATAAAAAATTTATCAAAATTAATAAAAAATAAAGGATTATCAACTTCTGTTGGAGACGAAGGTGGTTTTGCACCCATGATAAGTAGTAACAACCAAGCTCTTGATTTAATTGTTAGTGCTATAAAGAAATCAGGGTTTGTAAATGGTAGAGATGTTTCAATTTGTTTGGATGTAGCTGCAAATGAATTATTTAAAAAAAATAAATATTCGATTCATTCTAAAACTTACATATCTGTTGAAAAATCTATTAAAGAATATCAAAAAATTATTAAAAAATATAAAATCAAATCAATCGAGGATCCTTTTGCTGAGAATGATTGGCTCGCATGGAATAAATTGATGAGATCAATTAATAAAGTTCAAATAGTGGGGGATGATCTTTATGTGACAAACTTAGAAAGACTTAAGAAAGGTTTTTTAAATATTTCCTCAAATTCAATTTTGATTAAATTAAATCAAATTGGAACAGTTTCTGAAACGTTAGATGTAATTAAATTTGCCCAAAACATTGGTTATAAAACAATAATCTCACACCGATCTGGCGATAGTGAAGATACTTTTATCGCAGACCTTGCAGTTGGGACCAACTCAAATCAAATTAAAACTGGATCATTAGCAAGATCTGAAAGAGTAGCTAAATATAATCAATTAATTCGTATTGAAGAAGAACTTGGAAAAAAAGTGAGAATGAATAAAATCAATTAATGTTGAGTTTAATAAAAAGAAATTATTTTTTATTAATATCATTGTTTTTGATTCTTTACTTTGGTTTTAATCTTGTTTCTGGTGAAAGAGGGCTTTTTTCATACATTGAGAAAAAGGAGCTTTTGTCCAACTTGAAAAATGAGGAATTAACCTTAATTAGTAAAATAGAGGACATGGATCATAAAAATTCACTATTAAGTACTAATTTAGATCTAGACTATATTGAGACTTTAATTAGAGAACGGTTTCTATTTGGCAAAGAAGGAGAGACGATTTATATAATTAAAAACGATGAAAACAAAAATTAGACATCCTGAAAAAGTAAATAAACCGGTTAACCCAATCAAAAAAAAACCTGACTGGATCAGATCTAAGTTATCTAACAGTAAAGAATTTTTTTTAACAAAAACAATTGTTAACCAAAATAATCTAGTCACTGTGTGTCAGGAAGCTAATTGTCCAAACATTACTGAATGTTGGAGTAAAAGACATGCAACATTCATGATCATGGGTGATACTTGCACAAGAGCTTGTGCATTTTGTGATGTAAAAACAGGTAAGCCGGAAAAATTGGATCCATTTGAACCTTACAAAATTTCAAATGCTGTGAGTAAATTAGATTTAAAACATGTTGTTATCACATCAGTTGATAGAGATGATTTAGATGATGGTGGGTCAAATCATTTTTATGAAGTAATAAATGCAACTCGCAAAAAAAATCCCAAAACATCAATAGAGGTTTTAACACCAGATTTTTTAAGAAAAGGGGACGCTTATAAAAAAATTTTAGAGGCAGATTTAGATGTGTTTAATCACAACATTGAAACGGTACCACGTCTTTATTTAAAAGTTCGACCAGGTGCAAGATATTTTGGATCCTTAGAACTTTTAAAAAACGTTAAAAAAATTAATAAAAAAGTTTTTACTAAATCTGGTTTAATGGTTGGACTTGGTGAAGATAAAGATGAATTAATTCAGGTAATGGATGACTTAAGATCTGCTGAAGTAGATTTCATAACCATTGGACAATATTTACAACCTTCTCCAAAACATCATCCACTAAGCAGATATTATCACCCAGATGAATTTAAAGAGTTAGAAAATATTGCAAAATCAAAAGGATTTTTACTAGTGTCATCATCACCACTTACAAGATCGTCTTATCATGCAGACGAAGATTTTGCTAAACTCCAACAAAATAGATTAAAAAATAATTAATGCCTAAAGCCTCAGTAACAAGGCACATAGAAAGAGAAAAACAAAAGTTAATAGATTTTGTTTTGGACATTGAAAAATACCCAGAATTTATTCCTTTTTGTATTGACTCTAAAGTTTATGAGCGTGAGGATAAAAAAGAAGAGATAGCAATCATTGCAGATCTAACTATCGGCAGAAAACCTTTTGTAGATACTTATAAAAGTGATGTACGTTATGATAAAAAAAACGACTCAATACATGTTACTAATATTGGTGGTCCTTTAAAATATCTTCAAAATAACTGGAAATTTACTCAAAAAGAAAATTATACTGAAGTTCAATTTGATGTTGATTTTGAAATTAAAAATAAGTTTTTAAATTTAATTATGGAAAAATCTTTCCAATTTGGTCTAAATAAAATAGCAGATGCTTTTCAAAAAAAAGCTGAAAATCTCTAGATTAAAGAATTCACAATATCAAAAGATCTTTTGACTGTAGCTTTTTGTATACTAACTCTGTTTTTGTTTTTAAATAAATTTTTAGTAATTAATATTTTATTACTTTTTTTTACTCCAATATAAACTAATCCAACTGGTTTAAGTTTTGTTCCTCCATTAGGCCCTGCAACACCCGTTATAGATATATTAATTTTACTTTTAGATAACTTTGCCAGGTTTTTAACCATCGCCTCACAAGTTTCTGGGCTTACTGCACCATATTTATCAATAATTTTTTTGTTAACCTTCAAAATTTTAATTTTTGCATTGTTAGAGTATGTAATTAATCCTATTTGGAAGTATTTAGATGCATTAGATAATTTTGTTAAGTTATTAGCTAAAAGACCTCCAGTGCAAGATTCAGCAACAGAAATAGTCAATTTCTTTCGAATTAGTTTTTTATGCAGAAGTTTTATGTTCATTAAAATTTAAGGCTTATTAGGTAAATTACCAACATAGTATAAAATCCAGCAATAATATCGTCCATAATGATACCAAAGTAATTTTTAAAATTTTTATCAAAATAACTTACTGGAATTGGCTTAAAGATGTCAAAAAATCTAAAAACAAAGAAAGAAATAATGTAATAAATTTCTATCTGTATAGATATCTGATTAGTTTGGTTTAAATACAATAGTAGAATTAACGGCATAGATTGACCCAAAACTTCATCAATTACTATTTGTCTTGGATCTTTATTTACAAATTCACTCTCACTATCTTTAACCGCATAAAATGAATAAAAAAATATAATAAAAAAGAAGATAATTGAAAATTTTAAATCAGTGTAGCCAAGATATTCATAAGCAATATAAATAAAAATTGTTGTCACTAAAGACGCTACAGTGCCAGGCATTTTGGTTAGATATCCGTACCCGAAGAAAGTAGATATTAAAACGTTAATTTTTTTCATCTAGAGATTGAGCAAATTACCTCACATGCAATTGCTTTTTCCTTTCCAATTAAACCCAATTTTTCAACAGTTTTACCTTTTAAATTTATTAATGAGATATCAATATTTAATAATTTGGACAAAGATTTGATTATTTTGTCCCTATATTTTGAGACCTTAGGTTGTTCACATATTAAATTTATATCAACGTTATTAATATAGAATTCATTTTTACTCATCATTTCAATTACTGGCTTTAGCATTTTAGGAGATCTTATATTTCTAAATTTTTTTTTATTATCTGGAAATAACGTACCAATATCTTTTTTTCTCATTGCTCCCAATAGAGCATCGATAATAGAATGTATTATAACATCTCCATCTGAATGACCCTTCAAGCCTGAATGGAATGGTACATTTAAACCACCTAAGTAAAGTTTTTTACCTTTAATTAATCGATGAATATCAAAACCAATTCCAACAAATGTTTTATTAGTATTGATATCTTCTTTATAAGTAATCTTGCTATTAGAATTTTCACCTTTTATAAATTTTACTTTTAAATTATTTTCAATAAATAAAGTTGCTTCATCTTGAATTTTAGCTTTTTGTTTTATTGATAAATGGTAAAGATCATTAAATCTGAAAGCTTGTGGGGTCTGAGTTGAAAAAGAACGATCACGATTTAAATTAAATAACTGTTTTTTAACTTTATACTTAATAGAGTCTTTTGTATTCATGGTAGGGATTACAGCCTTATTTTTTTTAAGTGATTTAACTAAATTTTTTAAAAGATGTAATGAAAAATTTGGTCTTGCTGCATCATGGATTAAGACATTCGACGGTTTGAATTTTTTTATATATTTAAGTCCAATTAAAGAGGAGCCTCTAACTTTCTTTGAATTGATTTTGCAATTTCAAGTTCAGGAGAAATAATCACATCAATTGGTAAATTTTCTTTATTGTAAACTGTAGTAAACTTAGGATTTAAATAATCCTGTGATCTTATTCTTGCAATTTTTTTTGGAATATTGAATATAGAAAAAGCTATTTGACATATAACCATATTAATTTCATCATTTCTTGTAACAGCGATGATCATATCTGTTTCTGCTGCATTAGCTTTTTCAAGTATGGTTGGATAAGTTGCCTTACCAACAATTGCTTTCACATCTAAAGCATCATCTATTTTTTGAATATCTTCACTGGATGTATCAATCACTGTTATAGAATGACCTTGCTCACTTAATTGTTTAGCGATAGTGAACCCTACCCTTCCAGCACCACAAATAATAATGTTCATTAATTAAATTCTTTAATTCCTAAGCCTTTAAGTTTTCTATGTAAGGCGCTCCGTTCCATGCCAACAAAGGTTGCTGTTTTTGAAATATTTCCATTAAATTTTTTTAGTTGGATAGTTAAATACTCTTTTTCAAACTTTTCTCTAGCCTCTTTTAATGGCACAGATAGGCTATTTTCGGCAATTTTGTTATCAAAATTATTATTTTTTAAAGACTCTTTAATAATATTTGAAATCTTATCTTTTGTGTCTGGTTGCAATATAGCTATTCTTTCAATTAAATTTCTTAGCTCTCTAACATTGCCATGCCAATTATGATTTAAAATATAACTATTGTTCTCATCGATATTTAATTCTTTGATATTGTAATTATCAGATATTTTTTTTGAAAAATAATTTATTAAAAGTGGGATATCTGAAATTCTTTGACTTAAAGGCTCAATATTTATTTCAAATACATTTATTCTATGAAAAAGATCTTCTCTAAAGTTGCCAATCTCAATTTCCTTTTTTAAATCCCTACTTGATGAACACATTAATCTGACATCTACAGTCACGTCACTGCTGCCATTAACACGTTTAAATTTTTGGTCAGTTAAAACTCGAAGTATTTTTGATTGTATATCTAAAGGAATTTCAGAAACTTGGTCAACTAAAAGTGTACCACTATTAGCTTTTTCTAAAGCACCATATGAAATTGATCCATTCTCTTTTTCTTCGCCAAATAATTCAAGCTCGTATTTATTAGAATCTAACAATGCTCCATTTAATATTACAAAAGGATTTTTACTTCTTTTGGAATTTTTATGAATTTTTCTGGCTATCAACTCTTTACCTGAACCTGAAGGCCCATTTATAAATATTCTAGTCTCAGTAATGGATATTTTTTTAATCTGATCTTTAATATTGGTTATATTTTTACTATTCCCTATAATGTCATAAGATAAAAAAAGTTTACTTT
>CACLHJ010000019.1 GCA_902606645.1 uncultured Pelagibacteraceae bacterium | reverse complement strand
TAGAATCTTTACCATCCATTTGATGGAATTTTACAATAATATCTTTTAGAATTTTATTAAGAGCAGTTCCCATATGAATATTACCATTTGCATATGGAGGCCCATCGTGGAGAACAAATTTTTCCTTTCCTTTTCTTGAATTCCTTAATTCTTGATAAAGATTAATCTTCTGCCAATATTCTAAAATTTCTGGCTCTCTTACTGGCAAATTGGCTTTCATTGAAAAAGCCGTTTTGGGAAGGTTTATTTGCGAATTACTCATTTAGTTTTTTTAGCAATATTTAAATCTTTTTTAATTTGAAACTTTAATTGATTAACATTTTTAAATTTTTTTTCTTTTCTAATAAACTTTAAAAACTCCACTGATAAGAGTTTATTATATAGATTTCCAGAATAATTGAATAAATGAACCTCCAGTAAGATTTTTTTCTGATTAAATGTTGGTCTATATCCAAGATTTGCTATTCCTCTTAGATATTTAGAGGTATTAGGTCTTAATACTTTTACTGCATAAACACCCGGTTTAGCTAAAACATAGTCTTTAATATCTATGTTGCATGTCGGAAAACCAATTTTTTTACCAACTTTTCTTCCTATCTGGACTTTTCCATCAATCGTCCAATTTCTATCTAAAAGCTTATTTGCTTTTTCTAAATGTCCTTTTTCTAAAAAGCTTCTTATTAATGTAGATGAAATTATTTTTTGTTGTTTAATTAATGGATCAGGCTTTATCACTTTAAAATTAAATTTTTTCTCATTTTCAATTAATAAATTGACATTTCCCTCTCTTTTATTACCAAATCTAAAATTATTACTTACAAATATAAATTTTGATTTTAATTTTTTATTTAAAATTTCTTTAATGAAATTAAGTGACTTTGTTTTAGAAAACTTTTTATCAAATTTCTTAGTTATGATAAAATCTACTTTAAGTTTACTTAGTAACTCAATTTTTTGGTTAATACTAGTAATCCTAAAATTTTTAAGAAATTTGTTAAAAAACATTTTGGGCATGGGGTCAAAATTAACAACTCCAATTTTTAACTTATATTTTTTTTTATATAATTTAGCTAATTTAAATAATTTTTGGTGTCCTAAATGCACCCCATCAAAATTTCCAATTAAAATTAATGAATTTTTATGGTTATTTTTTATGTTAAAATTTTTATATAATTTTACCATTTGAGATCTGACTGGGTATAATTTACAACTGTTTCATATTCTTTTGAAACCTCTGAAATACCCTTATTAAATATTTCCAATTTATGAATACCATTAGAAATTAACAAAGAATCATAATTTAATAAATTAGCGCCTTTAATATCAGTATTCAAATTATCTCCTATAGCTAGAGTTTTTTTTTTTAAGTTATCAATTGATTGATTATAAACTTCAGAATATGGTTTCCCAAAATAAACTACACTACCACCCATTTTCTCAAAAACCATGGCAACTGAACCTGCACATAATTCTCTGACATCTCCTCGATCCACAATCAAATCAGGGTTAGTGCATATCATCTCTTTATGGGTATGGGTCTCAAGTATATTTTTATAATAATTTAAATCTTTGTTATGATTATCAAATAGGCCTGTACACAATAAATATTCACTTTCAGATATATCACTTGTTTTATTTTTTTTAAAATGATTAAATAAATCAAAGTCTCTTGGGGGTCCGATATGAAAAAACTTTTTAGATAAATATGATTTTTTTAGATAATTAAGTGCAGCTTCTCCTGATGTAAAAACATGATTTCTAAACTGTTCTTCCATTCCCATCTTTTCTAAAAAATTTTTTACAGTTTCATTTGGTCTTGGTGCATTAGTTAATAAGACAAAATCTTTGTTATTTTTTTTAAGCTCCTTAAGAGTATTTATCGCACCCTCATGAAGTTTTATTCCATTATGAACAACGCCCCATAAATCTATATAAAATAGATCATAATTATGGGCAATTGAACTAAGACCATCAGAATCTAAATTTTTAGTCATTATTTAAGGTATAAACCATAAAATCCTCAATTTCCTAGCTTTATTAGCAACTAAACGAATATCTAATCTTGAAATAGGCTGTGTAATATCTATATGAGGTCAATATTTATATAGAATTATAAAGGAGATTTATGAAGTTCAAACCGTTACATGACAGAGTTCTAATCGAAGTATTAGACAGTAGTGAAAAAACTGCTGGTGGAATTATCATCCCAGATACCGCTCAAGAAAAACCACAAGAAGGAAAAGTGGTTGCTATTGGTGGTGGTGCAAAAACTGAAGAAGGAAAATTAATTCCAATGGATGTTAAAGTTGGTGATAAAGTTTTATTTGGCAAGTGGTCAGGCACTGAAGTCAAAATTGATGGTAAAGAATACAGCATAATGAAAGAGTCAGACATTATGGGTATTTCAGGTAAATAATTTAATTTAAAGGAGAAAGTAAAATGGCAAAACTAATTAAATTTGACGCTGAAGCAAGAGCGGCAATGATGAGGGGTGTAAATATTTTAGCTGATACTGTTAAGGTCACTCTGGGTCCAAAAGGAAGAAACGTTGTAATGGATAAATCTTATGGTGCTCCAAGAATTACAAAAGACGGTGTATCAGTTGCAAAAGAGATTGATCTTGATGATAAGTTTGAAAATATGGGTGCTCAAATGGTTAAAGAAGTTGCTAGCAAAACTAATGAAGAAGCTGGAGATGGAACAACCACTGCAACTATTTTGGCTCAAGCAATTGTAACAGAAGGTGTTAAGTATGTTACTGCTGGAATGAATCCGATGGATGTCAAAAGAGGAATAGATTCTGCTGTAGAAGCTGTAAAAGAAAACCTTATTTCATCTGCTAAAAAAGTCAAAGATAGTGATGAAATAGCTCAAGTTGGGACAATTTCATCAAATGGTGACAAAGAAATTGGTTCAATGATTGCTAAAGCAATGCAAAAAGTTGGTAACGAAGGTGTTATTACTGTTGAAGAAGCTAAAGGAATTGATACTGAGTTAGATGTGGTTGAGGGTATGCAATTTGATAGAGGTTACTTATCACCATACTTTATAACTAATAGTGATAAGATGACTACTGAATTAGATAATCCTTATATCTTACTTCATGAAAGTAAATTAACAAACTTACAACCAATGGTTCCTCTTTTAGAGGCAGTTGTACAATCCGGAAGACCATTAATGATTATTTCTGAGGATGTTGAAGGTGAGGCTTTAGCAACTTTAGTAGTAAACAAATTAAGAGGTGGATTAAAAGTTGTAGCTGTAAAAGCTCCAGGGTTTGGTGACAGAAGAAAAGCAATGCTTGAAGATATTGCTATTCTTACTGGTGGACAGGTAATTTCTCAAGATTTAGGAATTAAACTTGAAAATGTTAAACTTGAGGATCTTGGTTCTTGTAAAAAAATTAAAGTCGATAAAGATAATAGTACTATCGTAAGTGGTAGTGGTAAAAAATCTGATATCGAAGCAAGATGTGGATCTATTAAACAACAAGTTGATGAAACAACTTCTGACTATGATAGAGAAAAGCTACAAGAAAGACTTGCTAAATTAGCTGGTGGAGTTGCAGTTATTAAAGTTGGTGGTGCAACTGAAGTTGAAGTTAAAGAGAGAAAAGACAGAGTAGAAGATGCTTTAAATGCAACTAGAGCTGCAGTTGAAGAGGGAATTGTTACAGGTGGTGGATGTGCGCTTCTTTATGCTGCTCAAGACCTAGAAAAAGTTAAAGCTAAAGGAGATGATCAAAAAGCTGGTGTTGAACTTGTGAGAAAAGCATTAGAGGCTCCTATTAGACAAATTACTAAAAATGCTGGTGTAGATGGATCAGTAGTTGTAGGTAAGTTATTAGAGCAAAAGAAGAAAACTCATGGTTATGATGCTCAAAGCGAAGAATATTGTGATATGTTTGCAAAAGGTATTATTGATCCAGTAAAAGTTGTGAGAACTGCTCTACAAGATGCTGCATCAATTTCTGGATTATTAGTAACTACAGAAGCAATGATTGCTGATAAGCCAGAAGAGAAAGACGCAGCTGGAGGTGGAATGCCAGGTGGAATGCCAGGAGGAATGGGTGGCATGGGTGGCATGGGTGGCATGGGAATGTAACTCCTTTCTGCTCTAATTAAATAGAAAATTTAAAACCCTCGTAACAAAAGTTTCGAGGGTTTTTTTTATACTGATTTTTAATTTAAATTTTTTTGATTATGCATTGGTTATGATAATCAAATAAGTTGTGTTTTCTTATAATTTTAATTAAATTTTTTTTTTGAAAAAAATTGACAGCTTTAGTTATCCCATCATTCCACCATCCAGCAACACCATAATCATCTAGTACAATAATTCCATCGCGGTTTATAAAATTTAATGAATTAGTTATATCTCTTATGACAAAATCAAATAAGTGATTACCATCAATATATATTAAATCAAATTTTAGTTGATTTTGGTCAAAAAAATCATCAGCAGTTTTTCTGTGAACCTCAACAGTTTCTAGTCTAATTTCATTTTCAAAATATTTCTTTATATCTAAAAAATATTGATCTTGAATAACTTGGTTTGATATAGACGAATTACCATACCAAGAATTTGAGTAAATCTCGTCATCATATGCAATCCATGGATCAACCAAAATTAGTTTTTTAGGATCTAAATTGTGAGCTAGTTGTTTGGAAAAATCACCTTTATGAACTCCAATTTCTAAAACATAAAGATCTTTGGATGATAAATTTTCAGATATTAAATTTATTCTGTCTTTTGAGAAAAATTTTTTAAAAATTTTTTTCATAATTTAAATGTATACCAAAAATGGTATAATAAAATGTATTATTAAATGATTATTGGTAAAAACTTTTTTATAATTGAAATACCTAAGACTGGTACTAGTTTCTTAAGAAATTATTTTAAAAAGTATAAAAATATTTCGGTTACTACTCATCATGACACAGTTGAACATAATCAAAAATTTAAGTTGTTAAAAAAAAAATATAGAATATCTATGATTAGATCACCATATGCATGGTATTTTTCATATTGGAGATGGTCTTGTTTAAAAAAGAATGATTCTCCATTATACAAAGACTTAACATCCCAAAGATTAAAACTAAAAAGATTAAAATTTAATTTTAATTTT
Organism: uncultured Pelagibacteraceae bacterium; assembly: GCA_902606645.1. Taxonomy (GTDB): domain Bacteria; phylum Pseudomonadota; class Alphaproteobacteria; order Pelagibacterales; family Pelagibacteraceae; genus Pelagibacter. The sequence continues at coordinate 6,901 of CACLHJ010000019.1, read as the reverse complement.
TTTAATTATATTGCCAGTCAAGTTACAAAAAATACCAAAGATTTAAGAAAATTATTTTCAGATCCAAAATCTAAAAAAAATTTCAATAAATTTTTGCAAATTGTGCTTAACAAAAAATATAAAAATTTTTTAGGATCCGATTATAGTTTTATGCCTCATAACAATCTAGGTTACATGACACACTATTTTTTTTATCAAAATGTTTTAAGAGAAAACTATAATATTCTTTTTAACTCAAATATAAAATTTAATCAGATGATCAAACAATTAGATAGAAAAATTTTTACTAATATTTATTTTAAAACAGAAAATTTAAATAAAGATTTAGAAATTTTTTTAAAAAAAAGTAAAATTAAACAAAAAAATTTTAAAAATATAGACAAAAATTCTTCTACTATGGATAAAGACAAAGATTATCTTAAATTTTTTAGTAAAAAAAACATGATCTTACTTGAAAAAAAGGAGAATTATTTGTTTAAAAAGTTTAAATATAAAAAGTTATCAAAAAAAAATTATAAATTTAATTTGGATTATTAATTATGTCAAAAAGGTATAGTGGAAAATCATTTAAAGACTCAACTGTAAAAAAAAAACCAAAGTTAACTCTAAAAGAAAAAAGAAAGTTTAAAAAAGAGAAGCAGAAAAAGTAAAATAATCTAAGATTTTAATTAATTTTTAATAAAATAATGTTTTTTTTAAGTTTTAAAAACATATTAAATATGTATAAGAACCACATTTTATGACTAATGATATAAGAAACATCACTATTATAGCCCATGTAGATCATGGCAAAACTACTTTAATTGATAACTTAATGAAACAAAGTGGTTCGTTTAGAGAAAATGAAGTGGTTGACGAAAGATTGATGGACTCTGGTGAGCTTGAAAAAGAGAGGGGAATTACAATTTTAGCAAAACCTGCATCCATTAATTGGAAAGATACTAGAATAAATATCATTGATACACCAGGCCACAGAGATTTTGCTGCAGAAGTCGAACGAGTTTTAAGTATGGCTGATGGTGCTCTATTGCTGATAGACTCAGCAGAAGGTGTTATGCCTCAAACAAAATTTGTTCTTTCAAAAGCATTAAAACAAGGACTTAAACCAATTGTTGTAATAAACAAACTTGATAAGGCAGATCAAAGGGCTAATGAAGTTTTAGATGAAACATTTGATTTATTTGTAAGTCTAGATGCAAATGAGGAACAATTAGATTTCCCAGTTTTATATGCTAGTGGTAGATCTGGTTGGGCAGACGTTGATATAGAAGGACCTAGGAAAAATTTAAATCCACTTTTAGATTTAATTCTTAACCATGTAAAACCAGCAAAATTTGAAAAAACAAAACCTTTTGCTATGTTATCTACACTTCTTTACGCAGACAGTTTTTTAGGGAGAAGCTTAGTAGGTAGAATTACTCAAGGAACTGCTAAAGCTAATCAATCAATAAAAGCAATTAATTTAAAAGGTGAGAAAGTTGATGAAGGAAAACTTACTAAAATTTTCAGATATGAAGGAACAAAAAAAGTGCCAATTGAGGTTGGTGAAGCTGGAGATATTGTGGTAATAGCTGGATTAGAAAAAGCTAATGTTGCAGATACTATTTGTGATTTAGATGTAAATGAGCCTATTTCAGCAACACCAATAGATCCTCCTACAATGTCGATTACTATAACGGTCAACACTTCTCCTCTTGCAGGAAAAGAGGGTAAAAAGCTCACAAGTACTCAAATTAGAGATCGACTGCTTCAAGAAGCTCAAAATAATGTAGGAATAAATTTTGAAGAAAATGACGGAAATGACTCATTTGTTGTAAGTGGAAGAGGCGAACTTATGTTAGAAATTTTACTAACTCAGATGAGACGAGAAGGATTTGAAATGACAGTAAGTCCACCTAAAGTTTTGTATCAAACAGATGAAAACGGAAAAAAACTCGAACCCATTGAGGAAATTACAATGGATTTAGATGAAGAGTATTCTTCAAAAGTAATAGACTCTATGAACAGACGAAAAGGTAAATTGATAGATTTAAAAGATACTGGTAAAGATAAAAAAAGACTTGTTTTTCATGCACCAACTAGAGGTCTAATGGGGTACACAAGTAGATTTTTAACCCTTACAAAAGGGAACGGGGTGATTAATAGAATATTCCATAGTTATGGCCCCTTTGAAGGTGAAATGGAAGGTAGAAGAAACGGAGCCTTAATAGCAATGGAACAAGGAAAAGCAGTTGCTTTTGCAATATTTAACTTGCAGGCTAGAGGGGAAATGTTTGTAACTCACAACGACCCTGTATATCCTGGAATGATAGTTGGATTATCTCCAAAACCAGGAGACATGATAATAAATGTATTGAAGGGGAAAAAATTGACAAATATGAGGACACAAGGAACCGATGAAAACGTTGTTCTCACCCCAGTTAGAAAAATGTCAATAGCGGAACAATTGAGTATGCTTAATACGGATGAGGCATTAGAAATTACTCCTGAGTCTTGTAGATTAAGAAAATCTATTCTTGATCCTCATGAAAGAAAGAGAAGTGAAAAATCTGGAGCAGCAGCCTAACTAAATATTTTATTAACAATAAATAATCCGAAAGCAACACAGGGTCCAATTCCAAAAGCAAAAATCAAAGTTCCAAGACCCACCGTTCCACCTAGATACCATCCAACTATTACAACTGAAATTTCTAAACATGCCCTGACTAAAGCAATAGGTAAGTTTGTCATTTTTGTTAATCCAGTCATTAATCCATCTCTTGGACCTGGTCCAAGATTTGCTACCAAATAAATACCACTTCCTATACCAACCAGCATTACCGAAAATATTGCTAATAAATACTTTAACATGTTAGATGAGGGTGGATCAAAAAAATATAAAGTAACATCAATCATCCCAGAAATAATAATTATATTAAAGATAGTTCCAAGTCCTGGCTTCTGTCTAAGAAATATCCATAAAAAAAGTACACCTACACTAACTAGAAATGTTGCTGCACCGATAGATAATTTAGAATTTTTTGATATTCCCTCTGCTAGTACAGACCAGGGGGAATTTCCTGTAGTTGATAATATTAATAATCCCTCTCCAAAACCAAAGATAATTAAACCGAAAATTAAAAAAAACGATGTTGAAAATTTTGGTTTGAAGTTAAAGCTTTTATCTGAACTCCAATATACTTTAGGGATATTTTTAATAGATAAAAACATATTATACTGTTAGTTATAAAATTATTAATACTTGCTTATAATGAAAAAAATCTCACTCAGCATCATATTTATTTTTATTTGTTTTGCATCGTATGCTCATATTGGTCATTATAGTAACTATAAAAAAATTGAGATGGAAATTTTAAGAAATAATGAATTGATTGGTTACAATTATTATTTTTTTTCACAAAAAGACGACATTACTCTAGTAACTAATCAATTCAAATTTGAGGTAAAACTTTTAGGAGCAACACTTTTTGAGGTGGAGGGTATTGGTGAAGAAAAATATTTGAAAGATCAATTGATTTCTTTTAACTCAAAAACTTTACAGAATAAAAAAGAAAAGTTTGTAAACTTAACTTTAAACAATGAAACCAAAAAATTTGATATTGTAGGCTCTTCTTTCTCTGGTGAAGCCACCCTTGAAAATGCTATTGGTAACTGGTGGAGTCATAAAATATTGCAAGCTAGAAGCCAAATAAGCCCAATATCAGGTAGTATAAAAGAACAGATAGTTACTTTTGTTGGAAAAGAAAAAATTATAATTAATGGTGAAGAATATGAGACTGATCATTTCAAATTAACCTCCAAAGATATGACACTTCCAGATGATAAAAGATTAAATTTTGATATTTGGTTGGATAAAAAAACTTCTTTAATAGTAAAAGTTACTTATCAAAGAATGGGAAATTGGGAATATAGATTAAAAAATTACGAGTAATTTACCTATTTATTTTCTTATACAGATCATTTGCACTTATCCATCCTGACTCAAATCTTGGTCCATTAAACCAATCTGCACATACACCTAAACTTAATTTAGAATTCCAATAACTTTTTAATTTTAAAGGGTTTGAATTTGAAGAATACATCCATCCATGGTTTAATGAAAAAAGTATTTTTGTTCGCTTTATTCCTGATAATTGAAAAAATTTATTGATCAAAATTTTGGAATTAATTTTTTTATTTACTTTATTTTGTTTTATTTTTTTATTTGCCCAATTAAAAGTACTTTGTAACGTCCAAAGATCAGTTTTACTCTTAAATCTTTTCTTGCTATTTTCATAGCCAGCCCAACCTAAAATTTTATCATTAAATAAAAAACTACTTAAATTTAAATTAGTTTTTTTTATTTCTATTAAAACAGTGATATTAGCATCCATCTTAATTTTTTCTCTGATGAAAGAATTTTGAATATATTTTTTAGATAATTTTTTTAATTGAGGAAATGGACATGTTAAAATTAAATTTTCATAAGTCTTAATCATTCCATCGCTAAATATTAAATTCCATTTTTTATTTGAAAAACTTATTTTTTTAAGCTCGCTCTGAAAATTACACTTAATATCCTTTAATAGATATTTGCTAATATCGCTGTTTCCTTTTGAGCCAATAATCTTGATGTGCTTTTTGTTTTCTTTTTTTTTGTCACTTAAAAATTTATGATTTCCACCCCAAAGTTTTAGTATTTTTTTCTCTATAAGCATTTTAGTAAACTTCTTAAACTCCACACTTTTTGGAGAAAAATATTGAGCCCCATGGTCAAATCCTCTCTTTTTATCTAATCTTTTAAATGAAGATCTGCCACCAAGTCCTCTTGCCTTATCATACAAATCTACAGAGTGTTTTTTGCTTAAAAGATTAGCGATAGTCGCTCCAGAAATTCCCGAGCCAATTACACAAAAATTTCTCATTTACCAGCAACTGTCATGCCTTCAATCATCATGGTTGGTGAATTCGTAGAATATTCAAAATCTAAATCATTTGCTAAAAATATATTTTTAAACATATCCTTAAAATTGCCTGCAATTGTTATTTCACTAACAGGATATTTAAATTCACCATCTTTAACCAAAAAACCTGTTGCACCTACTGAGTAGTCTCCAGTTACTAAGTTACTTCCATGACCTATAGTTTCAGTAATATAAATACATTTTGAATTACTCTTTAACAATTCCTCAAAATTTACTTTTCCATTTTCTAAGTATAAATTTGTAGTTCCTCCTGCTCTTCCATTAGATTTTAAGTTTAATTTTTTGCCATTATAGGTGTCTATAAGATAATTTTTTAATATGCCCTGTTCCACCAGATTTAAGGTTTCAGATTTTACTCCCTCTGCATCAAAATTTCGGGACCCTAAACCTTTGATAATATCTGGCTTATCAACAATATTTATTCGGTCAGAAAATACCTGTTTATTTATTTTGTCCTTAAGGAATGATGTTCCTCTTGCAATAGCTGAAGATGATATCGCACCTGCAAAAGCATTTAAAATATTTTTAGCAATTCTTTTATCAAAAATTATACTTAATTTTTCGCTTCCTATTTTATCTGGACCAAGTTTTCTTATTGTTTGATAACTTGCTAATTTACCAAGAACTTTTGGATCTTTTATTTCACTAAAAAATCTTTTACTGGAATATTCATAGTCTCTTTCCATACTTTTCTCATCTTTAGCAACTGTTACACATGAAGCTGAAAATGATGATTTTTTAAAACTCCCACAAAAGCCATCACTATTTGCTAAAAGATAATTTGATTTATTTTCAGTAAAACTGGACTCTGTATTAATTATTTTTTTATCTTCAGACGCTGTATCTTCTAGCTCTTTTAAATAACTAATTTTTTTTTCATTTTCTACGTGTGTTTCATCAAATAAATTTAAATTTTTTATGTTTTTTGCTAGTAAATTTTTATCTGGCAACGAATTAAATTCATCCTCTGGTGTATTTTTTGTAGTTTCAAAACATTTTTCAATAAGATTTTTTAAATTACCATCTAATAAATTTGAGGAAGAAATTGAAGATTTTTTTTTACCTATGTAAGTATCAATACTAAATGCTAAGTCGTCAGATCTATTAGACTCATCTAATTTTTTGTTTCTAAAGTTAACAGTTTCTGAAACTCCATGTCCTATCGTAACACTAGCATCAGTTGCTCCAAGTTTTTTTGCTATATCTAAACAAAAAGAAGCCTTAGCATCTAAAAACTTGTGATCTTTAATCATTACTTAAAGCTTTGTTCCACCAACTGTCATCTTATCAATTAGTATGGATGGCTGGGCTACACCGACTGGAACTCCTTGACCTGCTTTTCCACAAGTTCCAATTCCTGGATCCATTTTCATGTCATTACCAACCATTGAAACTTCCTTTAAAATTGATGGGCCATCTCCTATTAATGTTGCTCCCTTTATTGGTGAACCAATTTTTCCATTAACAATTTCATAGGCCTCTGTACAATTAAAAACAAATTTTCCTGAGGTAATATCTACTTGTCCACCCCCAAAGCTAACTGCAAAAATACCCTTATCAACAGATTTGATCATCTCATCTTGAGTTTGCTTTCCACTTAACATCATTGTATTTCTCATTCTCGGTAGAACTACGTGTCTGTAGTTTTCTCTTCTTCCTGAGCCAGTTGATCTTGTGTTCATTAAACGAGCATTCAGTCGGTCTTGCATAAAATTTTTTAAAATTCCGTTTTCAATTAAAACAGTTCTTTCAGTTGGTGTACCTTCGTCATCTATAGTAAGACTACCTCTTCTATTATCTATAGTGCCATCATCAACAATTGTGACCCCTTCACTTGCAACTTTTTGCCCCATAAGGTTATGAAATGCTGAAGTTTTTTTTCTATTAAAATCACCCTCTAAACCATGTCCTATAGCTTCATGAATAAGTATTGCTGG
>CACLHJ010000018.1 GCA_902606645.1 uncultured Pelagibacteraceae bacterium | reverse complement strand
AAATTGTGATTTAGGTGAAAAATCAAAACACCATTCAAATATATATGATCCAGATTTACTTGAAATAGTAAATTCTGCTAACGTAGCTTGTGGATATCACGCTGGAGATGGTCAATCCATGAATGAAGTTGTCAAAATATCAAAAAAAAATGGAGTTAGTATTGGTGCTCATCCTTCATTCAATGATCCAGAAAATTTTGGACGTAAAAGGATGGAGTTATCATCTATTGAAATAAAAAAACTAATTTTTGATCAATACGAAATTCTTCAAAAAATTGCTCATAATCATGGGGAATCCGTCACTCATATTAAACCTCATGGAGCATTAAATAATATGGCATGTGAAGATATTAACTTAGCAACAACTTTAGCAAGTGCAATAAACGAGATTAGTAAAGATTTAATATATTTAGTCCCTACTGGTTCAAAAATGGAACAGGCTGCTAAAAAATTAAATATGAAAATTGCATGTGAAATTTTTGCAGATAGAAATTATGAGGATGATGGAAACTTGGTCTCAAGAAAAAAACCTCATGCTTTGATTACTGATCCAGAACAAGCAAAAAAACACGTTTTATCAATGGTTAAAAATCAGTCACTTAATTGTCACAGTGGAAAACAAATACCTTGTGAAATAGACTCTATTTGCATACATGGAGATAACAAAAGCGCATTAGCTACAGCAGTTTCTATAAAAAATAATCTGCTAGAAAATGGGCTTAAATTAAAACCTTTAAATCGTTTGGAGAAATTTATTTAATGTTAAAAAAAATATCTTTAGTTTTATTCTTAATACTATTTTCAGCTCACGCATATTCGGCTGGTTCTGACTCTACTCCCAAGAAAGTAAAATCAGATTACGACAAAGCTGTGGAGTCAATTAAATTTGCCAAAAAATATGAAGAAAAAGGTAAAGTAGAAAAAGCTAAAAAAAGATATGAAAAGGCTCAAAAATTTCTTCTTAAATCAAATAAAGAAAAACCAAATCAAGCTGATACATTGAATTATTTAGGTTTTACTACAAGAAAATTGGGTGATTACGAAAATGGGGAAAAATATTATCTAATGGGTTTAGAGATTAACCCTAATCATACAGGTATTAATGAATATTTGGGAGAATTATACGTAACCACAAACAGGATAGAGCTAGCAAGAGAGAGACTAAAAGTGTTAGAAAAGTGTAATTGTGAAGAGTACGCTGAGTTAAAAGATATTATAGATGGTGTAAAGGAATCTAAGTATTAATCTGTAGATTAATTATTTAAGTAAAATTAATACTGCTCACATTGAAATATTAAAAAATTAGACTAATATCCTCTTATTTTGATCGAACAGTCCATAATATTATTACAAATTATTTTTATAGATATAATTTTAGCTGCAGATAATGCAATTATAATTGGTTTAATAGCTGCAAATTTTGTACCCAAAAATAGAAAAAAAATTATTCTTTGGGGTGTTGCTGGTGCTTTAGTTTTTAAAGTTATTTTTGCAGTCTTTGCTACATACTTATTTAAGTTTTATTTTATTAAAATTCTAGGAGGCCTTTTATTGATATGGATCGTCAATGACTTAAGAAAAGATTTAGTTGAAATTAAGAAGGAAAAGAAATCTCCTACCAAGAAGTCAAAAGAACCCTCTTTTATCAAAAGTGTTTATAAGGTTTTATTTGCAGATATTACAATTAGTTTTGATAACGTAATTGGCGTTGTTGGTGCAGCTAAAGGCTATTTTGGTTTCATGATTTTTGGATTAGTTTTATCTGTAGTCTTAACAGGTGCATTAGCCACATATATGGCAAAATATATACAACAGCATATTTGGATAGCCTATGTCGGTTTAGTATTTATCTTAATTGTTGGTCTTCAATTAGTTATTGGTGGACTAGTAGATTTGGAAATTTTAAATATTAATGAAGAATTTAAAAAATACTTTTAATTAATAAGAGTGTTTTTTTAAAGGAAATTTTTTACTTCTCACTTCTCTTGCATAAGTTGATACTGCTTTGGAAATCTCTTTTCTAATATTCGTATATTTTTTTATAAATCTAACATTAATTGGATTTAAACCTATTAAGTCATCAAAAACTAAAATTTGCCCATCGCAATTATTTGAAGCTCCTATACCAATGGTTGGGATTTTGATTTGTTTTGTAATAGCCTTTGCTAAAGATCTTTCTATGCATTCTAATACTATTGAAAAAACACCTGCAGTTTCTAGTAATTTTGCTTCTTTTAAAATTTTTTCTCTTTCATAATTATTTTTACCCTTAAACTTAAAATTCTTAGCTGATTGTGGAAGAAGTCCCAAATGACCCATTACAGGAATATTATTTTTTACTAAATTTCTAATAATTTCATGTATTTTTTTTCCACCTTCTAATTTTAAAGCATCACATTTAGTTTTGGACATTATTTTTTTTGCATTCTTAAGAGCCTCTTTAGAATTACGATAAGTGTTATATGGCATATCAACTACCATCAAACTTTTTTTAACTCCTAATCTAACACTTTTAGAATGTTCGATCATTGTATCTAATGAAACTTCTCGTGTTGATTTATAATTATATAAAACGGACCCAAGTGAGTCACCAACAAGAACAATATCGCAGTAGTTATCTAGGATTTCTACTACATTTTTAGAATAAGCAGATAAACTTACTATTTTAGTTTTATTTTTTTTTCTAATTATGGATAATATTTTTTTATTCATTGGCTTACCAAGAGCCAGTATTCTCCATAGAAACCCAGGGTTCTTTGGGCTCTAGGCTTCCCTCTTGAAGGATTTCAATAGAAATCTTATCTGGAGATCTGACAAATGCCATGTGACCATCTCTTGGTGGTCTACTTATAGTGTAGCCCATATCTATTAATCTTTTACAAGTTTCATAAATATTATCTACTCGGTAAGCGAGATGACCAAAATTTCTTGATCCTTCTCCCAATTCGTCTCCATCCCAATTATAAGTTAATTCAATTTCAGCTTTCTCGTCATTAGGTGCAGCAAGAAAAATAAGTGTATATCTTCCCTTTTCATCTTCCATTCTTCTTGTTTCTTTAAGCCCAAGCCCTTCACAAAAAAATCTTAAAGATTCGTCAACATCTTTAATTCTAATCATTGTATGTAAATATTTCATAAACGTACTTTATAGATTAAAACTACTCTAATTCAATAGTGCTTGGAGGTTTTGAAGTAACATCATAAACAACTCTATTTATCCCTCTTATGCTATTAACTATTTTATTAGAAATAGTTTGCATAAAAGACTTTCTAAATTCAAAAAAATCTGCTGTCATTCCATCTTCTGACGTAATTGCTCTTAAAAGACATAAATATTCATAAGTGCGATTATCACCCATCACACCCACGGTTTTAACAGGAAGTAAAGCAGCATATGCCTGCCAAATTTTATGATAAAGTCCATGTTCTCTTAATGCTTGTATAAAGTAATAATCAGCTTCCTTTAAAATTTTTAATTTTTCATTGGTAATAACTCCTGGCATTCTGATTGCTAAACCAGGGCCTGGAAAAGGATGTCTTGAGATAATTTCTTTACTTAATTTTAATTCTAAGCCTAATTTCCTAACCTCATCTTTAAACAAAAACTTTAAGGGCTCAACAAGTTTTAAATTCATTTTTTTGGGAAGGCCACCAACGTTATGATGAGATTTTATTTTTGAAGTCTGACTGCCAGTAACAGATTTACTTTCAATCAGATCGGGATAAAGTGTACCTTGAGCCAAAAATTTAACATTTTTGATTTTTTTAGCATATCGTTCAAAGATTTTTATAAATAAATTTCCAATTATTTTTCTTTTTTTTTCAGGATCAGAAACATTTTTTAACTTTCCTAGAAACTCCTTTTCTGCATTTACGTAGATAAGGTTCATTTTTAATCTTTTCTTAAAAGTTCGAACTACTTGAGTTTCCTCATTTTTTCTTAAAAGGCCTGTGTTAACAAAAATACAATATAGTTTCTTACCAATTGATTTATTTAATAATTGGGCAACGACACTACTATCTACTCCTCCGGATAAAGCGCAAATAACTTTATGGGTACCTACTTGATCTCTTACTTCGTTGATTAATTTTATTTTTTGATCTCTTGAAGACCAGTTTTTTTTAATTTTACATATTAAAAATACAAAATTACTAATTAATTTTTTACCATTTTCCGTATGAGTAACCTCTGGATGAAATTGTACTCCATAAAATTTTTTTAATTTATTTTCAACTATGGCATATTTTGAATTTGTACTAGATGCAATAACCTGAAAATTTTTTGGAAGTTTGGATACTTGATCTGCGTGACTCATCCAAACTTTCTTATTTTTTTTCATGTTATAGAAATTTTTTGTTAGAAGGCTATCTCTTTTTCTAAAAATATTAGCTAAACCAAATTCACGATGCTTTGATTGTTTTACTCTTCCACCATTTAATTTTGATAAAATTTGGTGACCAAAACAAATTCCTAAAATTGGTATATTCAGTTCTAATATTTTTTTATCAAATGAGTATTTGTTAATCTGATAAACATTTAAAGGACCACCAGACAAAATAATTCCTCTTACACTTTGATTAATATCACTGGTTCTAATTTTTTTATGACTTACAATTTCCGAAAAAACTCCAAGTTCTCGAATTCTTCTTGCTATTAATTGAGTAAATTGAGAACCAAAATCTATAATGACAACTTTTTCCAGATTTTGATCAAGACTCATTATTTGGATCTATATTTTTCAATGTCTCTTTGATTTCCTGATTTTCATCACATAAATTTTTGCAAACTTTTGAAAATGTATCAGAAAGATTTTTAACTTTGTCATAATTTGATTGTTCAATTGCTATTTTAATCATCATTAATATAGCTTCCTCATTATCAGGCTCAATGAGAAGAGCAGTTTCTAAATTGTACTCTTCCTTTCTTTGATTTTCTTCATGATTGTAAATTTTGGCAAGATATAAATATGAATTGGCATCTTTAGGATTAAAAACTATATTTCTTTCAAACAAAAAACGTGCATCTTGATATTTTTCTTTTTCATATAATTTTAAAGCTTTTTTGAAAAAATTTTCTTTACTAAAAGTTTTAGTATTAAATGAAAAGAAAAAAACTATAACAAAAATTAATTTTAAAATTTTACTCATTAGTATTTGCTATCATTTTTAATCACATCAACATTGTGAACCATACTTTCATAAAAACCTGCTTTTGTAATTTTTACGAAGTGAGGTTTGTTTCTTAGTCTAATAATATTTTTTGACCCTAAATATCCCATAGAAGATTTTAAGCCACCAATTAATTTATAAATAATACTTCCTACATCTCCTTTGTATTTTACAAAACCTTCAACACCTTCAGGTACATATTTGGATATATCTTTTTGTTTTTTTTGAAAATATCTATCTGCTGAACCTTTGTTCATGGCACCTACTGAACCCATTCCACGAAAACTTTTATATAATTTCCCATTTTTTTTAATTAATTTTCCAGGTGTTTCATTTGTGCCTGCAAATAACGACCCTATCATTACAGCATCTGCGCCGCCTGCAAATGCTTTTGCTAAATCACCAGAATATTTTATTCCTCCATCAGAAATTATCTTAACTTTTTTGTTTTTAATTCCGTTTCTCACTGACAAAATTGCACTAAGTTGAGGAACTCCAATGCCTGCAACCAATCTAGTAGTACAAATAGAGCCTGGACCAATCCCAACTTTAATTATGTCTACTCCTAATTTAATTAAGAATTTTGCAGCATCTGGTGTTGCAATATTGCCTGCACATAAAGCAATTTTATTATTTTTTGTTTTTTTTATATATTTAATTATTTCTCCAACTTTTCTTGTGTGCCCATGTGCTGTGTCCACTACAATTAAATCAACACCCTCTTTAATAATTTCTTTTGCCCTAGTAAATTCTTTTTCAGATGCTCCTACAGCAGCTCCAACTTTTAAGGAAAGTTTTTTAACTTTTCTAATTTCTGAAACTTGTGTTTTAATATCTAAGTTTCTATGGATAACACCTATTCCGCCTGCTTTTGCAATAGCAATAGCCATTTTACTCTCGGTAACTGTGTCCATTGCAGATGATAAAAGTGGAATTTTTAGCTTAAGATTACTAGTCAATGATACAGATGTATCGACTTCAGATGGAAGTATTTCTGAGTAATTTGGCGCTAGTGTTACGTCGTCAAAGGTAAGTGCTTCTTTTATAGGAACCATAATCTTTTATATACGATTCCTTTTAAATTTAAAGTCCCTATCTAATTTTTCTACAAATAATAAAACTTTCTTTGGAATCTTTTCGACTAGACTTAGGTTTAAAAACCTTAACTTCTTTAAAAAACTTTTTACCCTCTGCGACTATTTCGTTAAAGGTTCCACCCATGAAAATCTTTGATATAAAATAACCATTTTCTTTAATCATTTCTTTAGCAAATGCCATTGCCTCTTTACAAAGTTCTCCTGTTTGAATTGAGTCAATATTCTTAATTCCTGTAGTATTTACAGCCATATCTGACAAAACCACGTCAACTTTAGTACTTAAATTATTTTTAATTTCTTCTTGTATTTTACTTTCTGTAAAATCACCGTGTATTTGAACACTATTTCCTATTGGTTCCATTTTTTTAAGATCGATTGAAATAAGCTTTCCACTTTTAATAACTTTAGACGAATACTGAGACCAGCTACCAGGTGCTGCCCCTATATCGATTACTGATAATCCGCCCTTAAATATTTTAAATTTTTCGTCTATTTCAATTAATTTATATGCTGATCTTGCCCTATAACCATCTACTTTAGATTGTCTTACGTAGATATCTCTTCTTTGTTTATTAATCCAATTTTTAGAAATTTTATTTTTTTTCAATTAATTATTATATCTTAGTTTTAAATCAATCAGGTCACCATTGATTGTTTTTACTTTAGAAATGTAATTTTTATTTTTTCTAATTTGATCATTATTTTTACCAGCAAAATGAACAATACCAATCTCATGATTTGGCAAATAAGGCTCAACTAGAGTGTTTCTTTTTTCGTCAAATTTGAGAGCTTGAATTAAGGTCCAGTTACAATAAGCTGGCAAAATTTCGACATCTAATTCATCATTATAAATTGTTACATTCATTGCTATTTGCTCTGATCCCCATATTTTTCCAGAGTTTAACGCAATTTTTAAATTTTTTTGCCATACTTCCCAATGAGGTGCATTTAACTCTAATGCAAATACTCCAATATTTAAATGAGGTTTTAATGCTACTTGTCTTGCAATTTTTTCTGAAAAACCAGAAGATTTTGCATGCTTATAGTTTTGAGATTTAATTTTAGCAAAACTTCCTAAAATCCATTCGGCTCTTAATACTCTTCCATATGCTCTATCTGCTGATGTTGCTATTGATAATTTATTGTTTTCACATCCTCTTAAATATAAATCAATTGCTTCCCATGAATTCACCCATGCATCTGCATCTATCCATAAATATTTTTCATAATTTGGAAAATATTTAGGAAGAAAAGCCCTTGAGACTTGACTTTTTAACCATTCCTTACCTTTTACTTTTGATTGAGGGACTTCAATGTCCCAGTCTGCAGATTTAATTTGATCTACTTTAGAAGATAAAGTTTTTTTTTGTTCCTCAGTTAATCCAGCATCTAGAATACAAATTGCAGTATTTGCACTCTCTTTAAACCTCTTTACGGAGTCTACAAGCTCTTCTAATAATTCAAAATAATTAGAGTCTGCTAGTGAAATTATCACATTTTTTTTCATCAAAGAATATCTTCTTGATCGTCATCTTCTTCTTTGAAATTTAGATGATCATTTTGTTTTTTTAACTTTTGATAATGAAAGTAACTTATCGGTAACATAGCTAAATAAACAATCGCACTTATAGCTATTACATTAAATGGATAAATTAATAGTAAACCAAAAAATAAAACTATGCCAAATAAAAGAAAAATTGTTGTTTTTCTTTGTATTACTATTTTTTTCAATGAATAACTCGGGAACTTACTTATTAATAGTAATGAGGTCACAATAAAGAAGATTGGTACAACTATATTGTAATTAATTTGGGTAAATTCATAATTAGTTAAACTGAATATTAATGGTGTCAAAACTAAAATCCCACCTGCAGGGGATGGCACTCCTTCAAAAAAATTATCTCTCCATGAGGGGTCTTGACCAGTATTAACATTAAATCTTGCTAATCTTAAAGCAACACAAATCACATATATTAGACAAATTAACCAACCAAATCGACCTAAGGTGTTAAGTTTCCAAAAATACATTATAAAAGCTGGTGCAACACCAAAACTAATCATGTCGGTTAAAGAGTCTAATTCTTTTCCAACTTTTGAAGTCCCTTTAATTAATCTTGCAATCCTTCCATCTAATCCATCTATTACTGCTGCCAAGATTATAGCAACAACTGCAAATTCAAATCGTCCATCTAAAGCAAATCTAATTGAAGTTAATCCAATGCAAACTCCGATTAATGTGAGCATGTTTGGTAAAATTACCCTTGCATTTTT
This sequence comes from uncultured Pelagibacteraceae bacterium, assembly GCA_902606645.1. Taxonomy (GTDB): domain Bacteria; phylum Pseudomonadota; class Alphaproteobacteria; order Pelagibacterales; family Pelagibacteraceae; genus Pelagibacter. The sequence continues at coordinate 4,824 of CACLHJ010000018.1, read as the reverse complement.
TTTGTCAGCAACAACTTTAAAATTATTTTTTGGTTTTAACATAATTATTTTTTTGCCAATAAGGTCTCACCAGAAATTGCTGTTTGACCGACTTTTACAAGAGGTTCATAATTTTCATAATAAACATCTGCTCGGCTTCCAAATCTTATCATTCCAATTCTATCACCTTGACTTAGTTCTTGGTTTTTGTCTGTTTCACAAACAATTCTTCTTGCTACTAAACCTGCAATTTGAACCACTATAATATCGTTGCCATGTTTGTCTTTAATTTTGTAATAATTTCTTTCATTATCTTCACTAGCTTTATCTAATGATGCATTAAAAAATTTTCCAGGTTTATATAATATGTCTTCAACTATTCCTGAACAAGGAGTTCTATTTACGTGACAATCAAATACATTCATAAAAATACTAATTTTTTTGAATTTTTTATTTTCAAGACCAACTTCTTTTGGTCCATCTACCTCTTCAACTTTTATAACTTCACCATCAGCTGGACTTACAAGATAATCATCGTCACCTATAATAATTCTATCAGGGTCCCTAAAAAAATAATAAACCCATATCGTTAACAACAAACCAATTAAGCCTAAAAAATTGTTAATGATTAATAAAATAATAGTTATGAAGGCGGCAATGACTAAAAATTTATATCCCTCAGTATGAATTTTTGGAAATATCTTGGTAAACATATTCTTCTATTTGCTAATTTTTGATTAATATGTATATAAACCAATCAAATTCAATTAATAAGATAATTTTTATTTTAATGAGTAAAATCAAGGTAAAAAACCCAGTCGTAGAGTTAGACGGCGATGAAATGACTCGAATTATATGGGAGTTCATTAAAAATAAACTTATCTTACCATATCTTGATCTAGGAATTGAATATTACGATCTTGGTATGAAAAGCCGTGACAATACTAATGATCAAATCACAATAGACTCAGCAAATGCTATCAAAAAAATCGGTGTTGGTATTAAATGCGCAACTATTACGCCTGATGAAGCAAGGGTAGAAGAATTTGACCTAAAAAAAATGTGGAGGTCACCAAATGGGACAATCAGAAATATAATCGGAGGGACTGTATTTAGAGAACCTATTATTTGTAAAAATATCCCAAAACTTGTTCCTTCTTGGACAGATCCAGTAATTATAGGAAGACATGCTTTTGGAGATCAGTACAGAGCAACAGATTTTAAAGTGCCTGGTAAAGGAAAAATGGAAGTTAAATGGACATCAGAAGATGGAAAAGACGAAATAAAATACGAGGTATTTAATTTCACTGGTCCGGGAGTAGCACTTTCAATGTATAATTTAGATAAATCCATTCAAGATTTTGCAAGATCCTGTTTTAGTTATGGGCTAATTAAAAAATGGCCAGTTTACATGTCTACGAAAAATACAATTCTAAAACAATATGACGGTCGATTTAAAGATATCTTCCAAGAAGTATTTGAGAATGAATATAAAAAAAATTTTGATAAAAATAATTTAACTTATGAACATAGATTAATTGATGACATGGTTGCATGTGCAATGAAATGGAGTGGTAAATATATTTGGGCTTGTAAAAATTATGACGGTGACGTTCAGTCTGATACTATGGCACAAGGTTATGGATCATTAGGATTGATGACAAGTACGCTTCTAACTCCAGATGGAAAAATTATGGAAGCAGAAGCTGCTCATGGAACTGTAACCAGACACTATAGAATGCATCAACAAGGTAAAGAAACTTCAACAAATCCTATTGCATCAATTTTTGCTTGGACAAGAGGGCTAGCTCACAGAGGAAAACTTGATAATAATGATGAATTAATAAAATTTGCACAAACGATTGAAAAAGTTTGTATCGAGTGTGTTGAAAATGGAGCTATGACAAAGGATCTAGCAATACTAATTGGTCCATCAAGCAAGTACTTAACAACTAATCAATTTTTAGATGAAATTGACGGTAATCTTAAAGCAAAATTAAATTAAAGCTTTAAGTTTTTCAAAAGCATCTTCAATTTTTGATTTATCCTGGCCACCAGCTTGAGCAAAATCTTTTCTTCCTCCACCACCCTGACCACCAATAATCTCTGAACCAATTTTAACAAATTCAACAGCATCATATTTATTTGTTAAACTTTCTGTAACTCCAACTGCTATCCCTACTTTGTCATCTTTGCTTGCAAACACTATTATAATACCTTGAGATAAATCTTTTTTTCCTTGATCAACCAATTTTCTAAGCTCTTTAGGAGGAAGATCATCAACTTTTTGAAGTCTTAATTTTATTCCATTAACATCTTGGTCTTTAATAATATTTTTTGATTTATCATTTAAAATTGAATTTACAGAAAGAGTTTCTAATTGTTTTGTTAAATTTTTAATTGAATTTTTTTGATCTGAATTATCTATGCTAGGTTTACCTCCAAGCTTAGTGATTTGCTGACTTAAATCTTTAATAGTTTCTTCATCTTTTTCAGAGGATAACACTGAAAGTTTTTCTTTATTTTTTAAATAATCCTTTAATTGTTTATCTCTTAAAGCCTCTATTCTTCTTACTCCTGCAGCTATAGAAGATTGGCTGACTATTTTAAATTTTCCAATATCTCCAGTATTTTTAACATGGGTTCCGCCACATAATTCTGTGGAGAAATACTTTCCATCCTCATCTCCCATAGAAAGAACCCGCACTTCATCACCATATTTTTCCCCAAATAAAGCCAAAGCTCCATTTTCTACAGCTTCATCTGGTGTCATTAACCTGGTTTTTACATCTGACTTTTTTGAAACCATCTTATTTACAAATTTCTCTATTTTATCAATTTCATCATTTTGAATAGGTTTCATGTGGCTAAAGTCAAATCTCAATCTGCCAGGCTCTACAAGAGAACCTTTTTGGGTAACATGATCTCCTAATACTCTTCTCAAAGATTCATGTAAAAGATGAGTTGCAGAATGATAAGCTCTAGTATCATCTCTTCTTTCAACATTAATCTTCATTTCAACGCTATCTTTGATCTTTATAGAACCACTAACCACTTTCCCATAATGTACAAATAAATCCCCAAGTTTTTTCTGAACATCATTTACCTTAAATTTAAATTCATTTGATACGATCTCACCAGTATCTCCCACTTGACCTCCAGACTCTCCATAAAAAGGGGTTTGGTTTACTATAATCATTCCCTCATCATTTTCTTTCAATTGATCAACTTCTTTATTTTCTTTTAACAAAGACAAAACAACACCTTCAGCTTGATTTGTTTCGTAACCTAAAAATTCTGTTGGCTCTAATCTATCTTTTATCCCAAACCAAATATCTTCAACAGCAGCATCTCCTGAGCCTTTCCAATTTTTTTTAGCAAGTTCTCTACTTTCTTTCATTAAAGATTTAAACTTATCTGTATCAATGGACATTGATTTATTTCTTAAAATATCTTCAGTAAGATCTAACGGAAATCCATATGTGTCATATAGTTTAAATGCTACTTCGCCTGGTAAAACTTTATCAATTTTAGAAATTTCATCATTTAAAATTTTAATTCCTCTATCAAGAAGAACTAAGAATTTTTCTTCTTCCATTCTTAAAGTTTCTTTAATCAATGACTCAGCTCTTACAAGTTCCGGATAATTTCCTGACATTTCATTTTTAAGAGTATCAAATAAATTATAAAAAACTGGTTCCTTAGATCCTAATAAGTGAGAATGTCTCATCCCTCTTCTCATAATTCTTCTAAGTACATATCCTCTTCCTTCATTCGAAGGTAAAACGCCTTCTGCAATTAAAAAAGAGCTTGCTCTCAAGTGATCAGCTATAACTCTAAAACTTGAAAGATTAGTTTTATTTGATTTAACTTTTAAAATATCTGAAGCTGAGTTGATTATTTTTTCAAAATGATCAGTCTCGTAGTTATCATGAGTTCCTTGAAGCAGTGCCGCAATTCGTTCTAGCCCCATACCAGTATCGACAGATGGTTTTGGTAAATTTATTCTTTTTTCTTTTGAAACTTGTTCATACTGCATGAATACTAAATTCCAAATCTCAATAAATCTGTCCCCATCTTCGTCTTTAGAACCAGGCAATCCCCCAGCTAAATGATCTCCATGGTCAAAAAAGATTTCAGAACAAGGGCCACATGGACCTGTCTCTCCCATTGACCAAAAATTATCAGATGTAGCTATTCTAATAATTCTGTCATCACTAAAACCCCCTATTTTCTTCCAAAAATTGAAGGCTTCATCATCTTCGTGAAATACAGTTACATAAAGCCGGTCTTTATCGATGCCAAAATCTTTAGTGATCAAATCCCAAGCATAATGAATTGCTTGTTCTTTAAAATAATCTCCAAAAGAAAAGTTTCCAAGCATTTCAAAGAAAGTGTGGTGACGAGGAGTATAACCAACATTTTCAAGGTCGTTATGTTTCCCTCCTGCCCTTACACATTTTTGAGAAGTAGTCGCTCTTACATAATCTCTTTTTTCTAAACCTGTGAATACATTTTTAAACTGAACCATGCCAGAGTTGGCAAACATCAATGTTGGATCGTTATTGGGAACTAAATTGCTAGACTCAACAATCTTATGCTCATTCTTTTCAAAATATTTTAGAAAAGTATTTCTTATTTCATTGAGTGTTTTGTCTGCCATATTTTTAAAATACAGTCTAGATGTCCATAGGGAAAAAAGGCGCTTAAATTAAGCGCCTTTTATTAATAAAGATGACCTATTAATTCTTTTTAGATGGAGGAGTAGCTTCTGCTTTTTCAGCTTCTTCCTTTTCAGCTACTTTTTTTTCTTTCTCAATTTTGTCAGGATCAAGCGGATTTCCT
>CACLHJ010000017.1 GCA_902606645.1 uncultured Pelagibacteraceae bacterium | reverse complement strand
TTTTCCAGAATTTGTAGTCTGATTTATTGTTTCATCGTAAAGAATAACCCCACCAATACAATCTTTCATGCATTCAGATGAGAAAAGAATTTCCCTAAACAATTGTCTATTTTCAGGAGTTGAATTTACATTTACCGCTGCTAGTCTATTAGTCATAGTACCATTGCTTTCATCTGCAGCGAGGATACCTTTACCGTTAGAAATAATTTTTATTGCAATTTTATTAAGTTCTGACATTTATTGATCTAACGCGTTTATACCAGGAAGCTTTTTACCTTCAAGATATTCTAAAAAAGCTCCACCTGCAGTTGAAACAAAGTTAAAACCATCAACAGCATTTAGACTATTCAATAATGAGACCGTATCTCCTCCACCAACAACTGAAAAAATTTTGTTTAATTTATTATTTTTAATTATTGTTTTTGCTATTTCAATACTACCGTTTGCAAAGTTAGGGTTTTCAAAATATCCAGCAGGTCCATTCCATAATATGGTCTTACTTGAATTAATAATATTTGTAATTTTACCTATAGTTTTTGGGCCAATGTCTAAAATCATTTCATCGTTCAAAATTTCATTTAATTCTTTTTTCTCACATGATCCATTTAGGTCTTTAGATACAAGCACATCTTCTGGATAAGTTATTTCACATTTTTCTTTTTTCGAAAGTGAAATAATTTCTTCAATGATTGGGTCACAATTTTTTTCTTTAATAGATTTTCCGATATTGTGACCGAAGTATTCAATAAAATTATTAGCCATACCTCCTACAATAATAATATTATCAAATTTTGGTATTAGATTTTTAATAATATCAATTTTGGTCGAAATTTTAGATCCTCCAATTATACAGGATATTGGTTTTGTAATTTCAGAGGTAATTTTAGTAAGAGCATCAATCTCTAAATCTATTTGTAATCCAGAAAATGAAGGCAGGAATTTAGAAATTTCAACAATTGAAGCATGTGAACGATGTGAACAAGAGAAAGCATCGTTGACATAAATATCACCAAAACTTGCTAGGTGCTCTGCAAACTTATTATCATTTTTTTCTTCTTCTGCATAAAACCTAATATTTTCTAACATTAAGATTTCCTCATCAAAGTTATCGAAGAAATCCTTATTTTTAACTTCAATGATATTTTGTTTAATTAATTTCACATTTAATCCTAATTGTTCCTGTAAATTTTCACAAATTGGTTTTAATGAAAGTTCTTTTAACGCTTTACCTTTTGGCCTACCCACATGTGATAAAATAATAATTTTTGCTTTTTGTTTATTAAGAAATTTTAAAGTAGGTAGAATTTTATTTATTCTAGTTGTGTCACTTATTTTTCCTTTATCTAAAGGAACATTTAAATCTAATCTTAGTAATATTTTTTTATTACGAAGATTTTTTTCATTTCTAATACTTCTCATTAAGAGATTTTATGCAAATTTTCAGTAATATCACACATTCTATTAGAAAAGCCCCATTCGTTGTCATACCAAGCTGAAATTTTACCCATATTATCTCCAACTACACTTGTTAAAGACGCATCAATAATTGCAGAGGCCGAATTATGATTGAAATCAACTGAAACTAATTTTTCGTGTGTGACTTCTAAAATATTTTTTAATTCTTTTTTTGAAGCCAATTCAAATGCACTATTAATATTTTTAATATTAATTTCTTTGTTCGTACAAAAAACTAATTCTATAAGAGAAACATTTGGTGTAGGAACTCTCATCGCTACACCCTCTAATTTCCCCTTAAGACTTGGAATTATTTCACCTATAGTTTTTGAAGCTCCAGTTGATGTAGGAACAATCGACTGGTTTGCAGATCGAGCTCTTCTTGGATCTTTATGAGAATTGTCTAAAATTCTTTGGTCACTAGTAAATGAATGAATTGTAGTCATAAAACCTTTTTCAATTTCAAATTTTTTGTGAATAACATTAACAACTGGCGCCAAGCAATTCGTGGTACATGAGGCAGCTGAGATTATTTTGTCTTTTTTGGATAAAGTGTTTTCGTTAACACCAAAAACTATTGTTTTGTCTGCATTTTTGCATGGAGCAGAAACAATTACTTTTTTTGCACCATTTTTAATATGAGCTTCAAGTTTTTCTCTTGAATTAAATTTACCAGTGCACTCTAATACATAGTCAACATCATATTTTTTCCAATTAATTTCTTCGATTTTAGCCTCTTGGGAAAATGATATTTTTTGTTTATTTATTATTAAGTGATTTTCATCAAATTCAATATCAGCATCAAATTTTCCGTGATTAGAATCGTATTTAATTAATTTACCTGTAGCCTCTGAATTTGATCTGTTGTTAATATGTTTAATTTTTAAATTTTTATTTTGACTTTCAAAAATTGATCTAACAACCATTCGACCAATTCTACCCATTCCATTTATCCCAATTTTGATTTCCATATCTAATTTGTAACCATTTTTTTGGTTTTACTTGAAATATTTGAAGCTGTTAGTCCAAAGTGTTTAAAAATATCTTTGTAGGGTGCACTTTTACCAAATTCATTAATTCCAAATGTTAAACCTGAACTCCCTACATATTTTTTCCAACAATCACTTGATCCAGCTTCTATTGAAATTTTAAATTTAGTTTCATTTAAAATTTTATTTTTATATAATTTTGATTGTAGATCGAAAAGCTCCATTGATGGCATTGATATAACTTTAGAGTATATTTCATCTTTGGCTAATTTATGACTAGTTTCAATTGCCAAATTTACCTCTGAACCACTTGCAAATATTGTCAAAATAATTTTATTATTAGTTCTCAAGACTTCATAGGCTCCTGAAGAACATTTATTTACATTTGTGAATAATTTTCTTATTGGATTTAGACCCTGTCTTGTTAATGATAAAATACTCGGTGTTTTAGAACTTTTTAAAGCATGTTCCCAACATTCAATTGTTTCAACTCTATCTGCTGGCCTAAAAACATTTAAATTTGGAATTGATCGTAAACCTGAGAGCTGCTCAATTGGCTGATGGGTTGGCCCATCCTCTCCAAGACCTATTGAGTCATGCGTCATTACGTATATCACTCTTTTTTGCATCAATGCAGATAATCTAATTGAAGGTTTACAATAATCAGAAAATATTAAAAAAGTTCCACCATATGGAATTAAATTACCATAGAGTGCTATTCCATTCATTATCCCACTCATTCCATGCTCTCTTACTCCGTAGTGAATATAATCTCCACTAAAATCTCCAGGTTTAATTATTTTTTGATGTTTTGTTTTTGTGTTATTAGATCCTGCTAAATCAGCAGAGCCACCAATTAGGTTATGATTTTGGTTTGTTAATGCATTAAGTGTCATCTCAGAACATTTTCTTGTAGCCAAACTTTTAGGCTCCAAAATCGCATTTCTTTTTTCTCTTCTCAATATACTTATTGAATTATTTTTTATTATTTCATTAAATTTTTTTTTATTTTTGTTAAATATCTTAATCCATTTTTTTTCTTGAGCATTACCTTTTTGACCAATTTTTCTCCACTCTTTCAAAAATTTATTTGGAATATTAAAAGGCTTATTATTCCAATTTAGGCTTTTTCTAACAAGTTCAATCTCCTCCAAACCCAGAGGACTTCCATGGGAGGAAGCTTTGCCTGACTTGTTTGGTGAGCCATATCCAATTTTTGTTTTACAAGAAATAACAGTTGGCTTATTTGCTTTTTGAACATTTTTTAATGCTTTAAATATTTCTTTTTCGTCGTGTCCATTTATAAAAATATAATCCCAACCATAACCTTCAAATCTTTTTTTAAAATTATCTGAAACAGCAAGATTAGTTGGCCCGTCAATTGAAATTGAATTATTATCAAAAAGCATTACTAAATTTTTAAGCTTTAAATGTCCCGCTAAGCTCATTGCCTCATGACTTATTCCTTCCATTAAACAACCATCTCCAGCCAAAACATAAGTTTTGTGATTAATTAAATCATTTCCTAATTTTTTTTTTAAAATTTCTTCTGCGATTGCAAATCCCACTGCGTTTGCTATTCCTTGTCCAAGAGGTCCTGTTGTTGTTTCTATACCTGAATTAGGATGGTATTCAGGATGACCAGCACATATTGAGTTTAGCTGTCTAAAATTTTTTATACTATTTAATGAAACACTCTTATATCCAGTTAAAAACAATAAAGAGTATAAAAGCATTGATCCATGACCTGCAGATAATACGAATCTATCTCTATTCATCCAATTTGGATTTTTAGGATTAAATTTTAAAAAATTTTTAAAAAGTACGGTTACAACATCAGCCATACCCATTGGCATACCTGGGTGTCCAGAATTAGCTTTTTGAACCGCATCTATTGACAAAAATCTGATGCAATTTGCTAAATCATTATGTAGTATATTCAAAATTATCCTGACTAGACTAAGAAGAATCTATTTAATACTATATCTATATATATGAATTCTATAAACGAAAAAGAAAAAAAATTAATTTCAGTTTTAGATGAATTAAAAAATTTAGACCTTACCAATCCAGAATTACAAAATAATATTGAAAATTTAAGTAAACAAAAAAATCAATTAGAAATTGAAAAAAATGAGTTAGAAATTAAATATAAAGAACTACTACTGGACTATGGCTCGCTATCAGAGAAATTAGAGGAGATTAAAAATAAAGAAAAACAAGAAGAAAGAAAGCAAATCGAATTTTCTGAAAAAATTGATGAATTAAATCAAGAAACAGATACCTTATTGGAAGAAATTGATAAATGGGAAATGTAACTATAAAATTTAATAATAAAGACTTCATATTGTCCTGTGAGGATGGACAAGAAGAACATTTAGAAGAATTACTAATCCAAATTAGCCAAAAGTTTACTAATTTAAAAAATGATTTAGGCAATCTAGGTGAAAATAAGCTTCTGTTAATTACGGCAGTGAAAATAATGGATGAGTATCACGAGACTAAAAAGAAAGTCGATCAAAGAAAAAATGAATTCAAAGATTTGTCTAATAAATTTAAAGAGCTTAAGTCTTTAATTTATGAATATCGAGATAAGAAAGAGGATGAGATAAAAAAACTTAATTTAAATCATAAAGATTTTAAAATCGAGATTGAAAATAATCAAAAAAAATATGAGCAGTTAATTGATGAAGCAGCTGATCAAATATCAAATTTTGTCAAAAAAGCAAAAATAGATAATCTATCCCAATAAATTTGTGATTAAATCAAAGTTAAGAGATAAAGTATTAAAATTAAGAAAAAATAATTCAAAAAAATTAATTAATATAAATCCAAGAAATGTTTATTCATATCTTAAAAAAAAAAATTATAATTTGAAAATTATAGGTGGATATTATCCAACAAACTATGAGATTAATGATTTAGAAATTTTAAATTTTTTTTTTAAAAAAGGTTCTACGATTTCACTCCCAAAAATTAAAAAAAAAAGTCAAATGGAATTTTATAAATGGTATAAAAATGATCCCTTGTTAATAAACAAATATGGCATACCAGAACCAGAGGCCACCCAAAAAATTTACCCTGATATTTTATTTGTTCCTTTGGTAGCATTTGATAAAAAATTAAATAGACTAGGTTATGGTGGTGGTTTTTATGACCGTTATATTCAAAAGATATCTAAAATTAAAAAAGTAGTTAAAGTTGGTCTTGGTTTTTCTTTTCAAAAATTAAAAACCATACCAGTTAATAAACATGATAAGAAATTAGATATAATCATAACTGAGAAAGATATTGTTTAATGAAAATATTATTTTTGGGGGATGTAGTAGGTCTAGCTGGTTGTTCAAAGTTGACTAAAAATCTTTTGAGTGAAATTAAATCAAAAAATATTGATTTTGTAATTGTTAATGGAGAAAATGCTGCTTCTCAAGGGGTAGGACTTACAAAAGAAATATGCAAAGATTTCTTTAATTGTGGAGTAAATGTTATCACAACAGGAAACCATGTTTGGGACCAAAAAGAAATTATGGAATATATTGATAAAGAAGAGAGATTATTACGTCCTAAAAATCTTTTTGAACCTGCGCCAGGAAAAGGATTTAATATTTATATAACAAAAAATGATATAAAAATTGGTGTTTTAAATTTAATGGGAAACGTATTTATGAAGAAGTGTGAAGATGTTTTTCAAGTTTCAGAAAAATTTTTAAATCATAATAAATTAAAAGAAGATTACGACATACTTGTTGTTGATTTTCATGGTGAGATTACAAGTGAAAAAAATGCCATTGGCCATTTTTTTGATGGCAAAGCAACCCTTGTAGTTGGAACTCACACCCACATTCCAACAAATGATGCAAGAATTTTAAATAATGGTACAGGATATCAAACAGACGCTGGTATGTGTGGTGACTACGACTCAGTTATTGGTATGAATAAAGAAAATTCATTAAATAGGTTTTTAAAAAAAAACTCCACTAAACATTTTCCAGCTATTGGTGACGCTACTTTAAGTGGTGTTATGGTTGAATGTAACATAGAAACTGGCTTAGCAAATAATATACAAAGCTATATTTATGGAAATTTTTTCAAAAATTAAATAAAAACTTATGGCAGGACACTCTCACTGGGCTGGAATAAAGCATAAAAAAGGAAAAGCAGATAAACAGCGATCTAAAATTTTTTCAAAATTGTCAAAAGAAATCACAGTTGCTGCAAAACTTGGTGATAAAGATCCTGCAATGAATCCTAGATTGAGATCTGCTATTCAAGCTGCAAGATCTGCCAATATGCCTAAAGACAATATTGAGAGAGCAATTGATAAATCTTCTACAGCAACTGGATTAAATTTCGAGAACTTAAGATATGAGGGATTTGGACCTGATAAAATTGCTGTCATTGTGGAGACTTTAACAGATAATAAAAACAGAACAGCCTCCAACATAAGAACAATTTTTCAAAAAAATGGGGGTAGCTTAGGGACGCAGGGATCTGCATCTCACAATTTTGAACAGTTGGGAGTCATAAAAATTGACAAAAAAGAAATTTCTGAGGACAATATTTTGGAATTAGCAATCAATGCGGGAGCTGATGAGTGTATATCTCATAGTGATTTCCATGAAATTCATTGTCCTATTAGTGAAATTTATAATGTTAAAAAAAATTTAGAAAAAAAAATAGCTAATTTTATTTCAACGGAGATTGAATGGATACCTCTAAATAGCGTAGACATTCATAATGAAAAAAAAAACGAGGTAACTGAATTTCTAGATAGTTTAGAAGATGATGATGATGTACAAAATGTTTTTTCAAATGTAAATTTAGAGGTTGACTGATGCTAATAATAGGAATTGATCCAGGGATATCAGGATCGATTTGTTTCTTTCAAGATGGGGTAATAAAAGATGTTGTTGAGATGCCAACCATGATTGAAGGTAAAAAGAACAAAAAACAAGTAAATGGATCTCAGATTTTTAATGAAATTACAGAGAAAATAAAAAATATGGACAAAAAAAATATAAAAGTGGTTATAGAGCATGTTACAGCAATGCCAGGCCAAGGAGTTACTAGTATGTTCAATTTTGGTCAATCTTTCGGAATACTTAAAGGAATTTGTAGTGCTATGCAGATTTCAGTGTACTTTGTTCGACCTGCAAAGTGGAAGAAATATTTTAATTTGATTAATTCTGAAAAAGACGCAAGTAGAACAAGGGCAATTGAAATTTTTCCCTATTATTCACCACATCTATCAAGAAAAAAGGATTCTAATAAGGCTGATGCCATCCTAATAGCTAGTTATTTCTTTGAGACATATAAAAAAGAAGAGTAATAACTGCATAATTCAAGTCAAATTCATGACACATTTAAGTGTGAATAGTAATTATGGAAGCAGACATAGCAGCGAAAGCTGTAGAACTAGGCACAAACACAGATTTTTCGTTATTTAGCTTATTTTTTAGAGCCGACATAATTGTAAAATCAGTAATGATAATTTTGATACTTTGCTCAGTATATTCTTGGGCAGTAATTATAGATAAATTTAGGTTATTTAAAAAAATAAATAAATCTTCTGAAGAATTTGAGGAAAAATTTTGGAATTCTAAGTCTGCTGAAAATTTATATAATAGTTTGCCCTCTAAACTTGAAGATCCTATGGCTTTAGTTTTTCAAAATGCAATGGAAGGGTTATTAAAGAAAAAAACAAGAAACAATCTAAGTGAGAGGACTAGCGCACTTTTAGAAAATGGGATTGAGAAACAAATGGCAAAAATTGATAAAGGCTTTACTTTTTTAGCTACGGTTGGTTCTACCGCACCTTTTATAGGTTTGTTCGGAACAGTTTGGGGAATCATGAATTCTTTTCAATCAATAGCAATTTCAAGAAATACTAGTCTTGCCATAGTAGCACCAGGAATTGCCGAAGCATTATTTGCAACTGCATTAGGTTTATTAGCAGCAATACCGGCAGTAGTAGCTTATAATAAATTTAATAACGACTCCAAAAAATATTCTGAAAAATTAGAAAATTTTTCAAAAAGGTTTCTAACTATAATTTAAATGGCATTTAAATTAAATCGCTCTTCAAAAGAACCAATGAGTGAAATTAATGTTACACCATTTGTGGATGTAATGTTAGTACTATTGATTATTTTTATGGTAACAGCACCTTTGTTAACTGTCGGTGTTCAAGTAGATTTACCAGAAAGCTCTGCAGACTCTCTTCCTGAAGAAACAGAACCACTGACATTATCCATAAATGCAAAAGGTGAGATATTTATTCAGGAGTCTAAAGTTGAGTACAATAATATTATTGCAAAAGTATTGGCAGTTTCAAAAAATAGAACGGATACAAGAATTTATGTCAGAGGTGACAAAACTATAAATTATGGAAGAGTGCTTGAAATCATGGGACTTCTTTCTGGATCAGGTTTTACAAAGGTAGCATTAATATCAGAGCCTTATAAACAGAGGTAACTAAATTGAATAGAAGTATAATTATCTCTTCTGTTTTTCATGCTTTATTAATTATTATTACAGCAATGAGCCTTCCTTTTTTGTCAAAGAAACCCTTAGATATCCCTCCCATTGTATCGGTTGAACTAATTCAGATATCTGAAAAAACAAATGTTCCTTTTGCCCCAAAAGCAAAAAAAATTATAGAGAAAGTTAAAGAAAAAGAAAAGCTTGTGTCTGAACAAGCTCCACCAAAAAAAGTTAAAAAAACAAAAACTAAAACTGTAGTCTCTCCAGATCTAAACAATAAAAAAATTGAAAATCAAACACCTGAGGCAATCCCTCTTCCAGATAAAACTGTTAAAAAAATTAAAACAAAAGAAGAAAAAAAGCAAAATCCAGAAAAAGTTGATAAAGAGGTGAAGCAGGTTTCAGAGTTTGAAAAAAAAGATTTATTCGATCCAAATAATATTGCAGCATTAATTGACAAATCTAAGGAAGAAACTGCTGAAGTAATTAAAAAAAACAATGATATTACTCAAGATCAAGAGAGAAATATCGAGAATACAGGATTAACATTAAGTGAAGAAGATGCTCTTAAAGCGCAAATTTTTGGATGTTGGAGTATTCCATTGGGTTTACCTTATAACGAAAACTTATTAGTAAGAATTAAATTAAAATTAAAGCCAGATGGATCAGTAACAAAAACTGAAATTTTAGATCACGCAAGGATGAATAAACCAGGACAAGGATTTTATAAAGTCTTAGCAGAAAGTGCTTTAAGAGCTGTGAAATTATGTCAGCCATTAAGAGTTCCAACAACTGGCTATGAAAGATGGAAAGAATTACAGTTAAATTTTGATGCAAGGGAGATGCTAGAAGGTTAATATAAATATTAAAATGATAAAAAAAATTATTACATTATTCTTAATTCTAATTCCGATAAATTCATACGCATTAATCGAGGTTGATATAACGCGTGGTAATCTTGACCCTCTTCCAGTAGCAGTCTCACCTTTATCTATTGATGAAAAATCAAGAAAAAGTTTTGAAAAAGCAATAAAGGAAAAAAATATTGGAGAAGAAATTTCAAGTATTGTAGAAAATAATTTGAGTACATCAGGATTATTTAATCCTTTAAGTAAAGAAGCCTTTTTACAAGCTCCTGATATTGCTAATCTTAAACCAAGATTTGAAGATTGGAATTTAATTAAAGCACAAGCGTTAATAACAGGTAAAGTAAATTATGTAGATGACAAGTTAAGAGTTGAATTTAGATTATGGGATGTGCTTGCGGCCAAAGAAATGATGGCTTTAGCATTCACTACAGTTCCAAGCAATTGGCGAAGAGTAGGTCACATCATTTCTGATAAAGTTTATGAGAGATTGACTGGGGAAAAAGGATATTTTGATACTAGAATTATTTATGTTGCTGAGGAAGGCCCTAAGACACAAAGAATAAAAAAGTTAGCAATCATGGATCAAGATGGTTTTAACAATAAATTTTTAACTTTGGGTAATGAATTAGTGCTTACTCCTAGATTTAATCCTACAAGTCAAATGGTTACTTATTTGTCTTACTTTAAAAATCTTCCAAGAGTTTACTTATTAGATATTGAGACTGGAACACAGGAAGTCGTAGGAGATTTTCCTGGCATGACTTTTGCACCAAGGTTTTCTCCAGATGGAAAAAAAATTATTATGAGTCTAGCAAAAGATGGGAAATCCGATATTTATACAATGGATTTGGAGAACAGAATTGTAGAGAGGATTACAAATCATCCGTCTATCGATACCTCACCATCTTACTCGCCTGATGGAAAATATATAACATTTAACTCTGACAGAAGTGGCTATCAGCAGATTTATTTAATGAAGAGTGACGGAAGCGATGTAAAAAGAATTTCATTTGGAAATGGACTTTATGGAACTCCAGTTTGGTCACCTAGGGGAGATTTAATTGCATTTACCAAATTACATAAGGGCAAGTTTTATATCGGTGTTATGAGAACAGATGGAAAAGGTGAGAGGTTGTTAACAGAAAACTACTATCAAGAAGCTCCCTCATGGTCACCAAATGGAAGAGTTTTAATTTTTTATAGAGAAACAAAGACTAACGACAAAGGGGAAGGATTTACCGCAAAGTTGTGGTCTATTGATTTGACTGGTTACAATGAGCGTCAAATAAAGACGCCTACTGATGCATCTGACCCATCATGGTCATCATTATTAAGTAATTAATATAAATTTAACCTTAGAAATATTGAAATTTCTTGATTTTTAGACTTGAAACCTCTAATTAGTTGTGAAAAAGTAAAATTTTGAAATTAGCAGCAAGGAGCAATTTAATGATATTAAACAAAATTTTTAAAAACACACTTCTAGTATTAACTGCATGTATAGTTTTATCAGCCTGCGCAACAAAAAAAGAAATCGCAACTGATATAAAAGGTTCAATGCAAGGTGATGTTTATACCGGAACAGAAACAGTTGAATATCTTGCTGAGGGAGTTCCTGACAGAGTTTTCTTTGCAACAAACGAGTCAATTTTAACTACTGCTTCTAGAGAAACTTTAAGAGCACAAGCGGCATGGATGAGAAAGAACTCGAGTATTAATGTAGTACTTGAAGGTCATGCAGACGAAAGAGGAACTAGAGAATACAACTTAGCCCTAGGAGAAAGAAGAGCTAACGCAGCAAAAGACTATTTAATGACTTATGGAATATCTTCTGACAGAATTACAGTATTAAGTTATGGAAAAGAAAGACCAGTTGACTCTGGTTCAAACCCATTGTCTTGGTCAAAAAACAGAAGATCAGTTACTGTTAAAGCAAATTAAAAATTTTAATTTAAAGACCCCAACTACATCAGTGGTATTGGGGTCTTTTTTTTGCCATTTTTATAATCATAAAGTAGTTGATTAATGAAACTGATATTAAAATTAATCGTATTGAAGATTATTTTTGTTTTTAATTTTGTCATTATTGGTAATTCCTTTGCAGATAATCATAATATCTATGAAACTTTAGAAATTATTAAAAATGACCTAAAAACTCTTGAGAGGGCTGTTTACTCTGGATCAATTGAGATAGAAAATGCGTCGATAAGTAGCCCAGACTTAGAAACCGATCCAAATTCAGAAGATGTTCTTACAAGACATTTACTTAAATTATCTGAAATCGAAGGTCAGTTTAGAGAATTAACAAATAAATTTGAAGAAATAAATTTTAAACTAGACAAACTTTCTAATCGATTGTCAAAAATTCAAGCTGACAATCAAGTAAGATTTCAAGATTTAGAGTCATCACTTAGCTCAGGAATATTAAGTGATAGTTCATCTAAATTAAGTTCAAAGCCCAAAATAAACGAAAATAAAATTCTTCCAGGAAGTTCACAGCCCCAAGATCTTGGTTCAATATCATATAAAGAAACAGAAACTTCAGATACGTCTCAGCAAATTCAATCAGTTGAAACTACCGCAACAATTGTAACTGAAAATTTTCAATCAGAGGATAAAATATTGCCACAAGATGTTTCGCCGGAAAAACAGTATGAATTTGCAACTAGTTTTTTAAAAGTTGGGGACTACACTACAGCGGAGAGAGCTTTTAGAGAATTTGTTCTTTCCAATACAGATCACGAATTAGCAGGAAGCGCTCAGTACTGGTATGCAGAGACATTTAGAATAAGACAACTATATACTGATGCTGCATCTGCTTATTTAGAGGGATATCAAAAATATCCAAAAGGAAAGAAAGCACCAATAAATTTATTAAAACTAGGTGTATCAATGGTACAAATTGGTGAAAAAGATCAAGGATGTAAAATGATCAATGGTGTGGAGCTTCAATATCCAAATGCAAATCAATCAGTAATACAAAAAGCAAAATATGAGTCCAAAAAATTTGAATGTATCAAACAAGACTCATAAAAATTTACTGAACAAATTAAGAGATAAAAGAATATTTCAAATTTACAGAAAGTTCGAAAATACTCTTAAATTAAATCAAGATTTTATTGTTGGTGTTTCTGGTGGTCCAGATAGCTTGGCTTTATGTTTCTTAACTAAAATTTATTCAATTAAAAAATCATGTAACACTTATTATTATATAGTTGATCATGGACTAAGAAAAAATTCATCTGCAGAAGCACAATTGGTAAAAAAACTATTAAAAAAATACAATATAAAGTCTGATATTTTAAAGTGGTATGGAAAAAAACCTATTAGTAATATTCAGTCTTTAGCTAGAAATAAAAGATATAGTCTTTTGATTAATCAAGCTAAAAAACTGAATATTAAAAATATTTTAACAGGCCATCATATTGATGACTTGTATGAAAATTTTTTTATAAGAATTTCAAGAGGAAGTGGGCTTAACGGTTTAGTTTCTTTTAGTGAAAAAACTCTTAGAGACAAAGTAAATATAGTTAGACCACTTATAAGTTTTGAAAAAAAACATTTAAATTATGTTACAAATAATGTTTTTAAGTCTTATATTGAGGATCCGTCTAATGAGGATAATAAATTTCAAAGAGTAAGGATAAGAAAGTTAATAAAACATCTTCAGAACGAAGGTCTTGATAAAAATAAATTTCTGTTAACAATTAAAAATTTAAAAGATTCTAATGAAACTATAAAATTTTATATTGCAAAAAATTTAACAGATAATTCATATATTTATAAAGATAAAAGCAAAATTATTTTAAATGAAGAATTTTTTAATCAACCCCATGAAATAACTTTTAGATCTTTAACAGAAATAATCAAATTTGTTGGGAACAAATATTACTCTGTCAGAGGAAAGAAAGTTGATGACATTATAGACAAATTAAAAGGTGAGACTAAAATTTCTCTTAAACTTACACTTGGAAATTGCATAATTCATAAAGTGAATAAGTCAATTATAGTTCTAAAAGAGCATTAAATATAATATTTTAATTGATATTTTGTCACTTGTTTAATTGATAATAATTCTTATTTTATACATATGAATTTAAAAAATCTTGCAATG
>CACLHJ010000016.1 GCA_902606645.1 uncultured Pelagibacteraceae bacterium | reverse complement strand
ATTTTTTTCACTTCAAGATTTGCTGTATCAAGTATCCTTTTAACAGTTTTTTTTATTGGCATAATTAGTACTTTTTTTTCAGGACCATAAGCATGTATTAACTCTTTGGAGTTTATACAAATAGCAACGTGACCTTTCCAAAATATAATATCTCCCTTTTTAAATTCTTTATTTTTTTTTTTTATAGAATACTTTATTTGATCTATAGTATCCCTTGGATAAAATAAATTATTATAATAAAAAAATATTTGTAATAAAGCTGAACAATCTATACCTTTGTAAGTTTTACCACCCCACTTATATTTTACCCTAAGAAATTTTCTAAAAAATTTTACAAAGTTTTTTTCTTTATGGTTAATTTCTTTAATATCTTTTTTTTTAATCCACTTATTTTTGTCAATTTTTACATAAAATTTATTCTCTTTTTCAACACTTAATTTAGATGCTAGAGGAAGGTGGTTGTTAGTGGCAGAGTTAGGTTTTTTGTAAATTTTTGCCTTTAATGTATTTACTTTATATTTTGGATTAAAATTTTTGATATGTTGTTTATTTTTAATGTATCCAACATAATTGTCATATGTAGATTTAATCTTTATCCAATTTTTATTTTTAGAAAAAATTTTAAATTTTTCACCGTATATTATTTGAGAAGTTACCTCAGATGATGTGCGAGGCTCTTTGTAAATATTTGAAAAATTCCCTTTAAAGTAAAAATTATTTTTCACCAATTTTAATTTTATTTTTTATAAGCCATAAACAAATCAAAGAAGGGATGACCATGATTGTAGTTAAAATGAAAAATGTTCCCCAATCTCCATTTAGCCAATCTACCAAAGCACCTGATGATGATGCCAAAGTAGTTCTTCCAGCAGTACCTATTGACGCTAGTAGCGCATATTGTGTTGCTGTGTAAGTTCTGTCTACCAATAAAGAAATAAAAGCAACAAAAGCCACTGTAGCAAATGCTGCAGTAATATCGTCAGCGATTACAGCGATTGCAAATAAAATTTCAGATTTTCCTGTCCATGCCAAAACTGCAAATAAAAGATTTGTTATAGCCATTAACCCTCCCGCGAAGAACATTGTTTTTATTGTTCCAGCTCTCATAGCCATTAAACCACCTAATAATGTAAATATTACAGTTGTAATCCAACCAAGCCCTTTTGAGTAAATTGCAATTTGTCCTTTTGAAAATCCAATTTCTTTATAAAAAACAATGGACATCCTTCCCATAAAAGCTTCACCAATTTTAAATAAAAAAACAAATGCTAATATTCCTGCTGCAATAGCAAAACCATTTTTTTTAAAAAAGCTAATAACAGGTCCACCAATGGTTCCTGTGATATAAACAATAAAGTTTGTAACGAAATTACTCGAACCAAGTTTTTTTTCAATTAGTTGGTCAGTTTCTCTCTGTTTAGCCTGCCTATCTGTTTGAATAGGTTCATGAACAAACATTAAACCTATGTTCATTAAAATAATTAAAATTCCCAAAATTAAAAATGTAGCCTGCCAATAGTCAGATACACCTAAATTTTCAAAAAATTCAGCGGTAAACAATGCAACAACACCACCCAATTTATAACCTGTCCACCAACCCACAACAGCCATTGCAGCACCAGCTGCCATAGATTTTCCCTCATTTTCATTTATTTGCTCAATTCTTAATGCATCGACAGTTATATCTTGAGTAGCTGAGGCTATAGCAATAATTAATCCTACACTTATTAATAGAGCTAAATTCTCTGTTGGATTAATTGAACTCCAAATTACTAAGCACAGCAAAATAATGATTTGCATCAAGACTATCCATCCTCGTCTATGACCTAATTTTTTTGTTAAGTACGGTATTTGAATTCTGTCGATAATCGGAGCCCACAAATAGTTAAATGCGTATACACCAAAGATTAATCCTGCCCAACCAATTGTAGATCTGCTTAGACCTTCCTCTTTTAACCAAAGACTCAAACTGCTTGCAATTAAGACCCAAGGAAAACCTGAGATGGCACCCAACAAAAGAATTCTCAACATTCTTTTGTCATAATAAACAGAAAAAGTTTCAGACAGTGTTTGTTTTTTTACCTCAAGCATTTAATTTCTCCAAAACGATGGTAAGAATAATACTAGTATTGCAAACAACTCAAGTCTACCTAAAATCATACCAACAGACAAAACCCATTTTGATAAATCAGGTAAAGATGAAAAATCTCCATTTGGTCCAATTATTGGCCCTAAACCTGGGCCAACGTTTGAGATAGATGTTGCGGCTCCAGATAGTGCAGTGATAAAATCAAGGCCAGTTAAGGATAATAATGCAGCTAAAATAAAAAAAATTACAAAATAAAAAAATATGAAAGATATAATTGATGCAATAAACTTTTCATCTACTGAATTTTGGTCATACTTTATTAAAAAAACTCCTTTTGGGTAAATAATTTTTTTAAGTTGATTTAATATAAAAAGATAAAGAATTTGAATTCTAAAAATTTTAATTCCACATGTAGTTGATCCTGCACACCCCCCGATAAACATTAATGCAAGAAAAATAGTTATTGGAAAACTCCCCCAGCTATCGAATTCAGCATTTACATAACCAGTTCCAGTTAAAATAGAAATAGTATTGAAAAATATAGATCTAAATGAAAAGTTTCCATTATTAATTAAAAATAGATAAACACTTAAAATGACTATTGATAAAATTATAATTTTTATAAATGATCTTATTTGTGAATCATTTGAAAATATTTTTTTATTCCCATTTAAAAATTTAATATATGCAATAAAGGGAATGCTTCCCAAAATAATAAACACCATTGAGGAAATCTCAATATAAACACTGTCAAAATATCCTATAGACTGATTATAATTTGAGAACCCACCTGTTGCTATTGTTGTCATTGAATGGGTTAAACTATCAAATTTACCCATTCCAAAAATCCAATAACTTATGGCACAAACTGCAGTTAGAGCTGAGTATATATATATTAATCTTAATGCTATCTCTTTAGATTTTGGTAGTATTTTCTCTGATGAGTCATTACTGGATATTTTAAATAATTGCATTCCTCCAACATTCATTATTGGCATGAGAGTAATAGCCATAACAATTATACCTATACCTCCCAACCATTGTAAAATTGCCCTCCATAAAAGAATACCCTTAGGAGCATTCTCTAAATTAGATATGATAGTTGAGCCTGTTGTAGTAATTCCTGACATACTTTCAAAAAAAGCATCTGTAATTGACATTTCCATAGAAGAAAAAATGAAAGGCAAAGAGCCAAAAACTGCAACACTCAACCAAGATAAAGATGTTAATAAGAAAGCCTGTTGTAAATTAACTTTTCTATCGTGATCTATATTTGTTAAAAAAAAAAGTGCCCCAAAAACTATTGTTACAATTGATGCTCCAAAAAAAGATGAGTCAATTTCTGAATAAATAAATTGCACAATTATAGGTACAAACATAGATACCCCTAAGATTATTTGTAAAATTCCAAGTGTAAAAAATACCGTTTTATAATTAGACATTTTGAAAGAACATTATTTTATGGTAAATAAATTTCAACTCTATAAGAATTAATAAAATCACTAATTTAAGATTTTAAAAGAACAATTCATGATTAAAAAAGAAGTTTTAGACAAAACCAGTGCATGGCCTTTTGTAGAAGCCAAAAAAATGATGAGAGAAAGAAAATTGTTCATTGAAAAAAAAGGAAAAATAACATTACAAACTGGATACGGACCGAGCGGCTTACCTCACATAGGTACTTTTGGAGAAGTTGCAAGGACCTCTATGATGGTAAATGCTTTAAAGCAATTAACAGATTTACCTACTGAAATTATAACGTTTTCTGATGATATGGATGGTCTCAGAAAAGTTCCAGAAAATATTCCTAACCAAAATTTGTTAAATGAAAATCTTCACAAACCATTAACTGAGGTTCCAGATCCATTTGGCAAATTCAACAGTTTTGGTGAACATAATAATGAAATGTTAAAAGATTTTTTAAATAGTTTTAACTTTAAATATAGTTTTAAAAGTTCAACCGCTTTGTACAAAACTGGTTATTTTAACTCAACATTAAAAATAATTTTAGATAATTATGATGGTATAATGAACATAATACTTCCAACCTTAGGTAAAGAACGTCAAAAAACTTACTGTCCATTTTTACCTATATGTCCAGACACTGGACATGTGCTTGAAATACCAGTTCTAGAAATAAACAAAGAAAAATCTCAAATAATTTTTGATAACAAAGGTAAAAAACTTGAAAAAAGTATTCTTGATGGAAACTGTAAACTTCAATGGAAGGTTGATTGGGCCATGAGATGGTATGCTCTTGATATTGACTTTGAAATGTATGGTAAAGATTTAATAGAAAGTGCAATATTATCTACAAAAATTATAAATTTACTTGGTAAAAAGAATCCTTCTGGTTTTGCATATGAGTTGTTTTTAGATGAAAAAGGTGAGAAGATTTCCAAATCGAAGGGAAATGGAATTACTATCGATCAATGGTTAAAGTATGCATCTCCTGAAAGTTTATCTTTATATATGTATCAAAACCCAAAAAGGGCAAAAAAATTATACAAGGAAATTGTTCCAAAGGCTGTAGATGAATATTTAGATAATATTGAAAAATCTAAAAAACAAACAGATCAGCAACTGATAATGAATCCGGTCTGGCATGTTCATGAAGGCAAAATACCGACTGAAGAAATGATTATGACTTTTTCCATGCTGCTTAACTTGGTTGAAACAAGCAATGCAGATACTAAGGATTTGCTTTGGAAATTTGTTAAAAAATACAAATCAAATATCCAAGAAGAAAATTTTCCAATTTTTGATGGATTAGTTGGATATGCAATTAAATATTTTAATGACGTAATTAAATCACAAAAAAAATATAAAAAGCCTAATGATAGTGAAAAAAAAGCTCTTCTAGCTTTAATTAAAACTTTAGAAACATGTAATGACGGAATGTCACCTGAAGAAATCCAAACTTTAATTTATTCAGCTGGTAAAGAAAATGGTTATGCTGATAAACTTAGAGACTGGTTTAAATTAATTTATGAGGTTGTTTTTGGTGATGAAAATGGACCAAGAATGGGTTTTTTCATAAGTTTTTTTGGTGTAAACGAAACTAAAGAGCTTATAACGAATAAATTAAAATAATGTTTTCAAATTTAAGATCTTTAATATTCAAAATAGATCCTGAAAGAGCACATTTTTTAGCAATACAGTCACTCAAACTCAACCTAGTTTCAAATATCTTTGATGAGAATAAAAATGATCCCATTTTCAAAACAAAAATTTTTAATAAAGAGTTAAACAATCCTATCGGGATAGCAGCAGGTTTTGATAAGAATGCCGAGGTCTACAACCCTTTATTTAAGTTGGGATTTGGATTAGTAGAAGTTGGCACTATCACACCTTTAAAACAATACGGGAATAGTAAACCTAGAGTTTTTAGATTAGTAGAAGACCAAGCGCTTATAAATAGATTGGGCTTTAACAATCATGGCTCAGATGTTGTATTAAATAGGATTAAATCAAACAATAAACTGGGCGTATTAGGAATTAATGTTGGCCCCAATAAAGACACTGATAATCGAATAAATGATTATTTAATAGGAATTGAAAAATTCTATGAAGTTGCAGATTATATTACCATAAATATTTCTTCACCAAACACTGAGAACTTAAGAAATTTTCATGATGAAACAAAATTGCAAGATTTACTTAAATCTATTTCAGAAAAGAAAAAAAATTTAGATACAAATATTCCAATAGTGGTAAAAATTTCACCTGATATAGATGAAAACCAGATCAATCTAATTTCAGAAATTCTTTTAGAAAATGATATAAGTGGAATAGTTATTTCAAATACCTCAGAAGCATCAAGAGACATTTTAAAAAATATTCAAAGACATCAGAAGGGAGGATTATCTGGAAAACCTATTGAGAAAAAATCAAATTTATTAATAAACAAGTTTTATAATTTATTAAAAGGTAAAATTAAGATTATTGGTGTGGGAGGAGTAGACTCGGGACAATCAGCCTACGAAAAGTTTTTATTAGGCGCAGACTATATTCAGTTATACACGGGTATGGTATTTCAAGGCCCAAATGTTGCAAGTATTATTAAAAAAGACCTAAAAGAATTATTGACTAGAGATGGTGTTAAGAATTTTAGCGAAATTATAGGAAATAAAACTCTTTCTTAATTCTATTAAACTTGACGCCACCAACATCTAACCTTATATAGGCACTATTATTATGTCAAAAAAATGTGAACTTACTGGAAAAAATCCTATGAAAGGTCATAATGTTAGTCACGCTAACAATAAGACTAAAAGAAGATTTTTGCCCAACCTTAAGAAAGTAAAGTTTACTAGCGAGCTAATGAAAAGAAGCTTAAAATTAACAGTGAGTAATGCAGGAGTTAGATCAGTTGATAAAAAAGGTAGTTTTGACGAATATTTAAAAACTGTAAAAAATAAAAACTTATCTCCAAGACTTAAAAAATTAAAAAAAGGTATTCTCATTAAATCCCCATTTAAAAAAAAACCTTTAGCTAAATCTGCATAATGAATAAATTATTCTTATTTCTCTCATTTTTGATGGGAGTGGTTGTTTTATCATCAAATTATTTAGTCCAATTCCCAATCAAATACTATGGACTAGAGGAGATATTAACATATGGAGCATTTAGTTATCCAATAGCTTTTTTGATAACTGACTTAGCGAACAGATCTTATGGAAAATTAGTCGCAAGAAAAATTGTATATATTGGTTTTGCAATAGGAATTAGTTTTACTCTTATATTTTCCACAAATTTTGCAGATTTAATTTCAGTAAGAATTGCAATTGGATCTGGAACAGCCTTTTTAGTTGCTCAACTATTAGATGTCCAAATATTTGATCAACTAAGAAAAAAAAAGTGGTTTATTGCTCCTTTAACGTCATCTCTAATTGGATCTACGATTGATACATTTTTATTTTTTTCAATATCTTTTTATGCAACAGGAATTCCGTGGGTTACCTTATCTTTAGGAGATTTAGCAGTTAAGATATTCGTTGCTCTTGTTATGTTAATTCCTTTTAGATTATTATTAGGAACATTTAAGGCTGTTAAAGCTTAATACAAAAATTTATAACTTAAAATTTTATAAGCCAACTTAGCAACAAGAAAGTTATATGAATTAAAACCTTTTATAGGTGATAATTCGTTAATATCAGCCCCAACAATTTGGGAATTTTTTGCGGCAATTTTTATTATATTTAAAGTTTCGTCCCATAACAATCCGCCTGGTTCAGGAGTTCCAGTTGCTGGCATAATACTAGAATCGAGTCCATCAACATCAAAAGTTAAGTAGACTTTTTTATTTTTAATCAATTTTTTAAATTTGTTAAGATCCCATTTCATTTTATCTTTAGCCCAAAAAATTTTTATTCTAGAAGAATTTTTTTTTAAAAATGGAATTTCACTTTTAGAAATATTTCTGATTCCAAATGAAATTAATGAAACATTTGGATAATCTAAACATCTTTTTATAGCTGATGCATGTGAGAATTTTTCACCATTATAACTTTCTCGTAAATCTGCATGGGCATCAAAGTGTAAAAGACAAATATCCTTATATTTCTTTGTAAATGGAACAATGCATCCAGGTGTGATTGAGTGTTCTCCACCAAAAGTCATTGGAAAAAGCTTTTTATTTAAAATTTCTTGATTTATTTTAGACATTTTACTTAATGCCTTTTTAATATTTTTATCTATTTTGAATGGTTTTAAAGTTTTAATACCTATCTTTTTGTAGGGCTCACAATTTAATTCTTCATCATAAAGCTCAACTTGGTGAGAGGCTTTAATAATCTCTTTTGGCCCATTTTTAGTTCCACCACCATAACTTACAGTTTTTTCAAGACCAAATGGAACTATGATAACTTTTTCTTTAAAATTGACTTTATTGTCAATCCCAAGAAAACCGTTTTTATTAGAAAGATATTTCAATTTTATTCAAAAATTTTTGTAAAGTTTTTTCGATCTCTACTTTTCCATTCACCCCTATGATAAGCATCACTAGCTATTAAAGGCAAAACACTTGTAGCTTCTGCAAAAACCATTTGTTCTTTCGTTACATCAACTTTGCCCCAAGAACTTGCCTCTTTTAGAGTTGAGCTACTACATGCTCCATCTCTACTATCTGCAACTGTGATTTGAACAGCATATTTATGCATATCTACATCTTTTCCTAAAAGCTCTGCACATATAACTGTATCTTGAATAAAATTCTTTGGTACACCACCACCTATCATGAATAATCCTGAGCCTTTGGATTTAATCTTTATTTCTGTAAGTTCCCTAAATTCCCTGACAGAGTCAATTGTAATATGTTTTTTTGGATTTTTTTCCTGGTGCATTACTAAACCAAATCCTGCACTCGAATCTGTAAAAGCAGGGCAGAAAATTGGAACATCATTATCAAATGCTGTTTCAATTAATGAGCCTTTCTTTTTTGAGTTCTTTTTCAGATAATTTCCCATTTCATATATAAACTCTCTAGAAGTGTAACTCCTTGGTTCTAATGAATTTGCTATATCGCATATGATTTTGTCACACATTTGAAGCTCTTCCTCATCAATATAAGTGTCGTAAATTCTATCGATATAGTTATTTCTTAACTCGGTATCATCTTGAAACTGTGAGCCCTGGTAATGTTTAAAACCTAGTGCTTCAAAAAAATCCATATCTACAATTGATGCTCCAGTTGCAACAATTGCATCAACCATATTATATTTAACTAAATCCTTATAAATATTCATACATCCTGCAGCCGATGTTGATCCAGCCAGAGTTAGGAAAATTGTACACTCTTTATCTTTCAACATTTCATTATAAATATTAGCAGCATTAGCAGTCTCTCTAGATACGAAAGACATTTTTTCCATTGATGAGATTATCTTTCTTGCATCAAAGGAGGTTATATCAATGTGTTCAACTGGGTTTTTTAGGAAATCTTTCTTACTATTGTGACCCAGATTTTTTTGGTCTGACATTAAGCAACCATATTAGCTTTATTGCTATCTTTATCATACATTGTCATTATTGGTTTATCTTCAACTTCATAAATCTCATCTGAGTAATAGCCATTGAATTGAGTTCTAAAAGTTAATCCATAAGCACCAAGCTGACCAAGTTCTATATAATCATTTTCTTTTATATTGTTTGGAAGCAAAAAAGGACCTTTCATATAATCCATGCTATCACATGTTGGACCAAAAAAATCAAAAGCGGTTAATTTTTTAGAAATAATTTTATTTGAGTTCTCTTTTATCATCTTTGATGGGTAAACAATATTTGGAGTACCAGCATCAAAAAGTGTACCGTAGGTTCCATCATTTATATAGAGCTTTTGTTTTTTTCTTAAATTAACCCTAACAATTGTTGATCCACTTTCTGCAACTAAAGCTCTTCCAGGTTCACAAATTATTTTAGGTAATGCATCAAGTTTTAAATTTTCTAGACTTTTTTTAATTTCATTAAAATAATTATTTAATGATTGAGGAATTAAATCAGGATAGATAGTTGGAAATCCACCTCCTATATTTATATAATCTGGAACTATTTTAGTTTTTTTTATTATGTTTCCAATCTCGGTTATACCCTTTGCGTATGAGATTGGATGCATACATTGAGATCCAACATGAAAACTCAAACCAATTTTTTTTGCATGTTGTTTTGCTAATCTAGTTAAACCTATGGCCTCCGATGTTAAAGCTCCAAACTTTTTCGATAAATCTATTTCTGCATGCTCGTTTGAAACTGCCACTCTAACAAATAATTCCAAATCTTTTGCGTTATTTGTACTTTCTATAATTTTGATTAATTCATCCTTAGTATCTAATGAAAAAGTTTTAACATTATAATTAAAATAAGCTTCCTTAATACTTTCTCTGCTTTTTACAGTGTGCATGTATGAGCATTTTGCAGTGTGACTAAAATTTCTTATGCTTTTTATTTCTTCAATTGATGCAACATCAAATTGATCTATTCCGCTATCTATTATTGTTTTTATTACTTCTGGATGAGGATTTGTCTTTACAGCATACAAAACTGTTCCTGAGAAATTTTTTTTGAAAACTTTTACTGCAGATTCAATTGAACTTTTTCTGATACAATATACTGGTTTTTCAGGTTTCAGTTGATTTACAAGTTCTTCAACCGATTTAAATTTTTGCATTACTAATGCCTCCAAAAAAAATTTAATAAAAAAAAGTCTTTTAAAATAAAAAAACTTTAATATTTTCTGGCATATAAAGTAACCATCACTAATGTAAAGCAAATAATTCAGGTCAGTATTGCTTAATAATCATATGTTGAAAAATTTAATTTAGTTACCATATTAGGAGCATGAAAGAACAAGCAACTCTTCAAAACCTCAGTGATTTTGAGAATAAATCACTGTTAATTTGTGATGACGACAATCCTTTTAGAGAAAGATTGGCAAGAGCAATGGAAAAGAAGGGTTTTGAGGTTTTTCAAGCAGAGAGTGTACAAAAGGGTGTCGAAGCTGTTAAAGCAAAAAAACCTGGATTTGCTGTAGTAGATTTAAGACTTGGAGATGGAAATGGTCTTGAAGTTGTAAAAGAAATTCAAACCTCAAATAATGATAGTAGAATTATAATGTTAACTGGATATGGAAATATTCCAACAGCAGTTGCGGCTATTAAAGAGGGTGCAATCGATTATCTTGCTAAGCCAGCAGATGCTGAAGATGTTGAAAAAGCTTTATTAGCAGATCCATCAAAAAAAGCTGCACCTCCAGAAAATCCTATGTCAGCAGATAGAGTAAAATGGGAACATATCCATAGAGTGTTTGAGCTTTGCAATAGAAATGTATCTGAAACAGCACGAAGACTTAAAATGCACAGAAGAACTCTCCAAAGAATTCTCTCTAAAAGATCACCTAGATAAATTTTCTAATTTTTATAATTTTCTTAACTAATAATGCCAAAATGGCAATTTTGAATATTTCAGCCAACAAAAAAGGTTTAGCTCCTAAAGCTAAAATAGGCTTATCCCATCCGATTAATATCCCTAACCACAATAATCCTAAAATATATATTGTTGAAGTTGCAAGTATTAGTTTACCCAAAACAATAAAAAAACCATCCTCAAATTTAATCATAGATGAAAAATAACATGCCGTTAAGAATCCAATTAAATATCCCATAGTTGGACCAGTGAAATATAAAAGTCCGATACCTTTTTCTGGAGAATTTGAAAAAACCGGTAATCCTGCAATTCCTTCAATTAAATACAATCCGATTGTAGCTAATCCAATTTTATAACCTAAGCTAATTCCTAAAAATAAGACTACAAAAGTTTGCATAGTCATAGGGACTGGGTAAAAAGGAATTTTTATTTTTGCAGAAATAGTTAAAGCTATTGAACCAAGTACTATAGCTAACAAAGATTTAATTATTTTAGTTTGTGTAAGATTTTTTGTTAATTCCATAAAATTAATAATACTCTTAATTGTTAATATAATCTAGTGATTAGTAGATTAATTTAAAGTTTAGACTATATTAACTATAAAACATTTAATAAATTTTAATGAGTAAAATACAAAAAACTGATCATTTTTATCTTATTGATGGTTCTGGATATATCTTTAGAGCTTATTATGCATTACCACCATTAAGTAGAAAAAGTGACGGACTGCCAACAGGCGCAGTTAGTGGTTTTTGCAGTATGCTTTTTAAACTTTTAGAGGACTCAAAATCAAATCAAAATTTGCAGAAACCAACTCATTTTGCTGTTATTTTTGATTCTGCCAGAAAAACATTTAGAAATGAAATCTATAGTGAATATAAAGCAAACAGATCTGAGGCACCTGATGACTTGGCACCTCAATTTGAATATATAAGAAAGTCTGTTTTAGCATTTAACCTACCATCTGTAGATTTACCTAATTATGAGGCAGATGATTTGATTGCAACTTACGTCGAACAAATAACAAAAAAAGGAGCAAAGGTCACAATTGTTTCATCCGATAAAGATTTAATGCAATTATATCAAAAAAATGTCCGTATCTTTGATCCAATGAAAAATAAATTTGTAACTGAAGAAGACATCATTAAAAAGTTTGGGGTTGATGCATCAAAAGTAATAGATGTTCAATCCTTAGCGGGTGATAGTAGTGATAACGTACCAGGTGTACCGGGAATAGGAGTAAAAACTGCTGCTGAACTAATTAATAAATATGGCACTCTAGAAAAATTATTGAAATCAGCTCATGAAATTAAACAAAACAAAAGACGAGAAACTCTCTTAGAAAATAAAGATAAAGCATTAATTAGCAAAAAACTTGTGACATTAGATCATAAATCTCCAATAAAAAGGGAGTTAGATGAGTTCCAGTTAAAAAGTATAGACAAAGATAAATTATATAAATTTTTAAGAGAGATGGAATTTAATAGATTATTAAGTTCTGCTATTTCTGCATATGGAGAGCCAGACTTAACGAGCTCTGTTCCAGAAACTAAAAATATAGAAAAGCAAAGTCCAATTAATAATAAAAATTATTATTTGATTTCTAATGCAGATGAAATAGATGAATGGGTTGAAGAGGCCGAAGAGTTAGGAGAGGTTGCTGTTGACACTGAAACAAATTCTCTAGATCCTCATCAAGCAGAGCTAGTAGGTATCTCGCTTTCTTCAAAAATAGGGAAGGCCTGCTATATTCCAATTGGTCACAAGTCATCAAAATGTATCAAAAAGGAAGTTGTTATTAAAAAACTAAAAAAATTATTAGAAGATCCAAGTGTTAAAAAAATTGGTCAAAATATTAAATTTGATTTTATTGTTTTATTTAAACACGGCATAACATTGTCTGCCATGGAAGATACAATGTTGATGTCTTATGTTTTAGATGCAGGAAAAAATAGACATAATATGGATACATTATCAGAGTTACACCTTGGACATAAAACGATTTCTTTTAAAGAAATGGTGGGAACTGGAAAAAAAGAAATCAATTTCAGTGAAGTAGAAGTTGAAAAAGCAAAAGATTATGCAGCTGAAGATGCTGACATAACTTTTAGACTTTATAAGAAATTTCTTAAAAATCTAAAATCCGAAAAACTGATTAATATTTACGAAATTTTTGAAAAACCATTAATTAAAATTCTTGCATTTATGGAAATTGAAGGTGTAGAGATTGATAGTAAGTTTTTAATGTCTCTTTCTAAAAAATTCGAAAAAAAAATTCTAACATTGGAAAAAGAGATATTTAAAATTTCAAAAAAAGAGTTTAACATTGGGTCACCCAAACAACTAGGTGAAATCATTTACAATGATCTTAAAATAGCAGGTTTAAAAAAAACAAAAAAAGGTGGATTTGCAACAAGTGCTTCTGTTTTAGAGGATTTAGTATTTAAAGGTAACAAATTTCCTAAATTAATCTTGGACTGGAGACAGTTATCAAAATTAAAAAATACTTACTCAGACGCATTGCCTGAACATGTTAATCCAACAACAAAAAGAGTGCATACTTCTTTTTTATTAGCCGCTACCACAACAGGAAGACTAGCTTCAAGTGACCCCAATCTACAAAATATTCCTATTAAATCAGATGAAGGAAAAGATATAAGAAAAGCATTTAAAGCTAAAAAAGATCATTTATTAATTTCTGCGGATTACAATCAAATTGAAATGAGAATTCTTGCTGATTTAGCTGATGTGAAAGAATTAAAAAAGGCATTTAAAAATGAAGAGGATATTCATTCATTAACAGCCAGCCAAATATTTAATATTGATATTAAAAAAGTAAATCAAGACCACAGAAGGAAAGCTAAAGCTATCAATTTTGGAATAATTTATGGAATTTCCCAATATGGTTTAGCAAAGCAAATTAATGTATCCAATTACGAAGCTGAAGAATTTCTAAATGCATACTTTGGAAAATTTCCAGAAATTAAAGTCTATATGGAAAACACTATTAAATTTTGTAGAAAAAGTGGTTATGTAAATAATATTTTTGGAAGAAGATCACACTTTAATGGGATAAACGATAAAAATTTTAATGTGAGAAATTTTCAAGAGCGTGCCGCAATTAATGCTCCAATACAAGGATCGGCCTCAGAGATAATGAGACTAGCCATGATAAGATTAAATAAAAAAATGTCTGAGGATAAAATTACAAAACCAAAAATGCTTCTTCAAATTCATGATGAATTAATCTTTGAAGTTCCAAAAAAAGATGAAAAGTTGATGATCAAAATAATTAAAAATGAGATGACAAGTGTAGCTCAAAGTGACTTTCACTCGTTTTCTACGCCTTTAACAGTTGACGTTAATGTAGGTGATAATTGGGGAATGCTTCATTAATTTAATACCATTGCCCAAATTAGGACAATTTAGTATTTTTAAGATGAATATATGCAGAAACAGACTATAGCTTTAATCGATGATGATAGAAACATACTCACAAGCTTAAGTATTGCTTTAGAGAAAGAAGGGTTCAAAGTACAAACCTATATAGATGGAGAGAGTGCGCTAATTGGATTAACAAGAATGCCACCTGACCTTGCAGTTATTGATATTAAAATGCCAAAGATGGATGGAGAGGAATTATTAAAAAAACTTAGAAAAAAAACATCCTTACCAGTAATTTTTTTAACATCTAAAGATGATGAAATTGACGAGCTACTAGGCCTAAAACTGGGTGCAGATGATTTTGTAAAAAAATCTGGGGGTTTTTCTATAAAAGTTTTAATTGAAAGAATTAGAGTTCAGTTAAGAAAAAAAGACTCAAAAAATATTTTGGAGGAAAACAAAAGTTTAATTTCTCATGGAAGATTAAAATTAGATCCCTCTCAACTTGAATGTGAATGGAATGGGAAACCATTACCAGATAAGCTGACAACAACAGAATTTTTAATTGTTAAAGAATTGGCAAAAAGACCAGGTATAATAAAAGAAAGAGCGCAATTAATGGATATCGCTTATAGGGAAGATACAGATATAGAAGATAGAACAATTGACAGTCATGTTAAAAGAATTCGCAAAAAATTTAAAAAAGTAGACCCTGATTTTTCAGCTATTGAAACTAGGTATGGTAGTGGATATAGATGGAATGTTAGCTGATGTTTAGTAAATACTTAAAAACTCTTTCAATATTAAAAAAATTCTTATTCATCAACTTTGTTATTTTTACTATTATTGGATTATTTACAATAGTTTACTTAAATAATATTCAAACAAACTTAGTAAAAAAAAAATCTGAAAATCATATAAAAATTATAAATAACACTATCGATAATCTTTCAAGATTAAACGTAAAATTTAATGCTGATGATATAAGAAAATTTCTATTTTCAACAAGATTTATATTTCAAAATTTAGATAGAGTAATTTTTTTTGATAGTAACTTAAATCTCATTGGAGATACAGATACACTAGATCTTGATCCTAGATCATTCTCAACAAGAATAGATGAGATTGAATTTGAAAGTTTAAGTGAAGATAAA
>CACLHJ010000015.1 GCA_902606645.1 uncultured Pelagibacteraceae bacterium | reverse complement strand
GGGGTTTTGCTTGTTCTGCTGACCCCAACTAAAATTATATCTGATTTATCAATTTCATTTAACAAATTTCCATCATCATGATTCATTGTGAATTGAATCGCTTCTATTCTATCATAATATTCTTCGTTCAAAATATGTTGTCCACTAGGTTCATGTGAAGCTTTTTGATTTAAAATTTTCGAAAAATTTAAAATAAGATTTCCCAAAACCCCAAAACAAGGAATTTTTTTAGTATTGCTTGTGTTGGCCAAATACTTTGCAAGATTATTATCAACAATTGTATAAAGAATTATGGAGTTTTCATTTTTTTGAGCATCTTCTAAAATTTTTAAAATCTGATTCTCCGTTCTTGTAAAAGAATATGAGTGAATCTTATATTGAATATTTTTGAATTGAGCTTTAAGTGCTAAAAATATTCTTTCTAGCGTTTCGCCTGTGGAGTCCGAAATTAAATATATTTGATATGTATTAACCATGGGTAAGTTGTTTATAAATTTGTATTATTTTAATAAAATTACTCAATTTATTTTCTGTTCATTTGACCCTGTAAAATAAGGGTTTTATTAACATTAATAATAAATTCCGTCTAACTATACACAAATGTTAATAAAGATCAAAAAGTGCTCATTTTTGTGAGTTTTATTTAATTATAGATGTGGTTAAAACGTTAATATAATGTTTAAAATAAACAATCATCACAATTCACAGGACATAATACTAATACAATAATTATATATATAATTTTAATATGACACCGTTGCATGAAGTAATAATAAATAAAAAAACAACCATAAATCCTGTTTGGATAATGAGACAAGCTGGAAGGTATCTTCCAGAATTTAACGAAATAAGAAAAAAAAATCCTAATTTTATTGAATTATGTTTAAACCATAAATTGTCGTCACAAATAACACTTCAACCTATTAAAAGATTTGATTTTGATGCTGCAATAATATTTTCAGATATTTTAATGCTACCATATGGATTAAGTCAAAAAGTTGAATTTAAGAAAAATTTCGGGCCAATTCTTGGCAACTTAAATATTAATTCGATGTCTAAAGTAGATGAAATAGATTTCGTTGAAAAAATTTATCCAGTTTATAAAGCCATAAAATCTGTAAGTTTAGAAATGAACTTAAAAAATAAAAATACGATAGGTTTTGTTGGGGCGCCATGGACATTACTTGTTTATATGATTAATCAACAATCACCAAAAAAAAATGTTAAAAAAAATTTTTTCGAAGATGATTTTCTAATAAATAGGATTTTATTGATAATTGAAAAATTTCTTAAAATTCATATTAAAAATCAAGTTGAAAACGGCGCTAATGTTATACAAATCTTTGATAGCTGGGCTGGACTGTTAGAAGAAAGAGACTATCCAAATTATATTTATACACCTACTTTAAATTTAGTAAATTATGTAAAATCATTAAATACTCCTGTGATTTGTTTCCCAAGAGAAATTAAAAATTATAAGGAATTCTGTGAAGTGGTTAAACCAGATGCAGTTAACATTGATTATAATGTTGATCCTTCAATGATTACTAAAAATATTAAAATTCCAGTGCAGGGTGGTTTGGATCCAAAAATTTTATTAACTGATAAAGAAAATTTAAAGAAACAAGTCTTAAGATATTTAGATATTTTTAAAGATCATCCATATATTTTTAATCTCGGCCATGGTATTTTGCCTGAAACCGATCCAGAAATGGTAGAATGTTTAGTAAATACTGTGAGAGATTATTAGATGGAAATTGACAACAATCACCCAATTGTTAAATTTGGAAAAACTGGAGTTCTTGTTATTAACTTAGGCACTCCAGACTCTACAAGTTGGTTCGATATAAGGAAATATTTAAAAGAATTTTTGTCTGACAAAAGAGTTATAGAAGTTAATCCTATAATATGGCAAGTAATTTTAAACTTGTTCATATTAACCTTCAGACCATCCAAAACAGCAAAAGCGTACAAAGAAATTTGGATGAAAAATGAAAATATGTCTCCTCTTTTGTATTATACTCAAAAACAAAGTGAAAAGATTTCAAAATTTATAAGAAAAGAAAATTTAATAATAGATTTTGCCATGAGGTATGGAAATCCAAGTATTAAAAGTAGAATTAACAAACTTCAGGAACAAGGTTGTGAAAATCTAGTTATACTTCCACTTTATCCCCAATACGCTGCAGCAACAACCGCAACTGTATGCGACGAAGTTTATAGAACTTTAATGAATATGAGGTGGCAACCGTCCCTAAAAATTATTGCTCATTACGAGTCTGATCCTCTTTATATTGATGCGTTGGTTAAATCTATTAATAAAAAGATTAGTGAAATAAATTGGAAGCCAGATTTAATAATTGCCTCATATCATGGGATACCTAAAAAATATTTTGATAAAGGCGATCCTTATCATTGTTACTGTCATAAAACGACCAGACTAATCTCTGAAAAATTTAATTCTATAGATATTAAAACTACATTTCAGTCTAGATTTGGGCCTCAAGCA
The DNA here is from genome assembly GCA_902606645.1 of uncultured Pelagibacteraceae bacterium. GTDB lineage: Bacteria > Pseudomonadota > Alphaproteobacteria > Pelagibacterales > Pelagibacteraceae > Pelagibacter. The sequence continues at coordinate 13,194 of CACLHJ010000015.1, read as the reverse complement.
TGGTTGCAACCTTACACAGACAAAACCTTAGAAAGTTTACCAGGAGAGGGAAAAAAAAATATTCTGATAATTTGTCCTGGATTTTCTTCTGACTGTGTAGAAACTTTAGAAGAAATCTTAATTCAAGGTAAAGAGAGTTTTTTAAAATACGGGGGTGAAAATTTTGACATGGTTCCATGTTTAAATGATAACGATGATCACATACTTTTATTGAAATCTTTAATTGAAAAAAATATTTAAAAGATGAATACTTATTTGTTGTTTAAATCTTTGCACTTGATAGCTGTCGTTTCGTGGATGGCTGGTCTTTTATATCTTCCAAGAATTTTTGTTTATCATGCAGAAAATAATTCTGAAGCAAATATTTCTGAAATTTTTAAAACGATGGAAAGAAAACTTTATTTTTACATAATGACTCCAGCAATGACACTATCTTGGCTGTTTGGACTTTTACTTATTCATAGCATTGGTTTTCAACTGCTTGGTCAAACCTGGATGTTATTAAAGTTTTTGTTTGTGATTATTCTTACTTTGTATCACTTTTATTTAGGCAAAATACTTAGCCAATTTAAGATAGATAGAAATAATCATTCTCATAAGTTTTATCGTTATATAAATGAAATACCTACAATATTACTAATTTTGATCATATTTGTTGTCATTTTTAAACCAATCTAGGGTTGAAAAAAACATAAAGAGAATATATATTAACTTAATCTGATAAGTCCTTATCAAATATTTAATCATGAACATTCAAGAATTAAAACTAAAATCATCTGAACAGCTTATTACCCAAGCGGAAGAACTTGGCATAGAAAATGCAAGCACCTTAAGAAAACAAGAAATTCTTTTTGCTATTTTAAAAAAGGTTGCAGAAAAAGAAGAAATTACTGGAGTTGGCGTTTTGCAATTATTACAGGATGGATTTGGTTTTTTAAGGGCAATGGAATCAAATTATCTACCAGGTCCAGATGATATCTACGTCAGTCCTAGTCAAATTAGAAAATTTGGATTAAGAACTGGAGACACGGTTGAGGGTCCCGTTAGAGCTCCTAAAGAAGGTGAAAGATATTTTGCATTACTCCAAGTTAGTAAAATAAATTTTGAAGAGCCAGAAAAAGCTAGACATAAAATAGCATTTGATAACCTTACCCCACTATACCCTGACAAACAGTTGGTGATGGAAGTTGAAACAACTAAAGTAGAAAAAAAACCAGACTTAACACCAAGACTAATTGATTTAGTGAGTCCAATTGGAAAAGGACAAAGATCTATAATAATTTCACCTCCTAAGGCAGGTAAAACAATGATTCTTCAGAGTATTGCCAACTCAATAGCTAAAAATTATCCAGAATGTTATCTGATAGTACTATTGATTGATGAAAGACCTGAAGAAGTAACCGACATGCAAAGAACCGTCAAAGGTGAAGTGATTAGTTCTACTTTCGATGAACCTGCTCAAAGGCACGTTGCTGTAGCAGAAATGGTTATCGAAAAAGCAAAAAGATTAACAGAACATAAAAAAGATGTTGTTATACTTTTAGACTCTATCACTAGATTAGGAAGAGCTTATAATGCAGTTATTCCAAGTTCGGGAAAAGTTTTAACAGGAGGTGTTGATGCCAATGCACTTCAAAGACCAAAGAGATTTTTTGGAGCAGCTAGAAATATTGAAGAAGGTGGATCTTTAACAATTATTTCAACTGCTTTAATTGATACTGGTAGTAGAATGGATGAAGTAATTTTTGAAGAGTTTAAAGGAACTGGTAATAGTGAAACAGTTTTAGATAGAAAAATTGCTGATAAAAGAATTTATCCTGCAATCGATATAACAAAGTCAGGAACAAGAAGAGAGGAATTGTTGTTTGATAAAAGTGACCTTCAAAAGATGAATGTTCTAAGAAGAATTATTGCACCAATGGGAACAATGGATGCTATAGAATTTATAAATTCAAAGTTAAAAGACACAAAAAACAATTCAGAGTTTTTTAACTCTATGAATAAACCGGCTTAAGCATTTTAATATAAATTTTTTCAAGATCTTCTGTAAATTTTTGAGGATTATGTATTTTATTAATAGTTTCTGATTTATTTAAAAAATTTTTTATTTTAGAAAGTTTATTATGATCTTTTCTTAATTTAACTGCAAGATTAATGTACTCTTTACTGTTTTTTGTTATTAATTTTTCTAGCCCAATATCACTCAAAATACTGCTAGCTACTCTAGATGCAAATGATTTGCCTATTATTGTAATTAAGGGAATTCCCATACTTATTGCTTCTTTTGCAGTTGTATGGGCTCCATATGGAAAGGTATCTAGAAATAAATCAATAAATTTCAATCTCTTTAAATGCTCTTTATATGAGACTCTACTTGCATAAAAAATTCTACTAATGTTTACACCGCGTTTAGCTGCTTCTTTCTCTATATTTTTTTTTGCAACAACATCGTCTATTAAAAGCCAGAGGACACTATTTTCAGTTTTTTTTAAGATTTCCATCCAGGCTTCAAAAATTATTGGAGTAAATTTAAAATTATTATTTAAGGATGCAAATACAAAGGAATTTTCTGGTAAACCAAAATCCTTTTTTGAGAATTTTTTATCTTTTGTAATAATTTTATCTTGTTTGGGCTGATAACATTTTGGTAAATAAATAATATTCTCAACAAAGTTTTTTTTTTCTTTTTTTGGCAAAATTATTTCGTCTGCGATTATAAAATCATAGCAATTTGAACCCATTGTTCCTGGATATCCCAAATAATTTATTATAGTTGGTGCTGGCCCATGTTGGTAAATTCCATTACGAGAGTCAGCAGTATGTCCAGTAAGATCTATTGCAATATCAATTTTATTTTTTTTACTCAAATTTGCAATTTCTTCATCTGATAAATTGGAACAATCAAAAAATTTATAAAAATATTTAGAAACTATTTCTGTCATTTCATCTTTATGTGTACTATGATTAAATCCATAAATTTCAAATTTTGATTTATCGTGGTTTTTAAATATATCTAGCATTAAATGTAAAACTGCATGATTCTTAAAATCTGCAGAAAAATATCCTAACTTAATTTTTTGGCCTATAATTAATCTGGGAGATCTTTTATTTTTTTTCCCACATTTTATATTAGAATATAGTTCTGCTACTTGTTTATGTAATTTGGGGCTATCTATTAAGTACAGTGAATAAAAAGGATTAATTATTTTTTTGTTTTTTTTAATGCCATCTTTTAATTTTTTAATATTAAGATCAAAATTATCCCATTCGTTAATACACATTTTTGTATTGATATATTTCCCATAAACATAGTCTAAACCATTGTTAAATTTTAATGCATTTGAATAATCATCTAATGCTAAATTATATTTTTTAAGACTAAAATTTAAATCACCTCTATTGCTATAAGCTTGAGCAAAATTATTTTTTAAAATTATTGCTTTTTCGAAAGCTAAGTATGCTTCATCATTTTTTTCTAATTTAACAAACAAGTTTCCTAAATTGTTATATACAATTGGATCTTTAGGATTTATTTTGATACAGATTTTAAAACAATCAATTGCTTGATTAAACTTTTGAGAATTTTTAAGTGCAATTCCTTTATTGAGGTAAGGACTAAAATAGTTTTTATTTAAATTTATTGCATCATTATAATCCTTTATTGCTAATCTATAACTTTGAATTTCTGCATAAGCAATTCCCCTATTATTAAAACTTTCAGGATATTTTGGATTTAAATTTATAGACTTTGTAAAATTTTCGATTGCTTTATTATAATCTTTTAATTGTAAAAATGTTGTGCCAAGTAAGCTGAAAATTAAATAATCATCATTTTTATTTTCGATAGTTTTCTCATATAATATTTGAGCTTCTTTTATTTTTCCTAAAGCATGAAGTCTTTTTGCTTCATTAAAATTATCGTTATAACTGCTCATAATTTAAAAATTTATATAATTTAAGTAAATACAAAGCTATAATCACTTTATGACTATTTTTGCTTTATCTAGTGGCCCAGGAATTTCAGGTATCGCTGTCATAAGAATTTCGGGTGAAAAGACTTCTAAAGCTATAGAGCTAATGACTGGCAAGGGTGTTCCAAAGCCAAGAGTGGCAACACTCAGAAAAATCAACAAAATCAACAGTTCTGAGCTTATAGATGAGGGTATTATATTGTGGTTTCCTGGTCCTGAGAGCTACACAGGCGAAGATATGGCCGAAATACAGGTCCATGGAAGTAAAGCTGTAATAGATGCTTTACATGCTAATATATTGAAAATTGAAAATTGTCGTTTAGCTGAACCTGGTGAATTTACCAGGCTTGCTTTCCAAAATGGAAAAATAAATTTACTAAAAGCAGAGAGTGTAGCTGATTTAATTTCATCTGAAACTGAAATTCAAAGACAACAAGCAATCAAAATTATGAATGGAAGGTCAGCAGATAAATTTAATTATTTAAGAGAAAAACTTTTAAAAATTTTATCACATGTAGAGGCAAAAATAGATTTTCCTGATGAAGATTTGCCAAACAAAATTTTAAACGAAATTAAAAAAAGTTCAGATAACGTTTTAAAAAATATTGAAAATATTTTAGACGACCAAAAAGTTGGAGAGAGAATTAGAGAAGGTTTTAAAATTGCAATTCTTGGACCAACTAATGCAGGTAAGTCTAGTTTGCTAAATCATTTGTCCAATAGAGATGTTGCAATCGTCTCTGAGATTGCAGGAACTACAAGGGATGTAATAGAAACACATCTTAATATTGAAGGTTACCCAGTTATAGTTTCCGACACTGCTGGTATTAGAGAGTCTAAAAATGAAATTGAAAAGAAAGGTATAAAATTATCTCTTAATAGAGCTGACGAAGCAGACCTCAAGCTAGTAGTTGTAGATGCTAAAAACCTTGATTTTACTGATGTTTTGAAGAAATTATTAGATGAAAATGCAATTTTAGTGATTAATAAATCAGATCTTTTAAAAAAAGATATTGATCCTGAAATAAAAAAAATTAATCACGTTTTAATTTCAATTAAAGACAATCTAAATATTGATGATTTAATTTTGAAAATAAAAAATAATCTAAAAAGCAAATTTATAACGAGTGATGATATTTTAATAACTAGAGAGCGTCACAGACAACATCTCCAACAATGTTTAAATCACTTAAAAAACTTTAATAAAAAAAATGAAATTGAAGATTTTGATAAAGCAGCTGAGGATTTAAGATTGGCCACGAGGCATTTAGGTATGATAGTTGGAAAAGTCGACGTTGAGGAGATATTAGGCAGTATTTTCAACGATTTTTGTATAGGTAAATAATAAGCAATTTATCAAGGTTTTTAGTCATTTTTTTCCAGAAATCGTTGATATTCAATACTTATTCGTTAATAATAAGAGGTATCTTGTAAATAAATCAATCACCTATAAGTTTAGCTGATGAAAAATGATTTAGCATTTGATGTAGTAGTAATCGGTGGTGGACATGCAGGTTGTGAAGCTGCAACAGCTTCTGCACGTTTAGGAGTTAACACTGCTTTATTTACCCATAAGATTGAAACGATTGGTGAGATGTCGTGTAATCCAGCTATTGGTGGATTAGGTAAGGGTCATTTAGTTAGAGAGATAGATGCTCTTGATGGTGTTATGGGAGAGATTGCTGATAAGTCAGGAATACAGTTTAGGCTGTTGAATAGAAGTAGAGGTCCTGCTGTTCGTGGACCAAGAACACAATCAGATAGATCTTTATATCGAAAACATATGCAAGAAAAACTTGCAAACTATTGTAATTTAAGCATTTTTTCAGATCCTGTTATTAAGTTTATTTTTAATAAAAACACTATAAGTGGTTTTGTAACAAAAATAGGTAAAAAAGTTACATGTAATAAGTTAATACTAACAACAGGCACTTTTTTAAATGGTTTGATACACATAGGTGATGAAAAAATACCTGCAGGAAGATATGATGAGAAACCTTCCACAGGTTTAAGTGAACAATTACAAAAATACGAATTCATGATTGGAAGATTAAAAACTGGAACCCCTCCTCGACTAGATTCAAGAACTATTAATTATAAAAATTTAGAAGAACAGTTTGCAGATGATGATCCTTATTTTTTTTCTTTTCTAACTAAAAAAAATATAAATAAACAAGTATCATGCAGGATGACATATACCAATCATAAGGTACATAAGATTATAGAAAAAAATCTATCTAAGAGCGCAATGTACTCCGGTAGCATAAAAGGTGTTGGACCAAGATATTGTCCATCTATAGAGGATAAAATAGTAAAATTCTCGGATAAAGGACGACATCAGATATTTTTGGAGCCAGAAGGATTAAATGACCATACAATTTACCCGAATGGCATCTCTACATCACTTCCAAGTGAAGTACAGCAAGAAATATGTAACAATATCAATGGTTTAGAAAATGTAAAAATTATTAGACCTGGATATGCAATAGAATATGACTATGTAGACCCTAGGGAGCTTTTTTTAACCCTCGAGACTAAAAAAATTAATAATCTTTATCTAGCTGGACAAATAAATGGAACTACTGGTTATGAGGAAGCTGCATCACAAGGTCTTATAGCTGGAATAAATGCTGCATTATCTGTCAAGGGACAAGAACCATTTATATTAGATAGATCTGATGCATATATAGGAGTAATGATAGATGATTTAGTAACCAAAGGTGTTGCTGAACCCTATAGGATGTTTACTTCTCGAGCAGAATACAGGTTAAGCTTAAGAGCAGATAATGCTGACCAAAGATTGACTGATAAAGGTATTGAAATTGGATTAGTTGGAGATCAAAGAAAGGAAATATATTTAGATAAATCTCAAAAACTAAGGAATATTTCTAATAAAATGTTTAATTCTCATATCTCTCCAAATAAAGTTGAAAGTTATGGTATAAAGATAGCTAAAGACGGAATTCTTAGGTCTTCGAATGAAATTTTAACCCAAAAAGGTGTTGATATGCATAAAATTAGAGAAATTTGGAGTGATATACCTTATTATGACAATGAAATTGATGAGCAGATAGAAATAAATGCTCATTATAGGGGTTATTTAAAAAAGCAAAAAGCTGACATTCTTGCATTTAAAAGAGATGAAAACCTAACAATTCCTGAAAAAATTGATTATGACAAGCTTTCAGGACTATCAAATGAGGTAAAGGCAAAATTTAATCAAATTAAGCCTAAAACCATGGGTCAGGCTTTAAGAATCGATGGAATTACTCCTGCGGCTGTATATATTTTGTTGTCACATGTAAAAAGAAAGTCTATTAAGCATATAGCTTAATGGATCAAGAAATTATAAATTCTTACTCTAAACTTTCAGGGCTAAATGTTTCACGTGAAACATTTTCAGACTTCGAAAGCTATATATCAATGATCTCAGAAAAAAATGAAAAAATCAATTTAATTAGCGATAAATTCAGTGAAAAAAGCGACATAATTGAGCGTCATATTGTTGATTCAGCGCAAATTATTGATATTGTTGACTTTAATAGTAATACAACTACAGATATAGGCTCAGGCAGTGGAATGCCAGGTATAATCATAGCAATTTTACTTAAAAACCTTAAAAAAGATATAAAGGTCAAGCTTTATGAAAAAAGCTACCATAAAAGCCGTTTTCTTAGAGATGTCTCTACAAAATTAAATCTAAAAACAGAAATAATACAAAAAAATATTTTTGAAGAAAAAAAATTAGAAACCGGAACAATAATGTCTAGAGCATTTAAACCGATGCCAGTAGTTTTAGATTTAGTGAATGAAAATTTTTCTAATTTTTCAAATATAATTTTTTTTATGGGCAAGAGTGGAAGAGAAATTTTTGAAAATACTTTAAAGAATTGGGAGTTAGATTATTCTGAAAAAAAAAGTTTAACCAGCAAAGAATCTTTTTTAGTAAATGTGAAAAAAATTAAAAAAAAAATTAAAAAAAAATAAATGCAAATTATTTCAGTTATAAATCAAAAGGGTGGGGTTGGTAAAACAACTTCAGCAATTAATTTAGCAGCAGGTTTATCTCAACAGAACAAGAAAATTCTAGTTTTAGACTTAGACCCACAGGGAAATGCAACTACTGGTCTTGGATTATCCAACATGGAAAATTCTTCAGAGACAATTTACGGGGTTCTGAATGGAACCAAAGAAATAAACGATGTAATTAAAAAAACCCAGTTTGAAAATCTTGATATAATAACATCTAACGTAGATTTATCAGGCCTTGAAGTTGAGATGGCTGATGACAATAACAGAGCTTTCTTGTTAAAAGTAAAATTAACCGCATATTTAAACAATTCTGGAGGTACATATGATTATATATTGATAGATTGTCCACCATCTCTAAGCCTCTTGACAGTAATGGCACTGGTAAGCTCAACCTCACTTTTAGTACCCCTGCAGACAGAATTTTTTGCCTTAGAGGGCTTAACTCAGTTAATGAAAACAATTGAGAGAATAAAAGTAAGCCTTAACCCTGAGTTGAGCATTAGAGGAATACTATTAACGATGTATGATAAAAGAAATAAACTGTCTTCTCAAGTCGAGAAAGAGGCCAGAGATTATTTTAATGAAAAAGTTTATTCTACAGTAATTCCTAGGAACGTGAGGTTATCAGAGGCACCCTCACACGGAATGCCTGTTTTAATATATGACAAGACATGTTCTGGTAGCAAAGCATATTTTAGTTTTACGGATGAATTTTTAAATCAAGATAAAACAATGGGGAGTGCTGCTTAATGGATTCTAATAAAATTAAAAAAGGTCTAGGAAGAGGCTTATCATCTCTTATTGGAGAAACCAAAGTGGAAAGTAAAAAAAATAAACTATCAATAAGTGATCTTGTACCAAACAAATATCAACCTAGAAAAATATTTGATGAAGAAAATTTAAATGGACTTGCAAATTCAATTAGAGAAAGAGGAATTTTGCAACCAATTATTGTTCGAAAATCAAACGATGATCAATCAAAGTTTGAAATAATAGCTGGAGAGAGAAGGTGGCTAGCAGCACAAAAAGTGGGTCTTCATGAAGTGCCAGTGGTAATAACAGAGGCAGATGATTTAAAATCTTTGGAATTTGCAATAGTTGAGAATGTTCAACGACATGATTTAAACCCTCTGGAAGAAGCTCAGGGATATAAAAAATTAATAGATGAATTTTCATATGATCAAGAAAAAGTGTCGAAATTTATTGGTAAAAGTCGTAGTTATATTGCTAATGCACTGAGACTTCTGTCTCTTCCTGATGATGTGGTCAAACTAATTGAAAACCAAAAATTGTCAGCTGGTCATGCAAAAATTTTAGTTGGCTTAGAAAATGCTAGTTTTGTAGCCAGTAAAATAATTGAAAACAAACTTTCAGTGAGACAAGCTGAAAATCTTGTAAAATTATTTAAAAATAAAAGACAAAAACCAACTAATTCAAAGGATGCAAATATAATGCATCTAGAAATGTCAATAGTCAATAGAGTTGGTTTAAATGTTGAAATTAAAAATAAAAAAAATAATAAAGGTAAAATTTCTTTTGAATATAAAGACCTAGATCAGTTAAACAAAATTATTGATATAATTAAACTTAATTATTAGTAGTTGCTGAAGACTGCTCTAATATAAAGTTGGTAATTAAATTTACAGGATTAGTAGCATTTTTTTTAACTAATAATTCAAGTTCGTTTATCTTATAGATTAGAGATTTGATATTATCTGGTGACCATTTATAGATTTGTTGTTTAATAATTTCTTTATCTTTCCAAAAAATAGGTGGTTTGGCTGATGCTATAGTTAAATCCATACTCTTGTTCTCTTTGTAATTTTTTGACAAAAATAAAATTCTTTTTGATTTATTTAAAAATGTTCTTGTTATAAGGATGCAGTCTTCAGTGGAAAAACTGTTTTCGTTCAAAATATAAAGTGTTTTGTTTTTATTTTTTGCTAAACAATTATCAACAAGTTCTGAAATACTATAATCTTCATATAAACTTAATAGTTTTGAAATAATTTCTGAATTAACTTTTTTTCCGTTTTTACAATAATTCTCAATTTTTCTAAGATCGTTAAATAAATTCTCCCTATCACCATTACATTTTTTTATAACACTATTAGTGTTTGATGGAGATATTGATATTTTTCTTTCTTTTAAAAATTCATAGGCTAATTTTAAAAGTGTTTGCTCATTATCCGGATAAAAAGCAACACAAACGTGTTGTTTATCTTTCTCAAAAAGCATTCTTAACTTTGACTTTTTGTCTAAATTATCAGCATTTAGTATAATTGTGGTGTCCTCTAAATTTTTTTCATTAATTTCTTTAACAAGATTTAAAATCTTATCTGATACTCGTTTGATAATTATTGTTTTTTTTGGTTCAAAGAGCGATTTATTCATTATTTTTTCTAAAAATTCACCATGATTATTTAGGATTTCTTTCTCTTCATAGGTTAAAACCTTATCATTATCTTTAGTTAATTTTTCTAATTCTTGTTTTTTAAAACCTTCATTTTTTCCATAAAGTAAAATTAATTTACTATGGTTTAAATTTATTTTATTAATTTCAAAAAATTTTATAATCATTTTTTCTGGCGAATATTTAAAATAACTTTTTCAATAGCCCTCTCTGCAAAATTACTCTTAACAATTTTAATATAGTTATTCTCTTCAACTGTATCTTCTATTTTATCAATACTAAATTCATCATTGAATAAAATTCTTGTAGAATAATTTTCAGAACTTACATTAAAAATAACTCTCACTTTTAGATTATATTTTGTTGCTTCACCTTTTGTATTTTTAGTTAAAATGATTTTTTCATAATCGCTATCATAACTAATTTTTATTTTTTCAACATTATCTCTACCTCGATCGTATCTTTTTATCTGCGATTTAATTTCATTGTTAAAATCTCTATCTCCACTGACATTATCAACAACTAGATCAAATTCTAAATTTTTAAATCCAGCATATTGAGGCGTAAAACCACAACTATAAATAAAAAAACTTAAAATAATTAAAAAAGAGATTTTTTTATTATTATATATTTTCATGCAATAATGTTAATTAGTCTGTTAGGCACAAATATTTTCTTTTTAATTTCTTTTTCAGAAAAATATTTTTTCAAATTTTTATTTTGTTGCACAATCTCAAATAATTCTTCATCCAAAATATTACGTTTTGCCTCAATAATTGCTCTTTTTTTTCCATTAACCTGAATCACATAAGGAATAATGTCTTCAACTAATAGTTTTTCATCATACTCAGGCCATTTAGTAACATTATAGTTTATTCTTTTTAAACACTCATTTGCAAGATGTGGAATTATTGGAGTCATTGTTATCAAGATTTTACTAAAATTTTCGATTAATGTTTTTTTTGTATATTTTTTATTTAATTCTTTATAGAAAAAATTTTGCATTTCATGCAAATTGGCAATTAGAATGTTATAACTAAAGGCATTTAAACCATCAGTCATTTTTTTTAAATATTTATTCGTAAATTTGATTAATTCCTTTCCCTCATCCTCTCCATGATTTTGCTCCATCTCATAAATAACTTTCTCGTTTAAAGACCATAGTTTTTGAATAAATTTATAGGAGGAGGCAATCCCTTCATCTGACCATTGAACATCTTTTTCTGGCGGACTATCTGATAAAATAAATAATCTTGCCGAGTCTGCTCCATACATTTCAATTATTTTCTCTGGATCAATCGTATTTTTTTTAGATTTTGACATTGACTCTGACGGACCTATTTTAATTTCTTCAGTTTGATTTTTTTTCAAAACTTTTTTTCCATTTTTAACTTCAATCTCGTCTGGGCTTATCCAATTATTATTTTTATCTTTGTAGGTTTCATGACAAACCATCCCTTGTGTAAACAAGCCCTCAAATGGTTCAAGGATGTTAAAACTAGGATTTTGGTATGATAAAGCTTGCATAAAAAATCTTGAATAAAGTAGATGCAAAATTGCATGTTCAACACCTCCAATATATTGGTCAACTGGCATCCAGTAATCAATTTCCTCTTTATTAAATCCGTAATCATTATTATTTGGTGAACAAAACCTCAAGTAATACCATGAAGAGCAAACAAAAGTATCCAGTGTATCGGTTTCTCTGATAAATTTTTTGCCATCAATCTCAACCTCTCTCCAATTTTTTTGATGATTTAGAGGATTGCCTTTAACATTTAAATCGATATTTTCTGGAAGTTTTACAGGAAGAGTTTCCTTAGGAATAGGATGTGCTTTACCCTCTTCATCATACATAATTGGAATAGGACAACCCCAGTATCTTTGTCTAGATACACCCCAGTCTTTTATTCTAAAATTTATTTTTTTTTTCCCTATATTCTTTTTTTCTAAAATAGTAATTGTTTTAAGCACAGAATCATCTGGTGCGCTTAGTCCATTCAAAAATTCTGAGTTTATAATTACTCCAGGACCTGGGTAGGCTTCTTTATTAACTTGGAAAGTATCTTCTTGATCATCTGGTCTAACAACAGTTTTAATTTCAAGATTATATTTTTTTGCAAAATCAAAATCTCTTTGGTCATGCGCCGGACATCCAAAAACGGCTCCAAATCCATAATCCATAAGAACAAAATTAGCAAAGTAAACAGGAACTTTTTGTTCAGGGTTTAAAGGGTTTAGCGCTACAAGGTCAGTTTTAAATCCAATTTTTTCTCCAACAGCAATAGCTTCTTCTGTAGTTCCAGTTTTCGAACACTCTTCTTTGAATTTTAGAAAATTCTTATCATCCTTGTAAAAATTAGAAATCTCATGGTCGATAGATAAAGCTAAAAAAGAAAAACCAAAAAGAGTGTCAGGTCTTGTAGTAAAACATTTTATATTTTTAACTGGTAAATTCCCTTCAGTTTTAAAGTCAATTTCACAACCAAATGATTTCCCAATCCAGTTTTTCTGCATTGTTTTAACTTTATTTGGCCATTGGTCTAGTTTGTCTAGCCCGTCTAATAAATCTTGTGAAAATTTAGAAATATTAAAAAACCATTGATTAAGTTTCTTTCTTTCTACTGTTGCCCCAGATCTCCAACCTTTTCCATCAATAACTTGTTCATTTGCAAGTACAGTTTCATCTATTGGATCCCAATTCACATAATTCTCTTTTCTGTAAACCAATTTTTTTTCAAGTAATTCCAAGAAAAAAAGTTGTTGATGTTTATAATA
>CACLHJ010000014.1 GCA_902606645.1 uncultured Pelagibacteraceae bacterium | reverse complement strand
AAAAATGAATTTTCCATTTATAAAAAAAGGAGATAATTAAACATGGCTAAATTGAGCGCTATAAATAAAAATAAAAAAAGGATTAAATTATCTGATAGTCTTTATAAGAAAAGAGCAGCTTTAAAGAAAATAGTGATGGATAAAAAAATCACACTTGAAGAAAGATTTAAAGCACAACAAAAATTGTCAAAATTACCAAGAAACTCAGCAAAGACAAGAGTTATGAATAGATGCGAAATTACAGGAAGACCACATGGAGTTTATAGAAAATTAAAAATTTCGAGAATTGCATTAAGACAATTAGGATTACAAGGAAAGATACCAGGACTAGTTAAATCCAGCTGGTAGAAAGGATAATTATGAGTTTAAGTGACCCGATAGGAGATATGATTGCTAGAGTAAAAAATGCTCAAGCTAGAAATCATAAAAAAGTAGAATTGCCTTCTTCTAATTTTAAAACAAAAATTGCTGATATATTAAAAAATGAAGGGTTTATAAAAGATTTTAAAATAAATTCTGAAGATAAGAAACCTACCATATCATTAGAATTAAAATACCATTCAGGAAATCCAGTTATTAGTGCTTTTGAAAGAGTTTCAAAGCCTGGAAGAAGAATTTTCTCAAGTGCAAGCGGTCTACCTAAAATTAATAATGGACTTGGTATTGCTATAATCTCTACACCAAAAGGTGTTATGACAGATATCGATGCCAGAAAACAAAAAGTTGGTGGAGAAATAATCTGTAAGGTATTTTAATGTCTAAAATAGGTAAAATAAATATATCAATCCCTGAAAAAGTAAAAGTTGCTTTAGCTGGTAATGTTATCAATATTGAGGGTCCGTTAGGTAAAAAATCAATTAATATTGATCTTGAAATGTTTAATTTAGACATACAAGAGGGAAAAGAAATATCAATTAAACCTAAAAAAGTTGATCAAAATTCAAAAAGACTTTGGGGCATGAACAGGAGCTTAATTAATAATGCTGTTATAGGCTCTAGTGCTGGTTATGAAAAAATCTTAGAATTAGTTGGTGTAGGTTATAGAGCTGCTCTAAAGGGCAATCAATTAAACTTACAATTAGGATATAGCCATGATATTGATTTTGATATTCCCGAAGGGATTAAAATTGTAGTCGAAAAACAAACAACTTTAAAAATTTCAGGTTCAGATAAGCAACTTGTAGGTGCTGTTGCATCCAAAATTAAAACTTTGAGAAAAATAGAACCTTATAAGGGTAAGGGAATAAGAGAAAAAGGACAATACGTTCTTAAAAAAGAAGGAAAGAAAAAATAATGAAACTAAACACAAGTATTAGAAAAAGATTTCGAGTAAGCAATAAGGTTAAAAGAGTTGCAGCGAATGACAGGTTTAGATTGAGCATCTCAAGATCAGCAAAAAATATTTCCGCTCAAATAATTGATGATATTAAAAAGGTAACATTATTGTCTGCATCTTCAGTTGAAAAAGATCTTAAATCTGGGGAAAAAGTAAACAAAACTGCACTGTCAAAACTTGTGGCGCAAAAATTAGCAATAAAGGCTCAAGAAAAAAACATAACCAAAATTTATTTTGATAGAGGTTCTTACAAATATCATGGCAGAGTAAAAGCTTTTGCTGAAACTTTAAGAGAAAATGGAATGGAATTTTAATATGGAAAATTTTAGAGATAAAAAAAACGATGATATATTAGAAAAATTAGTTCACATAAACAGAATTACTAAAGTTGTGAAGGGTGGAAGAAGATTTGGTTTTTCAGCACTAGTTGTAGTCGGCAATCAAGCTGGAAAAATTGGAATAGCTCATGCAAAGGCTAAACAAGTTCCAGATGCTATTAAAAAAGCCAATGAAATGGCTAGAAGAAAACTTACTCATATTCCTCTTAGGGAAGGTAGAACCATACATCATGATGTTAAAGCAAAAGATGGTTCTGGTAGAATCATTTTAAGAGCAGCATCTAAAGGAACAGGAATTATTGCTGGAGGACCTGTTAGAGCTGTTTGCGAAGTTTTAGGTGTAAAAGATATTGTAGCTAAATCAATGGGAACCTCTAATGCACATAATGTTATTAGAGCTACAATGAAAGCTTTGTTGAAACAAAGTTCACCCAAACAAATATCTGCCATAAGAAATAAAAAAATTTCAGAAATAGTTGAAAAAAGAGGATAATGATAAGTTTAAATAATAGAGAAAAGATAAATAAATCTAAAATTAGAGTTGGTAGAGGTATTGGCTCTGGTAAAGGCAAAACATCTGGTAGAGGAGTTAAAGGTCAAAAATCAAGATCTGGTGTTGCTATTAAAAGTTTTGAAGGTGGTCAAATGCCACTATATCGAAGATTACCAAAAAGAGGATTTAATCCCATTTCAAAAGATGGAGTAGCAATTTTAAATTTAGAAAAAATTCAATCATATATTGATAAGAAAAATATAAATCCAAAAGAAGTACTTAATTCTGATTTATTAAAGAAGTTAAAATTAATAAACAAGAATTCAAAAAAACTAAAGATTTTAGGAACAGGTGAAGTTAAAGAAAAAATTAATATTGAGGCAGATTTAGCTTCAAAGTCCGCAATAGAAAAACTTGAAAAAATTGGTGGATCTATTCAACTAAAAAAATAGTTAATTGATATGAGCGATTCATCATCAACAACTGATTTAAGAAATAGGATAATATTTACTATTTTTATTCTTGCAGTATATAGATTTGGAACATTTGTTCCTCTTCCGGGTATAGATCCAGAACAGTTAAAGATAATGATGGATGGTAATCAAAAGGGATTACTTGGAATGTTCAACGTATTCGCAGGTGGAGCTGTCAGTCGAATGGCCATTTTTGCACTTGGTATCATGCCATATATTTCATCTGCAATTATTGTTCAGCTTTTAACTGGGGTATCTGATTATTTTAAAAATCTAAAAGCACAAGGTGAAACCGGTAGAGCAAAAATTACTCAAATTACAAGGTATGGAACTGTTTTGTTAGCAACTGTGCAAGGTTATGGGTTATCAGTTGGTTTAGAATCTTCAGCAGATTTAGTCATTAACCCTGGAGCTTTCTTTAAAATCACAACGGTAACAACTATTGTAGCTGGTACTATATTTTTAATGTGGTTAGGTGAACAAATTACCCAAAGAGGAATTGGTAATGGTATATCATTAATAATTTTTGCAGGGATTGTTGCAGAAATACCTAGAGCACTTGTAACTACTTTTGAACTTGGAAGAACGGGTGCTGTATCAACATTTATGATCTTAGCCATTTTTGTTCTACTGATTTTAACAATATTGTTTGTTGTATTTATGGAAAGAGCACTTAGAAAAATTCTTATCAATTACCCAAAAAGACAAATGGGTAACAAAATGTACGGTGGAGAATCATCACATTTACCATTAAAAATTAATCAAGCAGGAGTAATACCTGCTATATTTGCTTCTGCACTTTTATTATTACCGGTGACTTTTTCAAATTTTTCGTTTTCAGATAATGATACTTTTTTAAATTTAAGTTCATTTTTCACTCAGGGTCAGCCTTTATACATGTTGCTTTATGCATCTGGGATAATATTTTTCACTTTTTTTTATACCTCTATAACATTTAACCCAACTGAGACAGCAGAAAATTTAAGAAAATATGGTGGGTTTGTTCCAGGTATTAGACCAGGTGAAAGTACCGCAATGTACATTGAGAATATTTCTATCAAACTTACTACTATTGGTGCTTTATATTTAACCTTGGTATGTTTAATGCCTGAATTTTTAATTGCAAATTATCCTATTCCTTTTTATTTAGGTGGCGCCTCAATTCTAATTGTTGTCGTAGTTGCCATTGACACAGTAACACAAATTCAAACCAGATTGATGAGTTCACAGTACGAACAATTAATTAAAAAAACAAAATTTGGTAGATAAGTGAATATAATTTTATTCGGACCTCCGGGTGCTGGTAAAGGAACACAGGCTAAATATTTAGTAAAAAAACTTGGTAATTTTCAAATATCGACAGGTGATATTTTAAGAGAAGAAATAAAAAATGATTCAGACATAGGCAAAAAAATTATCGATGTTATGAACGATGGAAGGTTTGTTAGTGATGATATTGTTAATCAACTTCTAGAAAAACAAGTATTTGACCCTCAAAAAAAAAATAAATTAATATTTGATGGCTATCCACGTTCAATAAATCAGGCAAAAAATTTAGACTTATTACTAGATAGCTCAAATCAGAAGATAGATTTTGTTTTTTTTCTTAATGTTAATAAAGAGACAATAATCAAACGTATACAGAAAAGAAAAATCCTAGAAAAAAGGTCAGACGATGAATTGGACACAATTTTAAAAAGATATGACACTTACATGGAAACAACCAAACCAGTTTTAGATTTCTATTCTAAAAATTCTTATTTCTATGAAATTGATGGAAGTGATGAAATCGACCAAATAACCAATAAAATAGACACTTTTATCAATGTTTAAGGCGTTGACTTTGATTAATCTTCTTATATAAAAGGCACAATTTATCACAAAACTTATGGCTCGTATCGCAGGTATAAATATTCCACAGAATAAACTTGTCCACATTGGACTTACCTATATCTACGGAATAGGAGATAAATTTTCTAATCAGATTTGTTCATCACTTGAAATTCCAAAAGCAAAAAGAGTTAACGAGCTTACTGATGATGAAATATTGAAAATAAGAGAATACATAGACCAAAATTTTAAAGTTGAAGGAGATCTTAGAAGAGATTATTCACTCAGCATAAAAAGATTAATTGATCTAGCTTGTTACAGAGGAACTAGACATAGAAAAAAATTACCAGTTAGAGGTCAAAGAACTAGATGTAATGCAAGAACAAGAAAAGGAAAAGCAATAGCAATTGCAGGAAAAAAATTAACACCAACTAAAAAATAGTCATGGCAAAATCTGATAAAATTGAAAATAACGATCCGAAGGTAGAGAAATCCTCAAAAAAGAGTGCAAAAAGTTCTTATTCAAAAAAGAAGAAAATTAAAAAGAATATTTTAAATGGAATTGCATACGTGCAATCAACTTTTAATAACACAATAATTTCAATAGCTGATACAAATGGTAATGTAATATCTTGGGCTTCAGCTGGTCAAAAAGGTTTTAAGGGATCAAGGAAATCTACTCCGTATGCTGCACAAATTGCTGCAGACTCTGCTGCTTCAAAAGCGCTAGAGTATGGAATGAAAACTTTATCTGTTGAAGTAAAAGGCCCAGGATCAGGAAGAGAAACTGCATTAAGGGCTTTACAAGCTAGAGGATTTAAAATTTTGTCTATTAAGGACACTACACCCATGCCTCATAATGGGACTAGACCACCGAAGAAAAGGAGAGTTTAATGGAAGTCGAAAATGTAAATATAAAAAATTGGAAGTCTTTAATTAAGCCGTCAAAACTAGATGTGCAAATAAGTGATGACTTAACTCATGCAAAAATAGTTGCTGAACCATTAGAAAAAGGCTATGGCCTAACTTTAGGAAACTCACTTAGAAGAATTTTACTTTCTTCAATAAGAGGTGCAGCTGTGACTTCGATACAAATAGATGGTGTTCTTCATGAATTTACATCAATTAAAGGTGTTAGAGAAGATGTTACAGATATTGTTTTAAATGTTAAATCTTTAGCTTTAAAATGTAATTCAGAAGGTACAAAAAAATTAATTCTAGACGCTAAAGGGCCAGGTGAAATTAAAGCCTCAGACATTGCAGGTGTAGCAGATGTGGAAATTTTAAATCCAGACTTAGTAATTTGTAATCTTGACGAAAATACATCTTTTCACATGGAAATGAATGTCAATACAGGAAAAGGTTATGTGCCAGCTGATCTTAATAAGCCAGAAGAGCCACCGTTAGGATTAATTGCTATAGACTCTCTTTACAGTCCAGTAAAAAAGGTTTCATTTTCTGTCAGTACCGCGCGAGAAGGAAAAGCACTTGATTATGACAAACTAACCATGGAAGTCGAAACTAACGGATCTATATCAGCTGAGGATGCCGTTGCTTATTCAGCGAGAATTTTTCAAGACCAGCTAAAAATGTTTATTAATTTTGATGAACCAGTTGAAGCTCCAGTTAAAGAAGTTTCTACAGAACCTGAATTCAATAAAAATTTATTAAGAAAAGTGGATGAACTAGAACTATCTGTTAGATCAATGAATTGTTTAAAAAATGACAATATTATCTACATTGGAGATTTGGTTCAAAAATCCGAAGGCGAAATGTTGAGGACTCCTAATTTTGGAAGAAAATCTTTAAATGAAATCAAAGAAGTTTTAACTGGAATGTCATTGTATCTAGGTATGGAAATCCCAAACTGGCCACCAGACAATATCGCAGAAATGTCTAAAAAATTAGAGGAAGCCATCTAATGAGACATGGAATGGCAAATAAAAAGTTAAATAGGACTTCTGAACATAGAAAAGCTCTGTTAAAGAATATGTTAAACTCTTTAATTAAATATGAGCAAATAAAGACTACTTTACCAAAAGCAAAATTTTTAAAACCTCAGGCTGATAAAATTATTACATTAGGAAAGAAGGAAACTTTACTAACAACAAAAATGTTAGTTTCTCAACTTCAAGATATCAAATCTGCTAATAAGGTAAAAAAAACACTTTCTAAAAGGTATGAAAGTAGAAAAGGTGGATATACTAGAATTATTAAGGCTGGATTTAGATATGGTGATAATGCACCGATGGCTATAATTGAATTTGTTGATAGAGATGTTGAGGCGAAAAGAATAGATAAACCAAAAAAAGACACAAATAAAGAAACCCCAAAAGCTGTAGAAAAAAAACAAGCATCAGTATAAATTTACAAAATGATAAAGTCTTACATCGTTGATTCAACGTGTAATGAAATGCGTATAGATAGATGGATTAGGCTTAAATTTGGAAAAATTCCCCAATCTTTAATAGAGAAATATTTACGATCAGGTAAAATTAAACTAAACAAAAAAAAAATTAAGAGTTCACAAAAAATCAATACAAAAGATAATATTGATTTATTCAATATTGAATTTAAAGAGACAATTGTTCAAAAAAAAATTAAATTTAAGCCATCTAAAGAAGTTATAAAATCAAATGAAGATCAAATAATTGATAATAATGAAAATTTTATTGTACTAAATAAAAGTTCAGGAATTTCAGTTCAAGGTGGAACTAAATCAAAAAAAAATCTTGTTGATATTTTTTCTAAAAGTGAAATTTTTCAAGGCACAAAACCTTATTCAGTACACCGTTTAGACAAAGATACATCTGGAGTCTTTATTATGGCAAAAAATAGAGAAAGTGCTCAATTATTAACTTCCTTATTTAGACTAAGGAAAGTTCACAAAACTTATTTAGCTATCTGTCATGGTGAACTAGTTAAAAATTCAGGTGAATGGAATGATGATTTAATAAGATATGATGGAAAAAAAAAAATCATAGAAAAATCAAAAACTTTATACAAAGTACTTGATAAAAATTCAGAGGCTAGTCTGATCGAACTAAAGCCAATAACTGGCCGTAAGCATCAATTAAGAAAACAACTATATGCTTTGGGTCAACCAATTTTTGGTGATATTAAATATAAATTATCAAATACTGCTAGAGGCCTAAATAAAAATTTAATGCTTCATTCTTATCAAATAAAATTTATCATTAATGATGTTAGACACACTTATACAGCTTTATTACCCGATTATTTTAAAAATTTGCTGAAGATAAAAAGACTTAGTTTTCCAGGTTTAAAATAAATTTTTCTATTAATAGATCTTTTAATTTCGAATAATCTTGATTTTTAATTTTATATAAATTTGTTATTCCTTTATCTTTTATTCCACAAGGTATAATTTTTTTATATTGTTCTATATTGTTGTCTATATTTATTGCAAAACCATGATAGGCAATCCATTTTTTAACTCTTACACCAATTGCTGCAACTTTGTTTATAATACCATTTTCCTCATACCAAATTCCAATATTATTTTTGTCAGAAAAAGTTTCTATATTAAAAGTTTTTAAAGTTTCTATAATTGTTTTTTCAATAGAATTAATAAATTTTCTAATATCTTTTTTATTTCTTAAATCTAAAACAAAGTAACAAATTAATTGGCCAGGGCCGTGACATGTGATTTTTCCGCCTCTGTTTGTTTCAATAATTTTTACCGATTTATCAATAATATCTGTTTTACTGTAACTTGTTCCAGCAGTATAAATTTCTTCATGTTCTAAAGTCCATATCAATTCTTTTTCTTTTTTTTTAAATATTTGTTCCAATCTTTCTTCCATAAAATTTATAGCATCAATATAATTTACCGGTTTTACTGACTTTTTGATCTCTATATTCATTTATAAATTGTATTATCTTTATTATGTATTAATAGTGCAAATTAAAATTATAGGTAGATTTATGTCTTTAACAAAAAAAACTAAAGATAAAAAAGTAAATTTTGAATTTAATAAAGAGTACATTAGAGTTGTTACATCCAAAATAGCAAACAATGATGCTCAATTTATTACTAATTCTTTCAGAGAAATGCACCCTGCTGATGCAGCGGATATAATTGAGCATTTAAGCCAAAATGATCGAGAAAGTCTAATTAAACTCAATAATTTTAATATAGATCCAGAAGTATTTGTTGAGCTAAACGAGTCAATCCAAACAGAAATTATTAATTATTTATCTTCCGAATCTATTGTAAGCATTATTAAAAATTTAGATTCAGATGACGCAATATCTATTTTAGAAAATGTACCTGAAGAAGATAAAAATAACATCCTTAGCTCTTTGCCACCAAAAGATCGTTTTGCTCTATTGGAGAGTTTAAGCTATCCAGAAGATACAGCTGCTAGATTAATGCAAAGGGAATTTACAGCTATACCGAGCAATTGGTCTGTAGGACAAACAATTGATTATTTGAGAGAAAATAAAGATCTTCCTGAGGAATTTTTAGAAATATTCATAGTAAATGAGGACTTTAACCCTATAGGCACAGTTCCGTCCTCTAAGGTATTAACATCTCCAAGAGATACTAAGATGGTAACTGTGATGTCTGAGTCACAATTATTAGTACCTGTAGATATGGACAAGGAGGAAGTTGCTAACTTGTTTGAAAACTACAATCTAAATTCAGCAGCAGTAGTTGACAAAAATAACAAGCTTGTAGGCATGATCATGAATGATGATGTACTAACAGTTTTAAAGGAAGAAGCAGAAGAAGATGCATTGAGATTAGCAGGAGTTGGTGATGAAGAAATAACAGATGGAGTAATAACCAAAACTAAAAGAAGATTTAATTGGTTGCTATTAAATTTATTTACAGCGTTTCTAGCAACTTGGTGTATAAGTTTATTTGGAGCAACAATAGAGCAAATGGTAGTTTTAGCTTTTCTAATGCCAATAGTTGCTTCAATGGGCGGTAATGCTGGAATGCAAACATTAGCAGTTACTGTTCGAACTATTGCAACTAATGATCTAACTAAAAATAACTTTTCTTCAAATGTTTTTAAAGAGTTTTCAATTGGTATTTTGAATGGAGTTATTTTTGCAATTATTAGTGCTATTATTGTTCAAATATGGTTTCAAGACAATCTACTCTCAATAATAATTGCTATTTCAATGGTTTTAACAATGATCATTGCAGGTTTATTTGGAATATTAGTTCCATTTACTCTTAAAAAAATGAACATTGATCCAGCAATAGCATCAAGTGTGTTTGTTACAACAATAACAGATGTAATTGGTTTTGTATCCTTTTTAGGTGTCGGAGCTTATTTTCTATAACTTACAAATTATCGATTAATCTTACCCCATTTAAATAGTATGCCACAAAAAGCTTAGATGAATTAATAACATTTGATAATTTTAAGTTATTTATATTTCTAAGTTCCAAGTATTCAATTTTAATTTTAAATTGTTTTTGAAAATTATCTTTTACAGTCAATAGATATTTATTTTTATTTTTTTTATTTTTAATATTTTTTTTCACATTAATTAATTTTTTTACTACTCTACTAGCCAAAATAAGATCTCTTTTAGAAAGAAAGTAATTTCTTGATGATAGGGCAACCTTATTTTTTTCACGAATAGTTTTGCATCCTAAAACATTAATATTATATTTTTTCTTTAAATATTTTTTAACTAAAAACAATTGCTGAAAATCTTTATTTCCCATAAAAATTTTGGTTGGTCTAACTATATAAGTTAACCTATCCATTACATCCAAAACACCTTCAAAATGGCCATTTCTAAATTTAGCACATAAAATTTTATCTTTCTTAATCAGTTTGATTCTAGGTTTTTTATTATTTTTAAAGATATCTTTAAATTTTGGAATATATACAAAATCAACTGTTTTACTTTGATTTAATACCTTTAAATCTTTCTTAATATTTTTAGGGTAAGTTTTAAAATCTTTTTTATTATCGAACTGTTTTGGATTGACAAAAATGCTAACTACTGTTTTTTGACACATTTGATTCGACTTACTGATAAGTGATAAATGTCCTTTATGTATTGAGCCCATTGTAGGAACAAACCCAATATCACTGAAATGCCTCAATGATTCAGTCAATGATGTCTTATTTAATAAAATTTTCATTTGTGTAAAATTCTTAAATAAGTAAAACATTTAAATGATTAAACAAGCTATTATTCCATTAGCTGGGCTTGGTACCAGATTGTTGCCTTTGACAAGTGTTTTTGCAAAGGAGTTATTACCTATTAATGGAAAACCTGGAATTGAATATATCTTACAAGAATGTATTGACGCTGGTATTAAAGAGATAATTTTTATTATTTCAAAAAAGAAAATGATGATTAAAAAATATTTTTATAGTGATAATTTCTATAAAAACATAATAAAAAAGAAAAAAGATCCTAAAATTATCGATGAATACAAAAAAATTCGAAAATATAAAAAAATGATAAAATTTGTTTATCAAAATAAACCTAAGGGTACAGGTGATGCAGTTTTAAAAACAAAAAAATTTATTAAAGATAAATATTTTTTAATGTTGTTGCCCGATGATCTAATAATGAAAAAAAATTGCTCAAAATCAATGATTTCTACTCACAATAAATTTAAATCATCAGTTATGGCGAGCATGAAAGTTAATAAAAAAACAGTTTCTAGATGGGGTATTTATAATTTAACTAAAAAAGTCTCTAAAAATAATTTTATTATTAAACAGGTAGTTGAAAAACCATCTATTAAAAATGCTCCATCAAACAAAGCGGTAATTGGTAGATATATTTTACCAAAGACAATATTTCATAAATTATCAAACCAAAAGCCTGGTAAAGGTGGTGAAATTCATATCACAGATGCAATACAATCTCTGATTAATGATAATGAAAAATTTATTGCACATAATTTTACAGGTAAATATTTGGACTGCGGTACAATGGACGGTTTTATAAAATCTAATATAGAAATTGGAAAATTATGAAACTTTGTATGATAGGTACTGGTTATGTTGGACTTGTAAGTGGTGTATGTTTTTCTGATGTTGGAAATACAGTCTATTGTGTAGATAAAGATAAAAAAAAAATTGACTTACTAAATAATGGAATAGTTCCAATTTTTGAACCTGGTCTTGAGGAAATTTTAAAAAAAAATCATAAACAAAAGAGATTGATATTTACTACAGATTTAAAAAAAGCAGTATTAAATTCAGATATAATTTTTATTTGTGTTGGAACACCTACTAAAAAAAACTCTAATACAGCCGATTTGAAATACGTTTTTAGTGTTGCCAAAGATTTAAATAAAATTATTAAAAAATATAAAATAATAGTTAATAAATCTACAGTACCTTTATCTACAGGAGATCAAATTGAGAAAATTTTATTTAATCTAAAGAAAAAAAAATTAGTTGATATTGTATCAAATCCTGAATTTTTAAGAGAAGGTGAAGCCATAAGAGATTTTATCTATCCTGACAGGGTAATTATTGGAACTGATAGTAAGAAAGCAAATAAAATTTTAAAGTCTTTATATTTACCAATTATAAAAAAAATAAGTAGATATTTTAATACCTCCAGAAGAGGGGCTGAACTTATCAAGTACGCTTCAAATGCTTTTTTAGCTACAAAGATTTCATTTATAAATGAAATTGCCAATTTGTGTGAAAAAGCAGGTGTCGATGTTAAAGATGTAGCTGCAGGTATGGGCTCAGATCAGCGAATAGGTGATAGATTTTTAAGAGCAGGGCCTGCATATGGTGGATCATGTTTTCCAAAGGATACACGTGCCTTAATTGATACTGGCAGTAAATTTAAAACAGATTTGTCCATTGTTAAAAGTGTAGTTAATTCAAATGAAAATCGTAAAACTTTACTAGTAAAGCGAGTTGATAAAATTCTTGGAGCAAATTTTAAAAATAAAATTATAACCTTTTTGGGTGTTACATTTAAACCTAATACAGATGATATGCGTGAGGCATCAAGCATACCAATGATTAAATATCTTAATAAAAAAAGTTGTAAAATTAAATATTATGATCCTTCTGGTGAAAAAGATGATTTTAAAAGTTTTAAAAATGTAAAATATTGCAGCACAATTTCTGCTGCTTGTTTAAAAACTGATTTAGTTATTTTACATACAGAGTGGAATGATTTCAAGCAACTGAATTTTAAAAAATTAATCAAAAAAAAGAAATTTAAAATATACGACATGCGAAATTTATACTCACCTTTGAAAATGAAAAAATTAGATATTGATTATTTTGGTGTTGGAAGATAAATTAGTATAATTCAAATATAGCATCTACCTCGACAGATACTCCAAGTGGTAGACTGTTTGTACTTACTGCAGCTCTTGTGTGCATTCCTGCCTCACCAAAAATCAAAGATATTAAATCTGATGCCCCATTTATTACTTTAGGTTGTTCAATAAAATCGTCAGTGGAATTAACAAAACCAGTTAATTTAACACATGATTTTACTCTAGATAAATCTCCATTACATGCAGTCTTTACTTGAGAAACAATACT
Organism: uncultured Pelagibacteraceae bacterium; assembly: GCA_902606645.1. Lineage (GTDB taxonomy): Bacteria > Pseudomonadota > Alphaproteobacteria > Pelagibacterales > Pelagibacteraceae > Pelagibacter. Next base: position 2,759 of record CACLHJ010000014.1, on the reverse strand, counting down.
TAAACCACATCTTTTTGCAGCATTATACCCTTCATCTGTTGTGAGTTCTTTACCAATCTTACCTTTTATTAGTTTACCGTTTTCATCAACTGATATTTGTCCAGAAATATAAAGAAGATTTCCAACTATTTTCGTAGCAACATAAGAACCCACTGGAGCTTTGGCTTCTGGTAATATTATTTTTAATTCATCAATTTTATTATTAATTGTCATTTTTTTTTCTTTTTTTTAATTTTCTTATTTTTATCGTATTCCCGTCTTTTCTCAATAAGGATAAGAGCCTCTTCCATATTTAGCTCTGTAGGGTCTTTTTCCTCTGGAATTGTTGCATTTAGAGATTTGTATTTAATGTAAGGACCATATTGGCCCTTCATTATTCTTACAGGTTTTTTATCTTCCGGATGTTCCCCAAGATCCTTTATGATTGAGGATGACATTCTGCCTGGCTTAGCATCAGCAATTAATATTATTGCTCTATTCAAACCTATTGAAAATATTTCTTCAACATTTTCAAGTCTAGCAGATTTATTTTCACACTTTAAATATGGTCCAAATCTTCCAGTGTTTAAAGAAATTTCTTTTTGATTATCCGGATTAATTCCTAGAGATTTTGGCAGTGAACATAAAAATTTTGCCTTCTCTATATCTATACTTTCCAATTCAATACCTTTTGGAATTGAGATATTTTTTAATAGTTCATTCACATCTTTTTTAGCTTTTTTAGTCTTTCTCTTTTTCTTCGTATTAATTTCCTCTTCTGTATCATCTAAAATCTTTTCATATTGTAAATAAGGGCCAAATCTTCCATTTTTTAGGAAAATGTCATTTCCATTCTCATGTTTTCCTAAATATTTTGGTTCAGCTAATTGAGCTTGTGCAGCGGCTTTAGCTTTTGATAAAGGACGAGTAAATTTACATTCTGGATAATTAGAACAACCAATAAATGCACCACCTCTAAAACTGTTTTTTAAACTTAATGATCCCGTATTACACAACTGACACTTCCTGACTATATTGCCACCTTCATCTTTATCAAAAATTAATGCACCCAAACTTTCATTTAATAAATCCAAAACTTCTCTAGTTCTTTTCTCTTTTACTTCTGATACGTTATTATTAAAATCCTTCCAAAATAATTCTAAAACTTTTGTCCAACTTTCTTTTCCAGTTGTAATTTCGTCTAATTGATCTTCTAATTCTGCAGTAAAATTATAATCAACATATTTAGAAAATAATTTTTCCAAAAAAGCAGAAATTAATTTTCCACGGTCAGTTGGGAAAAATCTTTTATTAGTTATCTCAGCATATCCACGATTAGAAATTGTTGATATTATACTTGCATATGTTGAGGGTCTTCCAATTCCTAGCTCCTCTAGCTTCTTAACTAAACTTGCTTCTGAATACCTTGGAGGAGGTTGTGTAAAATGTTGTTCATCTAAAAAGGATTCAATATTTATAGGTCCTTTTTTTACCTCTGGAAGTATCTCGTCATCGTCATCCGAATTGAGATTTTTATAAACTTTTAAAAAACCATCAAATTTTAATACTGAGCCACTTGCTTTACAAATTGTATTTTTATCATCAGTTTCAATAGTAATTGTATTTCTATCAAATTTTGCAGAAACCATTTGAGAGGATAAAGCTCTACTCCATATCAAATTGTACAATTTATTTTGGTCAGTACTTAAATATTTTTTAACAGCTTCAGGAGTTCTATTTATATCTGTGGGTCTAATAGCTTCATGTGCTTCTTGGGCATTTTTTGCTTTTTTTCCAGAATAGTTATTAGCTTTTTCAGGCACATAATCATTTCCATAACTTATTTTAACAAAATTTCTAAAATCATTAATAGCGTCTGCTGATAAATTTGTACCATCAGTTCGCATGTAAGTTATTAAGCCAACTGTATCTCCTTCAATTTCTATACCCTGATAAAGTTTTTGTGCTATTTGCATAGTTCTTGAAGCTCCAAATCCCAATCTACTTGAAGCAACTTGTTGTAGTGTAGAAGTTGTAAATGGACCAGATGGATTTCTATTAATAATTTTTGATGAAATATCACTAATATTAAATTTTTTATTCTTTAATTCAGAGATTGCCTTTTCAATATCTTCTTTTTTTCTAAAGGTAAATTTTTCAATTTTTTCATTATCTAATTGATAGATGCTTGCGGTAATTGAATTTTTTTTCTCATCTTGAAATTTTAAACTTAAAGTCCAAAACTCTTCTGGATTAAATAACTCAATTTCATGCTCTCTTTCTGTTATTAATTTTAAAGCAACAGATTGCACTCTACCTGCTGACTTTGACCCAGGAAGTTTAGTCCATAATATTGGTGAAATATTAAAACCAACAAGATAATCAAGTGCTCTTCTTGCCATGTAGGCATCAACTAGCAAGGGCTCGATTTGCCTTGGATTTTCAATTCCAAAAGTAACAGCCTTTTTAGTAATTTCGTTGAACACAACTCTTTCAACCTCTTTATCTTTGAGTAGTTTTTTCTCATTCAAATATTCCTTTACATGCCATGCTATAGCTTCTCCCTCACGATCAGGGTCTGTTGCTAAAATAATTTTAGAAGATTCTTTTGCAGCATCAGTAATATCTTTAAGATATTTTTTTGAAAAGTTGTCAACTTCCCATTCCATTTTAAAATTTTGATCCGGATCAACAGAACCATTTTTTGATGGTAAATCTCGAATATGACCATAACTAGCTAAAACGGTATAATTATCTCCTAAGTATTTATTAATTGTTTT
>CACLHJ010000013.1 GCA_902606645.1 uncultured Pelagibacteraceae bacterium | reverse complement strand
AACCATAATCCATGATCTGAATCATATTTTTCTTTTTCTTTGTCGAAATAAATTATTTTAATAATTCTCAGATAATAAAATGCTGCAATTACAGTTGATAATAATCCAACTATTGCTAAGAAATACATTGATTGTTCAATTACAGCTTTAAATACGTAGAATTTTGCAAAGAAACCGGCCAAGGGCGGTATCCCAGCAAGTGAAAATAATATTATTAATAAAGATAATGATAATAGTGGGTGGTTTTTTGAAAGGCCTGAAAGATCATCTATATCCTCATAATATTGGTCATTTCTTTTTAACATCAATAAACATGAAAATAGAGCTAAATTCATTACCACATAAATAGAAATGTACATTATTGAACTTTGAATTCCGTCATTAGAGCCAGTAGCTAAACCTGCTAAAGTATATCCAATGTGTCCAATAGAGCTATAAGCTACAAGTCTTTTAATATTAGTTTGACCTATTGCTGCAATTGCACCAAAAATCATGGAAGCTATAGATAAAAAGATAATAATCATCTGCCATTGATCTATTAGATTTAAAAATGGAACATATAAAAATCTTATGAATACTGTAAGTGCTGCAATTTTAGGCACCATTGTAAAGAAGAGTGTAACTGTAGTTGGAGACCCTTCATAAACATCTGGTGCCCACATATGAAATGGTACTGCAGAAATTTTAAATGCTAAACCGACTAATATAAAAACAATACCAAAAGTTAAAGCATATTCATTGGATGTAAGTTGATTTGCTATAACATCAAAATTTGTTGATCCAGAAAAACCATAAATTAATGAACACCCATATAATAATAAACCAGAAGACAGTGCGCTTAGAACAAAATATTTCAATCCAGCTTCGGAAGATTTTAGTTGGTCCCTATTAAAAGTTGCCAAAACATAAAGAGCTAGTGACTGCAATTCTAAACCCATATAAAAAACCATCAGATCATTAGAACTAATCATAATCATCATACCCAACACAGAACTCAATATCAAAATAGGATATTCAATTTTAAAAATTTTAAATTTTTTTAAATAATTAGATGAAATTCCTAAAACCAAAAAACCACCTATAAGAGTAATAATTTTCATTAGTGAAGCCATACGGTCAATAACAATACTGTCGTTAAATATCGTAATTCTGTTAACTGAAAAAGTTTCATTAACAGTAAGAATTATTGCAACCAAAATTGTGACTAAAGATAGATTAAAAATTAATTGTGAACTATTTTTTTTAAAAACACCTAGTATCAATAAGAACATTACTGATAATGAAATAAATATTTCAGGTAAGACTAAATTAAGATTATTCATACTACTTGCTTGCTATATTTAGGTTATGCATATTGATCAAATCTGATACTGAAACTTCTATAGTGTTAAATAATGGTTCTGGATAAAATCCAAAAAATAATGTTGGGACTGCTAAACATGTTAATATCAAATACTCAGATCTATTCAAATCTACCATTTGTTTTAAGTCTTCGTTAACTAATTTTCCAAAAACTACTCTTTTATATAACCACAACATGTAAGCGGCTCCTAAAATTACTCCAAAACTTGCAATTACTGCTACCAAAAAATTATCTTTGAAAGCACCCATTAAAATTAAAAATTCACCTACAAAACCAAAGGTACCAGGTAAACCCAATGCTGCTAATGTAAATAACATAAATAAAATAGAGTACTTAGGTATAATAGTAACTATGCCGCCATAAGATTTAATTAGTCTTGAGTGCATCCGATCATATACAACACCAACACATAAGAATAATGCTGCTGAAACTATTCCATGGCTCAACATTTGAATGATACTTCCTTCTATACCTTGTTGTTGCAGTGTAAAAATTCCAAGTGTAACAAAACCCATGTGTGCAACTGATGAATACGCAATTAGTTTTTTCATATCTTCTTGCATTAAAGCTATGAAAGACGTGAAAATAATTGCTATCACGCTTAAAGTGTAAACCAATGGTGTAAAAACTTCTGACGCTACGGGAAACAGTCCAAGAGAAAATCTAATAAAACCATAACCTGCCATTTTAAGTAATATTGCAGCTAAAAGAACAGATCCTGCTGTAGGTGCCTCGACATGTGCATCTGGTAACCATGTATGAACTGGCCACATAGGCGTTTTCACAGCAAAAGAACTAAAGAATGCAAGCCATAATAAATTTTGGTATTTTGCATCAATGCCTAGTTCGTAAAGTGCAATTACATCTGTAGTACCTGATATCCAGTAAATAGATATTATAGCAACCAACATCAAAACAGATCCTAGCAAAGTGTATAAAAAAAATTTAAATGCTGAATAAACTCTTTTTGGACCTCCCCAAATACCTATTATTAAAAACATTGGAATTAATCCAGCTTCAAAGAATAAATAGAAAACAACTAAATCAAGAGCACAGAAAACACCAATCATGAAACTTTCCATAATTAATATTGCAATTAAGAAATCTCTTAATCTATTTTTGACTGTGTTATTTACAGAAACAATACAGAGAGGTGTTATAAAAGTTGTTAATAAAATAAATAAAATTGAAATTCCATCTACTCCAACTTTGTAATTAATAAAATCTTTTATCCAAATTCTTTCCTCAACAAATTGAAAGGAAGAAGTTGTTTGATCAAAAGATATCCACAAATAAATTGAAATTAAAAAATTTACAATTGTGGTAAATAAAGCAACATATTTTGCTGTTAAATTATTTGCATCTTTATCTTTTGTAAAAAATAAAAATAGAGCTCCAACTATTGGTAATAAAATTAGAGATGATAAAATAGGAAAGTTCATTATCTTACAATTAAAAAAGTTAAAAAGGCAGAAAAACCTACAAGCATTACAAATGCATACTGATAAATAAATCCACTTTGAAATTTATTTGCTTTAATTGAGCATTTTTTTATAAAAGATGAAATTCCATCTGGACCAAATCCATCAATTATTGTGCCATCAAAAAATTTCCACAAAAATAAACCTAAACGCTTTGAAGATTTAATGAACAAAACATCATACAATTCATCAAAATACCATTTGTTAACTAAAAAATTATATAAAGGTTTATTCAATGACACTATTCCATTTGGAATTTCTTTATTTTTAACAAACAGATAATAGGCAATTGGAATTGATATTGTAACTAAGCAAGGCGTTAAAAGTAAAAACCATGTAGGTGGATGATCAGTGCTTAAGGGTTCTAAAAACTTTATAGATTCTGCCCAAAAATAATTTTCACCACCACTACCAATAAAAAGTCCTTTAAATAAAACTCCTGCAAAAATTGCACCTATTGAAAGAATAAATAATGGAACAAGCATTACTATAGGAGATTCGTGAGTTTCCTCTATTTTTATTTCTTTGTTGTTATATTCTCCATGGAAAGTCTTAAATATTAATCTCCAAGAATATATTGATGTTAAAAGTGCTGTTAGTATTCCTATACCAGCTGCATAATAACCTGTGGTATTACCTTTAAGATAGGCAAATTCTATAATTGCATCTTTTGAGTAGAAACCTGATAAGAAAGGAAAACCGGTCAATGCTAGTGTTCCAATGATCATTAATACATAAGTGAATGGTAATTTTTTCCATACTCCTCCCATTTTATTAATATCTTGTTCGTCTTTAAAAGCATGAATAACAGAGCCAGAGCCTAAGAATAACAATGCTTTAAAGAAAGCATGAGTAAACAAATGGAACATCGCAACATTATAAGCTCCGACCCCAGCTGCAAAAAACATGTATCCTAATTGGCTACAAGTAGAATATGCAATAATTTTTTTTATGTCAGTTTGTACTAAAGCTACTGTTGCTGCAAAGAAGGCTGTTGTCATGCCAATAATCGTTATTAAATTTAGTATTAATGGTGAGTATTCATAAATAGGAGAACATCTTACTACTAAAAAAACTCCTGCTGTTACCATGGTTGCTGCATGTATTAATGCAGAAACTGGAGTTGGGCCTTCCATTGCATCTGGCAACCAGGTATGTAATAAAATTTGAGCTGACTTACCCATTGCTCCAATAAATAAAAGTAAGCAAATCAAATCTATTGCTTTAATTTCAAATCCTAAAAACAGTAAATTTTTATCAACAACTGTTGGTATTTGTTGAAAAACTTCAGAGTAATTTACTGTACCAAATAAATAAAATATTAAAAATATTCCTAAAGCAAATCCAAAATCTCCAACTCTGTTTACAACAAATGCTTTTATGGCTGCAGCATTAGCACTTTCTTTTTTAAACCAAAAACCTATTAGGAAATATGAACATAAACCTACTCCCTCCCAACCGAAAAATAATTGAACAAAATTATCAGAGGTTACGAGCATTAACATTGCAAATGTAAACAGAGATAAATACGCCATAAATCTTGGTTTATGAGGATCGTGTGACATATATCCAATTGAGTAAATATGAACTAAAGAAGATATAGAGGTAACTACAACCAACATCACGGCTGACAAGGGATCAATTAACATAGACCAGTTTACATCCAATGACCCTGAATTGATCCAAGTTGCAATAACTATATTTTCTTCATACTGATTTACAATTACTTGATATAAAACAAGAATAGATAGTAAGGCAGAAATTGAAACCAAAGCACTTGTGACTATTTCAGAATTTCTATCACCAATGTATTTTCCAAAGAAACCAGATATTATTGATGCGATTAATGGAAGGAATATGATTGAAAGTTCCATTCTTATCCTTTCAACTCATCTATATGCTCAACTCTAATAGTTCCTGAATTTCGATAATAAACTACAATAATTGCAAGTCCAATGGCTGCCTCCGCAGCAGCTACTGTTAAAATAAATAATGTGAAAACCTGGCCAGTTAAGTCTCCCAGAAAAATTGAAAAAGAAACTAAATTAATATTAACAGCTAATAATATTAATTCGATACTCATCAATATAACGATAATATTTTTTCGGTTTAAAAATATACCAATAATTCCAATCGAAAATATAATTGCTCCTAATGTTAAGTAGTGCCCTAAACCTATTTCAGTCATCAATCTTAACTCCTTTATTAGACTCAACGTTTAATACACTCACACCATCAGATCTCTCTCTTGAAATTTGCTTTATATAGCTTTGTGTTTTTACACCCACTCTTTTCCTAAAAGTAAGAACAATTGCTCCAATCATAGCAACCAATAAAATCATTCCACTGATTTGAAAAACATGGATATAATCGGTGTACAATACTTGACCTAAAGAATGAGTATTACTAACTTTGGCTAATCCCAAGGAATTATTTATATCAAACAAATCCGGCTTATATTTCCAACCACCAACAACAATTATTAACTCAACAAATATAAGAGTGCTTATTATTAGACCTACGGGAATATGTTTTGAGCTTGCTTCTGATGAAAACCATTGATTTTTTTGTTGAGCAACATTTAACATCATAACAACAAACAAAAATAAAACCGCTACAGCTCCTACATAAACAATTAGCATAATCATCCCTAAAAACTCTGCACCAATCATAATAAAAAGACATGAAATACTTATGAAATCTAGGATTAAAAAAAAAACTGAGTGAACTGTATTCTTGGAAGCTGTAACCATTATTGCAGAGACAATAGCTATGATTGAAAATGTATAAAAGAAAATGGAGTGTGCGATCATTTTTATCTGTGAGAACTGTCAGCTTTAATATTAGCCTCTAAAATATTTTCCCATCTATCACCGTTATCTAAAAGTTTATCCTTTGTGTAGTAAAGTTCTTCTCTTGTTTCAGTTGAAAATTCAAAGTTTGGACCCTGTACTATAGCATCTACAGGACAAGACTCTTCGCATAATCCACAATAAATACATTTCATCATATCAATGTCATAGCGGGTTGTTTTTCTACTTCCATCTTCTCTTTGAGTTGATTCAATTGTTATCGCCTGAGCTGGACACACGGCTTCACATAATTTGCATGCAATACATCTTTCCTCACCATTTGGATATCTTCTTAATGCATGCTCTCCTCTAAAACGTGGACTTATCTTACCTTTTTCAAATGGATAATTTATTGTTTTTTTTGATTTAAATACCTCTTTAACAGCCATGTACAAACCGCTTGCAAAGTCTGCCATAAATATGGTTTTAAAAAATCTTGATATTTTCATAATTAATTTACAGGTAGAAGATTAAAATAAAACAGATAACTTGCCGTCAACACAACCCATATTAAAGATAATGGAAGGAATACTTTCCAACCTAATTTCATTAGTTGGTCATATCTATATCTTGGAACAATAGCTTTAACTAAAGCAAACAACAAAAATAATAGTAATATCTTCAATACTAACCAAACAGGCCCAGGTACTAAAGTAAAAGGATATATTTCAAGTGGAGATAGCCATCCACCCAAAAATAAAATCGCACCCATTGCACACATTAAAAGAATATTTGCATATTCACCAAGCCAAAACATTGCGTACATCATTCCAGAATATTCTGTTTGATAACCTGCGACCAGTTCTGCTTCTGCTTCTGGAAGATCAAATGGTGGTCTATTCGTTTCAGCTAATGCAGAAATAAAAAAAATAACAAACATTGGGAATAACGGAATAACAAACCATAAGTTTTGTTGAGCTATAACAATATCATTTAAATTGAGTGATCCTACACACAGAAGAACATTAATAATTATCACTCCGATAGACACTTCATAAGACACCATTTGCGCTGCAGACCTAATTGCACCTAAGAAAGGATATTTAGAATTTGAAGCCCATCCTCCCATTATAATTCCATAAACACCAAGAGATGAAACTGCAAATAAATAAAGAATTCCAACATTTATATCAGCCAAAACCTGTGTAGCACTGAATGGAATTACAGCCCAAGCAATTAGAGCTAGTGTCATTGTTACTATTGGTGCAAGAATAAAAATTACTTTATTCGAACTTGATGGAATAATGATTTCTTTAAAAATATACTTTAATGCATCAGCAATAGTTTGCAAAAGACCGAATGGTCCAACTACATTAGGACCTTGTCTCTTTTGAACAAAAGCCCAAACTCTTCTATCAAGCCAAACAACCATAGCAACAGATACCAACACTGGAACTAATAAGAAAAGAATTTTATAAATTTGATCAAACAATATACTTAAATATTCCATCTATCCATCTGTGCCTGTTGATTTAATATTTAATTTTGAGTTGTTACACTCAATCATGGTTTTAGAAGATCTAGCAATTGCATTAGAAAAATAATAATCCTTTATTTGAATATTTAATTTTTCATTTTGAAAATCTGAGATTTTTTGTTTCTCGTTTATAGTTATTTGTTTTTCTTTTTGGAGTTTTAAATAATTAAACATACTGCTTTCTAATTCTTCTTTATCATTAAATAATTTTCGATTATTCATAACTTCTGCTAATTCATTTATAATTTGCCAGTCTTCTTTGGCTTCTCCTGGAGGGTAGGAGGCTTTATATGCTTTTTGCATTTTTCCCTCTAGATTTGTAAAATAACCATCTTGTTCTGTATAAGCTGATCCTGGTAAAATTATATCTGCAATTTCTGCTCCCTTATCTCCATGGCTCCCTTGATAAATTACAAATTCATCTTTTTTATTAAACTCTAAATTATCTTGTCCAACCAAATAAACAATTTCGAATTTATTAGATTTTAATTCTTCCAATAAATTTTTTTCATTATTTAATATTCCTAAATCAAAATTACCTACTGTCGCCGCATCACAAGATAAAAGATTTAATGGGTTCCAATCATCTGTGAATTTGTTATTTTTCTTCAAAAAATTTTTAATTAAATTAAATAATTGTTCTGATGAATTTAATTTTAGTAAAGACTCACCAATTATAATCATTGGCTTACTTGCGCTAATAATTTCTTTAGATATTTCTTCAGACCCTTCAAAAATAGTTTTTATGGTTTGGGTTTGACCATCTAAATTCTTATAAGGATAAGTTAGATCACCTACATCATTCAATGAGATTACTTTTGTATTATTATTTACAAAGGCTTTTCTAATTCTTGCATTCAAAATTGTAGCTTCATACCTAGGATTTGCTCCAATCAAAAATATTAAATCAGAATCTTCAATTCCATTTATAGATGAATTAAATATATAATTCTCTCTTTCAGAGTTATCTAAAAATCTATTATCTGATCTTGAGTCATAATTAATGTTATTTAGAGTTCGATCAAAAAATTCCTTAAAAATATATCCTGTTTCCATATTGGTTAAGTCTCCAACAAAACCACAAACTTTATCTTTTGATGAATTTTCAAATTTTGACTTAATAATTTTAAAGACTTCACTCCATGATGCTTTTTCAAATTTACCATTATATTTAATAAAAGGTGTGTCTAGTCTTTGATTTAGTAAACCATCACAAGCATATCTTGTCTTATCTGAAATCCACTCTTCATTAATATCCTCATTAATTATCGGCAAAACTCTTTTAACTTCCCAATCATATGTATCTACTCTTACATTTGATCCAACAGCATCCATTACATCAACAGTCTCAGTCTTTTTAAGTTCCCAAGGTCTTGCCTCAAAAACATAAGGTTTTGAAGTTAAAGCACCAACTGGACAAAGATCTATTACATTTGCTGACAACTCTGATTGCATTGAATGCTCCAAATAAGTTGTAATTTGCATATCCTCTCCTCTTCCAATTGCTCCTAGCTCTGAAACTCCTGCAACTTCAGTAGCAAATCTTACACATCGAGTGCAATGTATACATCTTGTCATTTGAGTCTTGATTAATGGTCCCATATTTTTTTCTGGTACAGCTCTTTTGTTCTCTTTAAATCTTGATTTATCTACCCCATAAAACATAGACTGATCTTGAAGGTCACACTCACCACCTTGATCACAAACTGGGCAATCTAAAGGATGGTTCGCTAATAAAAATTCCATTACTCCTTTTCGAGCCTTTTCAACAAAAGCAGTGTTAGTTTTAATATTCATTCCCTCTGTAGCAGGCATAGCACAAGAAGCAATTGGTTTAGGAGATTTTTCCATTTCAACTAAACACATTCGACAGTTACCTGCTATTGATAATTTTTCGTGATAACAAAACCTAGGAATTTCTGCTCCAGCTTTTTCACACGCTTGTAGAACTGTTAAACCATCTTCTACCTCAACTTCAATATCATTTACTTTTAATTTAGGCATTTTTTTTATCTAATAAATGTTGATCAACCAAATAAGGAATATTATTCTTTTTCTGAACAATAGGGTCTAAATTGTTTCTTTCCTCAATTTCTTTTTTGAAATGTCTTAGCAATCCCTGTACGGGCCATGATGACCCTTCACCAAATGCACAAATTGTATGTCCGGCAATTTGGTTTGTCACATCACCAAGCATATCCACTTCATCTTTAGTAGCCTCTCCTTTTGCCATTCGCTCTAGCATTCTCCACATCCATCCTGAGCCCTCTCTACATGGTGTACATTGGCCACAACTTTCATGTTTATAAAATCTAGCTATCCTTGCCATACATTTAATAATGTCCTGATCCTTGTTAATAACCACAATTCCAGCAGTTCCTAATCCACTTTTTTCAGCCATTAATGAGTCAAAGTCCATAGTTAATGTCTCACATTTTTCTTTTGGAATTAGTGGCATTGATGAACCACCTGGAATTACAGCTTGTAAATTTTCCCATCCACCAATAACTCCTCCAGCATGAACCTCGATTAATTCTTTTAAAGGAATATTCATTTCTTCCTCAACATTACATGGATTATTCACATTGCCTGAAATACAAAAAATTTTTGTACCTGTATTTTTTTCTCTACCTAGCGACGAAAACCATTTTCCACCTCTTCTCAAAATTGTTGGAACAACAGCTATTGTTTCAACATTATTAATAATTGTTGGGCATCCATAAAGTCCTATCAATGCTGGAAAAGGAGGTTTTAATCTTGGTTGACCTTTTTTACCTTCTATACTTTCAAGTAAAGCTGTTTCTTCTCCACAAATATAAGCACCTGCTCCATAGTGAATGAAGATATCCAAATCCCATCCAGTTCCAGCAGCATTTTTACCAATTAAATTTTTTTCATAAGCTTCATCAATAGCTGATTGTAATTTTTGACCCTCTATAAAATATTCACCTCTAATATAAATATAACAAGCATGAGCTTGAACTGCATAAGAGGCTATTAGACATCCTTCGATTAATTTGTGAGGCTCAAATCTCAGAATATCCCTATCTTTACAGGTACCTGGCTCCGACTCGTCTGCATTAATAACTAAATAATGAGGTCTAGATCCGACCTCTTTAGGAGCAAAAGACCATTTTAAACCTGTAGGAAATCCGGCACCCCCTCTTCCTCTAAGTTGCGAATCTTTTACTTCATTAATTATCCAATCTCTTCCTTTTGCTATCAATTCTGAAGTATTTACCCAATCACCTCTTTTCTGGGCAGATTTAACATCCGCACCCATATCATTGTACAAATTTTTAAAAATTCTATCTTGATCTTTAAGCATTTTTTACATCCATAAGTGTTTTTCTATTATTTTCAGGCTCTGTATTTAATCGTCCTCGATACGATCCTGGTTTTGGGTCCTCACCCTTTGAAATTTTATCAAATATTTCTATTGTTTTTTCTTTATCTAAATCTTCATAATAATCATCATTAATTTGCATCATAGGAGCATTAACACATGCTCCTAAACATTCCACTTCCATCCAAGAACAACTTTTGTCATTTGATAATTCATTTTCTTTATCTGAAATTTTTTCCTTACAAGCTTCAACTAATTTATTTGCTCCTCTAATCATACAAGGAGTAGTAGTACAAACCTGTACAAAATACTTTCCTACTGGGGATAAATTGTACATGGTGTAAAAAGTTGCTACCTCGTAAACTTTTATATAAGGCATATCTAAAAACTTTGCGATATATTTCATAGCAGCCAATGGTATCCAGTTATCATTCTGTTTTTGAGCAATATATAATAAAGCCATTACAGCACTTTGCTGTTTACCTTCAGGATATTTTAAAACTATTTTGTTTGCTTCTTTTATAGAAGAAGAATTGAACTCAAAAGTTTCAGGTTGATTTTTTGCAGGTCTTCTTAAACTCATCTATCTACCTCACCAAAAACTATATCTAACGAACCCAATACTGCTGGTACATCAGCTAACATATGTCCTTTAATCAAATAGTCCATTGATTGAAGATGTGAAAACCCAGGAGCTCTTATTTTACATTTGTACGGTTTATTAGATCCATCTGAAATTAAATAAACTCCAAATTCACCTTTAGGAGCTTCTACTGCTGTATAAATTTCATCCTTAGGAACTCGATAACCCTCTGTAAAAAGTTTAAAATGATGAATAAGTGCTTCCATTGATTGTTTAATCTCTTTTTTAGATGGTGGGCTAATTTTGCCATCTAAAGATTTTATCGGACCTTTTTCCATTTTAGATAGGCACTGCTTAATTATCGATACACTCTCTTTCATTTCTTCTATTCTGCATAAATAGCGGTCATAACAGTCTCCATTTTTTCCAACTGGGATTTTAAAATCTAATTGTTTGTAACAATCGTATGGTTGAGATTTCCTCAAATCCCATGGAACTCCTGAACCTCTGATCATCACACCTGAAAAAGAGTAGTCTAGAGCATCCTGTTTGCTAACAATTCCTATATCTACATTTCGTTGTTTAAAAATTCTGTTCTCAGTTAATAAACTTTCTAAATCATTTATTATTTTTGGAAATGTCTCACAAAATTCAGCTATATCTTCTTCCAAGCCTTGAGGTAAATCTTGATGAACTCCACCTGCTCTGAAATAATTTGCATGAAGTCGTGAACCAGAAACTCTCTCATAAAAACCCATTAGCTTTTCTCTTTCCTCAAATCCCCACAATGTAGGAGTCAGAGCACCAACATCCATAGCTTGCGTAGTGACATTTAATATATGACTTAAAATTCTTCCTATCTCACAAAATATAACTCTTATGTATTGGGCTCTAATTGGAACATCTATTTCCAGTATTTTTTCAGTTGCTAAAGCAAAGGCATGTTCTTGGTTCATTGGAGCAACATAATCTAGACGATCAAAATAAGGAACTGCTTGCATATAAGTTTTGTTTTCAATTAGTTTTTCTGTGCCTCTGTGCAATAATCCAATATGAGGATCAGCTTTCTCAACTACTTCACCATCTAATTCTAAAATTAATCTTAACACACCATGAGCAGCTGGGTGTTGAGGACCAAAGTTTAAATTAAGATTTTTAATTTTTTTTGTCATTATTGTCTAATTCTTCTTTAATATATTTGGTGCCTTCCCATGGGCTTTCGTAATCAAAATTTCTGTAGTTTTGTTCAAGTTTGACTGGTTCACTTATTACTTTTTTTTGATCTTCACTGTATCTAACCTCTGTATGTCCTGTTAAAGGAAAATCTTTTCTAAGTGGATGTCCTTCAAAGCCATAATCAGTTAGTATTCTTCTTAAATCTGGATGATCTTTAAAAGAAACACCGTACATATCAAAGACTTCTCTTTCCATCCAGTTAGCTCCTGGAAAGATACTAGTTATGGATGGTATGATTTCATTTTCTGCAATTGTATATTTTAAAATTAATCTTTGATTAAATTCGTGGCTTAAAAATAAATATACTACTTCAAATCTTTGATTTTTTTCTGGATAGTCAGTAACTGTTATATCAATAAGTTGTCTAAATTTAGTATCATTGTTTGTTTTTAAAAACAAAACCACGTCAATAAGATCATCTTTGTCTGTTTCAAGATAAATTTGATTATGTTTAATCTCAGTTCTATTTACTTTAGTTGTTAATTCGGAGTTAATTTTTTTTTCTAAATCAATTAAATTTTTCATAACTATCTCGTTATAGAACCCTTGTTTCTAATTTTCTTTTGAAGTTGCAATATTCCATAAAGCAATGCTTCTGCTGATGGAGGACATCCGGGCACATAAACGTCAACTGGAACTATTCTATCGCAGCCTCTCACTACAGAATATGAATAATGATAATACCCACCACCATTTGCACAACTTCCCATTGATATAACGTATCTTGGTTCTGGCATTTGATCGTAAACCTTCCTTAAAGCAGGTGCCATTTTATTGGTCAAGGTACCTGCTACAATCATTACATCTGATTGTCTTGGGGAAGCTCTTGGTGCAGCACCAAATCTTTCAAGATCATATCTTGGCATTGATGTTTGCATCATTTCAACAGCACAACAGGCTAACCCAAATGTCATCCAATGAAGAGATCCTGCTCTAGACCAATTTATTAAATTATCTAATGAAGTTGTAATAAATCCATTCTTGCTAAAATCGTCTGCAAGTTGTTTAAATTCTTCAGGAACCTGATCTATTTTATTTTGCATTGTAATTAAATTTTATTCCCAGTCTAAAGCACCTTTTTTCCACTCATAAATAAAACCAATTGTAAGTATGAAGAGAAAAATCATCATTGATGAAAAACCTAATAAACCAATGTTTCCAAGAGAAATTGCCCACGGAAAAAGGAAAGCAATTTCTAAATCAAAAATAATAAATAATATTGCTACTAAATAAAATCTTACATCAAACTCCATCCTTGAATCTTCAAATGGTTCAAATCCACATTCATATGCAGAAAGCTTTTCAGGATCTGGTCTTTTGGGTGAAAGAATAAAATTAATTAACACAAAAGCACAACTAAGTCCTAATGCTAAAAATAAAAAAATTATTATAGATAAGTAGTTTTGTAAAAAATCAGATAACATTGAAGTCTATATAGCACTTTTTTTTTGTTCTTGAAGCGCTCATACGTCACATTTCCTTGAAAAAAAAAATTAACAATTTCAATGACTTATACTAGGTAAGCTAAAAAAACTAACAATTTCAATGTATTAGACAATTAGTTGATATTTATTGAAAAAGTGGCGGGAGTGAAGGGACTCGAACCCTCGACCTATCGCGTGACAGGCGATCGCTCTAACCAACTGAGCTACACCCCCACTTTTGATTCTTGGTGGGCAGTATAGGACTCGAACCTATGACCCCCTCGGTGTAAACGAGATGCTCTACCAACTGAGCTAACCGCCCAAAACCAAAAATTAACGTGATTTATATCTTTTAGAGCAATAACGTCAAGATTTATTAATTAATAAAAAACAGAGAAAAATATTAAAATCCACCTCTCCAATTGTTCTTGTTTTCAAAACTATCTTTTTCACGTTTGGAGATCGGTCTTAGTAAATAAATACCGAAAAATATAACTACTAATAATATTATTAATAATTCCATTTTTTTATAATTAATATTTACTGAATGCTGGCTTGAGATTTGTCATCTTTTTTTGATATATCAACTTCGACCCATTCAGTAGGTTTTAATTCTTTTGTTAATGCTATCTTGATTACTTGATCAGCGTGCTCAACAGGGGTAATTTTTATATCATCCATTATTTTTTTTGGCATATCCACAAGATCTTTTTCATTTTCTTTTGGTATTAAAACTTCTTTAATTCCAGCTCTGTGAGCTGCTAATAATTTTTCTTTTAATCCACCAATTTGTAGAACCTGACCTGTCAAAGTAACTTCTCCTGTCATAGCTAAATCTTTTCTCACAGGGATATTTGTAATTGAAGATACAATAGATGTAACCATTCCCACTCCTGCTGACGGACCATCCTTAGGGGTAGCACCTTCAGGAACATGGATGTGAAAATCTTTCTTTTCAAATAAAGGGGGGATAATGCCATATTCTAAACATTTAGATCTAACAAAAGATTTTGCAGCTTTGACAGATTCTTGCATTACATCACCAAGCTTACCTGTAATTTGCATTCTTCCTTTACCAGGCATAGTGACTGTTTCAATTTTAAGAATCTCACCACCATACTCTGTCCAAGCAAGTCCAACAACAATACCGACTTTATCATTGGTCTCTAATTCACCAAAATTAAATTTGGCGACTCCTAGAAAGTCAGATAAATTTTTATTATCAACATTAACTTCTTTTTCTTCTCCAGCTACAATTTTCTTAACTACTTTTCGTGCTATTTTTGAAATCTCTCTTTCTAAATTTCTTACTCCAGACTCTTTTGTATAACCTCTTATTACTTCTTTAATAATGTCATCACTTAAATTCATTTCTTTCTCTTTAACACCATTGTCTTTAATTTGTTTAGGTAACAAATATTTATTAGCAATATTTATTTTTTCATCCTCTGTATAACCAGCGAGTCTAATGACTTCCATTCTATCCAATAATGGTGGGAGTATATTTAATGTATTTGCAGTTGTAACAAACATTACATCTGAAAGATCATAATCTACTTCTAGATAATGGTCGTTAAAAGTTGTGTTTTGTTCTGGGTCTAAAGCCTCCAATAAAGCAGAAGAAGGATCTCCTCTATAATCATTTCCTATTTTATCAATTTCATCTAATAAAATTAATGGGTTTTTCGTTCCAGCCTTTTTCATCATCTGAATAATTTTTCCAGGGAGAGAACCGATATATGTTCTTCTGTGGCCTCTGATTTCGGCCTCATCTCTCATGCCTCCAACAGACATTCTTACAAATTCTCTATTTGTAGCTTTAGCAATTGACTTTCCTAATGAAGTCTTACCTACACCCGGCGGTCCAACTAAACATAAAATTGGTCCTTTAATTTTTTCCATTCTTTTTTGAACTGCTAAGAATTCTACTATTCTTTCTTTAATTTTTTCTAAACCAAAATGATCCTTATCTAAAGTATTTTGTGCCTTAGCTAAATCTATATCTACTTCACTCTTTTTATTCCATGGTAGATCAGTCATCCAATCTAAATAATTTCTTACAACAGTTGCCTCTGCTGACATAGGACTCATATTTTTTAATTTTTTTAATTCCTGAAGACATTTTTTTTCTACATCTTTA
>CACLHJ010000012.1 GCA_902606645.1 uncultured Pelagibacteraceae bacterium | reverse complement strand
CATTTAAAAAAATAGAAACTATGACTATTCAAGAGGTTTACATTTCATCTCCTTTTGGAATGGTGAGTTCATTTCTTTATGGAACAATACAATCTGCATTATTCACATTATTAGCTGTGTATGCTGCAGGAATGAATTTTTCTATTTTTCATATTTCATTAGTTACGTTTTTATTAGCTATTTCTGGTGCAATTTCTCAGTGGCCCATAGGAAAATTGTCCGACATGTATGATAGAAGAAAAGTAATTATTTTTGTGAGTTTCGCTGCTGCTTTTTTTGCATTATGTGCAATTTTTTCATCAGCACAAATGTATTTACCTGAAGGCTTAGGAACAAGTAAATTTTGGTTTTATTTTTTTTTAATTTTATTTTCTTTTTGTAGTTTACCAATGTTCTCATTAATCCTTGCACATACAAATGATTTTATTCCTAAGGAAAAATTTGTTGCAGCTGGTGCAAGTTTACAATTTATTTTTGGTTTAGGTGCAATTGGGGGTCCATTTTTATGCTCAATTTTTATGGATATAGCAGGTCTAAATGGTTTTTTTGTTTTTCTAATGTTTTTTCATATTTTAATTGGAGTTTATGGTGTTTATAGATCTAGAGTTAGACCAGCAGTTGAAAATCCAGACTCTCAATTCATTGCAATGCCTCAGTCAATTACTCCCGCAGGTATTGAATTAAACCCTACTACAGAGCCAATTGATGAGCCAACAAAAATAGGTTCAGAAACTGTTGCAAAAGACATAGAGGACTCTGATCAACAATATAAGTAAGTTTAATAATCAGCGTCGTTTTGTAAAGTGAAGTATGTTGGCTTTGTTGTTATTTTGATAAAGTAATTTTATGAATAATAACGATATTCAGAACCTGTTTGAGAAAACACGAAATCAGTCGATTAAAATTATTGAAAATCTGAGTCCAGAGGACATGAATATACAATCGATGGAAGATGCTTCACCCATCAAATGGCATCTAGCCCACACTACTTGGTTTTTTGAAAAATTCATTTTAAGCAAAATAAAGTCTAATTATAAATATTTTAAAGAAGATTATAATTATTTGTTTAATTCCTATTACGTCAAAGCAGGCCCAAGATACACAAGATCACTCAGAAACATAATTTCACGCCCAGGAATTGAGGAGGTTCTGGAATATAGGCAAACTATAAACCACAGAATTACAGAGTTAAGTCAGTCAAGTAATTCTAATTTAGATATGATTGAGGTAGGTTGTCACCATGAAATGCAACATCAAGAATTAATGTTAACAGATCTACAACATGGTTTAAGTTTCAACCCTACTGATCCTAAGTACGATCGAACTAAAAAAGATATTGAAAATGAAAATATTAAACAAGAGTGGGTTGGTTTTGAAAAATCTATTAAAAGTATAGGTACTGATGACGAAAATTTCTCTTTTGATTGTGAGCGACCTAAACATGAAGTTTTAATCCTACCCTTTGAAATATCAAATAAGTTAGTTACAAATGGCGAATGGATCGAGTTTATTGATAATGATGGTTATAATAAAAGTGAATATTGGTTATCCGATGGATTTTCAAAATGTCAGCAGGAAAATTGGCAGTTTCCTCTTTACTGGAAAAAAGAAGAAGGTAAATGGTTTCACTTCACTTTAAATGGAAAAAAAGAAATTGATCTCAATGCACCTGTAAGTAATATTAGCTATTTTGAAGCTGACGCTTTTGCAAGGTGGAACAATAAACGACTTCCAACAGAATTTGAGTGGGAAGTTGCTTCTAATGATCATGTTCATGGAAATTTTTTAGAAAATAAAATATATCAACCATATTCAAAAAAAAATGGTGCAGATTTAAATCAACATTGGGGACACGTATGGGAGTGGACTTCTTCTAACTTTTCTCCTTATCCAGGATTTAAATATCACAATGATGATATCAGTGAATACAATGGTAAGTTTATGGTCAACCAAATGGTATTAAAAGGAGGCTCTTGCCTTACCCCTAAAGACCAAATTAGAAAATCATATCGTAATTTCTTTTATCCTCATCAAAGATGGCAAATGTCTGGACTAAGACTTGCTAAATGACAGAATTTTTGTATGACTAGAACAAAAAATTAAACTTTTTTCAGATAAATCAATCATTACATGTCAAAACGCGCTGTTACTAAAAAAAAATAAAACTATAAGAACAACCTAAATGTCTAAATATAATACCAATTTAAATTCTAAACTAACTGATGCTACGGATATCAGTAAACCATGGGATAAGGATAATCAGGCCTGGTGGGACTGGTATGTTAGTCTCGCAGATAATGATGATAAAGAAAATGAAATTATTAATGCCGATCCTTTACCAGATATTACAATACCAAGTGATGATGAAGTTATCTCAGAATTAGCTAAGCCCTACCATTTAACTAATGATCAAATTGATTTTTTTAAAAAAAATGGTTTTATTAAACTTAAAAAAGTTTTTTCACCTGGGGCCGTGTTAAAACTTAGATCTGAGTTAATTAGTTTATTAAAAGAAGAATTTAAGGTTGATCCAGATAAAGGAGCACATGCCCGTTTCCTTAGTCTTGAAATGATTTGGCCTGATAACGCACTGCTTCGTGCCTATGTATTATCACCTCGTCTAGGGCAAATTTCAGCGGATCTTCTTGAAGTACCAGCTGTTAGACTTTATCATGACAATGTATTAGCTAAACAAGCTGGTTGTGGTCGTACCCCATGGCACTTTGACGATCATCATTTTCCTCTAGATACCAATGACGTAGTTACTGCTTGGGCACCTGCACAGCCAATTCCTCTTGAGATGGGACCGCTATCTTTCGCCTATCCGCTCGATGTCCACAAATTAGTCAATGCAGTGACGTTTAAAAAAACTGGTACTGGATATGACCGTGGGGTTACAGATGTTTTTTCAAAAAATAATGTAACTGTGAATGAAACTCCATTTGAGCTGGGCGAAGTAAGCTTTCATCATAATTTAAATTTTCATACCGCTTCACGCAACCGAACTAATCGTAGTCGAGTGGCTCTTGCCAATACTTATTATCGTGATGGAGCAAGAATAGTTGATTCACCTACGATGGTTTCTGGTGATTGGCAGAAATTTGTACCAAATGTCAAACCAGGAGACTTGGCTGCTAGTCCACTAAATCCGATTTGTTGGCCAGTAAAAGACAAATCATGAAAAACATAAATAATCAAAATGGATTAAATTCGATCTGGACTAAAAGTCTTGCTCGTAATCTTCATCCTGATGGTAATGCTTTAGTTGATCATTTAAAAACAATCCATCAAGAAAATACTGGATTTACTGAAGCATGTGCAAGTTCTTGTCGTGATAAAGCTGGACGTAATAGTTATGAATGGTTAAGTGAAGTTGTGCCTGATAACGCAAGTTTGAGTGTATTAGATCTTGCCTGCGGGTCAGGGCCGTTATTAAAAATTTTATTTGATCGTAATAAAAATTTAAATTTAAAAGGTATAGACATGTGCCCTGAAGAATTGGTTCTAGCTAAGACTCGTCTTAAAAATAGTGGGGCTAATCTTATTGAGTCAAAAGCACAAAATTTGACAGCAATCAATGATAACTCTATAGACATTGTGTTATGTCATTGGGCTTTGACATTAATGGACCCGATAGTTCCTGTTTTAGATGAAATCAAACGAGTTTTAACTTCCGAAGGTCAGTTTGCAGCATTAGTTGATGGACCAATAAATGCAGCATCTGGATATGCAGAGGTACATGATTTAATTTATAGTTATGTTCAAGAAGAAATACCTAGATATGGAGAGATTGATTTAGGTGATCCAAGGATACGAGGATCTGAGAGTCTACTTAATCTTGCACATAAAGCGTTTCCAGAAGCAAGTGTGACAATTGAAACAAATGTTGTATCTATGGAAGGACCAGTTATTAAAGTAGCTGAAATTGCTTCAGGATTTTTTTACGCAGCATTTATCTTAAAACCAGAAAAAAGAAAATTAATGATTAAAAATCTATCTGACATTCTCGCAATATCAAAAGTGAGCACAGATAATGAAAGACAAGGGCGATTTTCAATGCCAACTAGTCGTCTTTTAGTTAGGCAAAGTATAAAATGAAATCATTTTTACAAGAAGTAAGTTTCGGTTTAAGTAAAAAAAATAAAGAGTTGAGTTCTAAATGGTTTTATGACTTTCGTGGATCAAAACTTTTTGAACAAATAACGAAGTTGAAAACATATTACCCAACAAGAACTGAAAGAAAAATTTTAAAAGATAATAAAATTGAAATTGCTAATAAAATAGGTAAGCGAGCAGTTTTAATTGAACCAGGTGCTGGAGACTTCAAGAAAATAGCTATTTTTCTCAACAGTTTAGATAAGCCCAAAAAATATATACCTTTGGATATTTCAGAAGATTATATTAACAAGATATCTCAAAATTTTAAAAAAAAATTCCCAAAAATAGCTATTACTCCTAAAGGATATGACTTTTCAAGAAATAATAAACTACCTTTTAAAATCAATTCGTCTGAAAATATAATTATATTTTTTCCAGGATCAACCATTGGAAATTTCGAAGAGAAGGATGCTGTTAAATTTTTAAAAATGTTAAAATCAAAATTTAAAGCAAAAAAAATTATCATTGGAGCTGATTTAGTAAAAGATATCCCAACTCTAATTACTGCTTATGATGACAAAAAAGGTGTGACTGCAAAATTCAATAAAAATATTTTACGAAGAATCAATACTGAATTAGGTGCAGATATAAATTTGAATTCCTATAAACATTTAGCAATTTATAATAAACAAAAAAAAAGAATTGAGATGAGACTAAAATCAAAAAAAAGAAATAATATTAGAATTAATGGTTCAAATTATTTAATTAAAAAAAATGAAGAAATTCACACTGAAAATTCTCATAAATATACTATTAAATCTTTTAAAAACTTAGCTAATAAAGCTGGATGGAAACTAGATAAAACTTGGGTTGATGACAAAAAACTTTTTAGTGTTCATTTTCTAAATTAAAAAATTTTACTCATCAGAAAAATATTCAACTTCCTTAAATCGATCTGTTGGAAAAAGCCAATAAAATCCAAATGTTTCACTAGTATTATTTTTTAATGCATGTTTAGCATTGTTGGAAATATAAACTACGTCCCCTTTTTTTATCTCTTCAAGTTCACCATCCTTGTTTAAAGTTGCAGAACCATTTGTTACAACATAAATTTCGTCTGGCGCGTGATGATGTAAAGTTAATTTTCCACCTGGTAAAACTTCTGCAAAACCGCAAGAAATTCCTTTGCTTCCATCAATATCTGCATCAACTAAAAACTTCCATCTCACTCCAGGGTATTTCTCACTTGTTTTCCATTCCTGACTGGAGATTGAATTAAAATTTTTAACAAATATCATAACTCGAAGAACTAGACCTTTTTTACAAAACTAATAGCAGCACCAATAGTTGTCAAAAATCCAGCTAATGGCAAAATTGCGACTGCGTATTTTTTTGGCATATAATTCTCTTTGAACTCAATACCTTTAGAACTAATTTCAAAATACCACATTTCCCAATACTTCCCACGCATACCTTCTACAAGTTCAACTCCATAAATTATTAGGACTATACCAATTACCATAATCATAATTTTCCAAAATTGACGTATATATAGTGATAGTCTATTTGGTAATCTTTCATAAATTAGATTTAAAGCTATGTGTTCATTGTCTCTTGCTGTTAAGGAAAGTGCTATAAACATCAACCAAATGTTACTTAATACTGTAAGTAGATCACCCCAAACAGGAGGGTTATTAAAAACATATCGCATAGTGACGTTATAAATAGTGAAAAAAACCATCGCAGCCAAAAAGAGTGAACACATAGCTTCCAGTATTCGATGAATAAAACGGTCAAAGTTGTTTAAAAATTTTAACATATGTCTAATTGCTCATTAGGTTAGGAAGAAACATAGTCAACTCTGGAATAACAAGAATAAAAAATAAAAGTAAGAAAAGACCTACTAAATAAGGAATTAAAGCAACAGCCACCTTTTCTAGACGCACTTGTGCAATTGTTGCAGCAGTAAAGTAAGCGACGCCTACTGGTGGTGTTACTGATCCTATTAAAAAACCAACTATTACAACAATGGCAGCTTGTACCTCAGGAAAGCCGGCTTGAGCCATAACGTTAACTAAAACTGGGCCAACTATTATAATGTTTACTGCTGAGTCCATTACTGTTCCAAGAAGAAAAATGAATAGAATCACCGCTAAAATAAAAATAATGGGGGAATCTGTCAGGCTTAAAAGCCAGCTTTCAAGATCACCGATTGCCCCTAGAGAAGTAAGTAACCAACTGAAAGGTCCTGAAGCAGCTATAATAATAAAAACCATTGCTGAATTACGGAATGCTCGACGAAAAGCACCAGTACATTCTTTCCATTTAATAGTTCGATAAACGAATACTCCTGTTAATAACGCAACTATTGCTGTGATAGCACCAGCCTCAACAACTGATGCCACACCACCCATTACTGAACCGACTAAAACTAAAGGTATTAGAAGGGCGAACGAGGATCGATATAATTCTCTACCAGCTCGACGTATAGAAAATGGTTCATCACTTCTCTCAAAGTTATATTTGGTTGCAAAGTAATGATTGATTATCATGATAACAACTCCTATCAACACACCTGGAATAATCCCAGCCGCAAATAAAGCTGCAATCGAAATCTCAGTCGAGTTAGCAAGTACAATCATCATAATACTAGGTGGAATTATCCCTCCGATGGTGGAACTAACTCCTGTAACTGCAGCTGAAAAGGCAGCAGGATATCCAGCTTTTTTCATTGCTGGTAAAACTAGTGCTCCCACTGTAGCTGTATCTGCTACTACAGAACCATTCATCCCCGCAAAAAACATACTTACAAGAACATTCACTTGGGCCAACCCTCCTCGTATACGTCCAATTAATGCCCTACTCAAAGCTACTAATCGATCTGTAATCGTGGCACTTGTCATTAACTCACCAGTTAGCATAAAGAACGCGATTGCAGTTAAGGGAACCGAGTCAATTGCATTAAACATTTGACTAGGGATCAAAACAAGCGGTACAGCGTCTGTAAATAAAATATAAACAAATGGTATCAGTATTAATATGAAACCAATGGGTGCACCTAATAAGATTAGGAAAAGTAGTACTACAAGTAGAATGATACTTTCCATAGTTACTTATATGTTATGATTTGTTTTAGGTAAAGATCATCTAGCTCTAAATAGAACTAAATGATCTTTACACAGTTTATCTTTAAACGATTTATAGAGCCCCAGCTTTCTCTAACTGAGCTACAAATCCATCCATTCCTTGTTCTAGAAGAACTCTTTTAGCTACTTCTGGTTCAAAAGTACCTTTAGCATCTAACCAAGCACCAATTGCACCTGCTCTCCATTTAGACATTTCTGCTTCAGTTGGTACATACCACTCTTTTGCAGATGCTTTTATTGCGTCTTCACCATTCTTAATCCAAGCATTATCTAACTGGTTTACTTTTTCTCCATAAGCATCAGCTGCTTCATGTAACCATTTCTTCTCTTGAGACGACAGAGCATTATACTGCTTTGCATCCATTGCTAAAATGTTTCCTGACCACATACCACCGATTTCAGTGAAGTATTTTGCAACTTCATGAAGTTTTGCTACGTGCTGCCATGGACTAGCAACATACTGACCTTCAACAACACCTGACTGTAGGCCTGAGTATAACTGGCTCCAGTCATAAGGAGTTGGAGTTGCACCCCAATTTTTAACTAGCATGAACTCAACTGGACTTTTGGTAGTACGCCATTTTAGCCCCTTCATATCATTAGGAACGTGAACTGGTTTAGTTGCATTTCCAAGCTGTCTAAATCCACCACTTGAATATACAGAAAGGCAAATGTGACCAGCATTTTCAAGTGCAAGTTTACACTGCCTTTCAGCTAACCATTCATCTGATATTCTTTTTGCATCTTCCAAAGATTTGAAAATGAAAGGCAAATCAAAAATTGCTAACTCTGGTCCAAAATTACCATAGTTTGCGGTAGAACTAGTCCATAGAGCTATAAGTCCTTGATTGGCTTGTTCACCACATTTTTGCTCTGCGCATAGAGTTTTTTGATAATATGGTTCAACTTTCATCTTACCACCAGAAGCTTTTGCCAAGGCTGGTATCAATGCTTGATCTATGGCATCACCAATAGGCATACCCAATCTTCCAGTTGTTCCAAGCTTAAGAGTTACCTCTGCATAGGCGGCTTGGGCAAAAAAAGCAATTGCAAATACTTTAAGCAAAGTTTTACAAATTTTTTTAGTGTTAATTATTTTCATTATTTTTCCCCTTCTTTAATTTAAGTTTTAATTTAACTAGATTAACAAAGACGAGTCAAAGAAAATGCTCGTCCATTTTGGGTTAACTGATATGCAATTAGCTTATATAAACTGCCTAAATTATTTTAAGAATGACTAATCCAAATTGTTTTTGTTTGAAGAAAAGAATTTAAGGCCTCAGTACCTTGATCTCTTGATAAAGATCCAGATTGTTTATATCCACCAAATGGAGTTTTTATATCTCCCTCTGAAAACGTATTAACAGATACTGTTCCACAAGGTAAACTTTTTGCCAAATGAAATGCTCTATCTATGTCTTGAGTAAATACACTTGCATGCAAACCATATTTAGAATTACTTGCAACTTTAAGAGCATCTTTATCACTCTTAACAGTCAAAACTCCTAACACCGGACCAAAAATCTCTTCTTGAGCAATGGTCATATTTTCTTTTAATCCATCAAATAATGTTGGTTTTGCATAAAAGCCTTTTTGTTTTATTTCTGAAACACCTCCTAATAAAAGTTTTGCACCTTCATCGATTCCTTTTTGGATATAATTATTAACAGTCATTAAATGATTTTTTGAAATCATTGATCCCATATTTGATTTTAAATTTAATGGATCTCCAACTTTTAAACTCTTAACTTTTTTTGAAACTTTATCTAAAAATTCATCTTTGACTTTTTCATGAACTATCTGTCTCATATTAGCAGAGCAGTTTTGACCCCCATTCCAAAAAGCAGAATTAATTGCATTATCAATTAAATCATCATTAATTTTTGCATCTTCTAATACTATGAATGGACTTTTACCTCCCATTTCTAGTGCTACTGGTTTTAGATTACTTTCACTTGAATATTTTAGAAAATATCCACCTACCTCTGTCGATCCTGTAAAGGAAACTGCATCTACATCTTTATGTCTACCAAGTGCTTCCCCTACATCACCATAACCAGGAAGAACATTTAAAACTCCATCAGGAATTCCTGCCTCTTGAGCAATTTTTGCAACTCTTATAGCTGTTAGAGGTGTATCTTCTGCTGGTTTAATAATAACAGAGCATCCAGCGGCAAGAGCTGGCGCCATTTTCCAAACTGCCATCATCAAAGGGAAATTCCATGGTACTATACCTGCAACAACTCCAATTGGTTCTTTTACTATTAAACTTGTAATAGATGGTTCGGTAGGACCAACTTTTCCAAAAACCTTATCAATTAATTCTCCATACCACTGAAAATGCATTGGAGCGTCGTTAGCAACTTCGTTTATACAATCCAATATTAGTTTTCCTGTATCAACACATTCTAAAACTGAATTTTCATCGCCATGCTTTCTTAGTAATTTAGCAAATTTTAATAATACATCTTTTCGATGTTCAGGTGAGCTTTTAGACCAAACACCGCTATTGAATGCTTTCCTTGAAACTTTCACTGCTAAATTTACGTCTTTTTCGTTACATTTTGCTACTGTGCAAAGTTTTTCTCCGGTCGCAGGATTTATGGTTTCAAATTTTTTACCATCTATAGCGTTAACATACTTTCCATTTATAAAGGCACGGCCTTCAAATTTTAATTTTTGTGCAATAGATTTGTAGTTAACAGCCATTGGGAGATTAGGTTATTATTAATATTTCAAATTAGCAAGAATATTAATTAAATCTTAAAGTTCTAGAAAATTTTTTAATATCATCAATTAAAAGATCAGGCTTTTCTAATGCAGCGAAATGACCTCCTGCTGGCATTTCAGTCCATTGTTTAAGATTAAATATTCTTTCAACATAAGACCTAGGTGGCCATTCCGACATTTCAGCTGGAAATATTGCTGCTGCTGTTGGAATTTCAATTTTTTTAAAATCCTTTGGAAAAAATCTTCCTCCTTCCTCTCTTCTACCAAAATAAATCCAACTAGCTGTATCAAATGTCTTTGTTAAAATATAAATCATTATATTCGCTAACAATGTGTCTTTAGAATAAACACTTTCAATATCGTTATTCTTTAAATCTGACCATGAGTACATTTTTTCAGTTATCCAGGCGGCTATACCAACTGGACTGTCCATCATTCCATAACCTAAAGATTGAGGTTTTGTTGCTTGTTGAGTTCTATATCCTTCTTGCATAATTTGATCTTCATTAAATTTTTTTTGCCAATTTCTTTCTTCATCAGATTGTGGGCCTTCAGGATGACGCATAGTTAGACAGTTTATATGAATTGCTTTACAAAAATTTGCATAATCATAACCAAGCCAATTAGCAATAGTTGCGCCCCAATCACCTCCTTGAGCAATATAATTTTTGTAACCAAGATTTTCTATCATTAGTTTATTTAATATTTCAGCCATTTTTCTGGGCCCCATCGGTTTAGATGGACTTCCTGAAAAACCAAATCCTGGCAAAGAAGGAACTATTACATCAAAAGAATCTTCTTCATTTCCTCCAAATTTTTTTGGGTGAGCAAGTTTTTCTATTATATGTAGAAATTCAATTATTGATCCAGGCCAACCATGCATTAAAAGTAATGGTTTAGAATTTTCACTACTTCCTTTTATTTTAATAAAATGAATTTTTAATCCATCTATATTAGTAGTATAATTTTTAAACTTATTTATTTCTAATTCGTGTTTTTTCCAATCAAATTTGGTAATCCAATAATCACATAATTCTTTTAAATATTTTTTGTTTGTTCCGTGTTCCCAACCATCTAAATCCTTTACTGAATCCCAAGGATAATCTTTAACTTTTTGATAAATCAAAGAAATCTCTTTTTCAGTAAAATTAATGCTAAATTCTTTAATCATTTTTAAAATTTAATTTCTAAAATTATAAACTATGCTATTCACTATGCCAGAATTAGATAAAGCATCGATTTAGTAAGAATGAATAAAGAAAACGCAAGTAAACTCTGGAAAATTATTCAGGAAGCTGGCGATTATTTGGAGGGTCAATTACCTGATCATCCTAATCATCCTAAGGGTAGAAATGCCTATGCCCATGTAGCTATTTGTGTAAAATCCAAATTTAATGCAAGTTATAAAGATATTCCTGATGAAAAGTTAAAAGAAGTTCTAAAATATATAGAATTTTTAAAGCAAAATCCAAATTAAAGACTTATTGTTTAGGAAAATAATCCTTGAGCTCCCCTTCTCTATATACATCTGCAGTACAACAATGAAGTCCTCCTCCAAATGCATACGCATCTCGAAGCTCGACTGGAACCACTTCCATTCCCAGTTTATCTAATTGCTCTGCTTGATAAGTCTCACTTTTTTCAACACATACTGTTTTAGGGTCTAAAACTAACACGTTCATGGATAACCAAGTTGAAGAATAACACAATGGGGGTGGTTCGTTGTGTGCTGGCTGCGCACTATCTATTATTTCCCATCCATTATTTTCAAATAATTTTCTTTGTTCTTTTGGTAGTCTTCTTTGAGGATTATTTATTATTAGTCCTTCTTTTATTGGTGTGAAAGTTGCATCAATATGAATTGGGTATGGATCACCAGGAAAGTTCACTGCATGGACTCTGTGATCTTTATAATGTCTTTTTAACCAATCAATACCTTTTAAATTTGTAGTAAAACCATGTTGCACTACTAAATCTTTTCCAAATCTCAATACATCAGCTGCATCAAATAATGGTTCTTCCTCTGTCGTTACAAAATACTTTTTTTCTGTCCATTCTAATCTTTTCTGAACTCCAATTTTATCTGATAAGTAATCTTTTCTATAATCAAGGTCAGTTAATCTAGGTTTTGGTGCAGACTCATGTCTCATATTTGGATCAAGATTGTAATAATCTTGTAGAAGTGGTCTGTAACATAAATATTCAAACCAACGACAACGATAGCTCATTGTTGCTTCTAAAATTTCATTACCAACAGTCAATAAAACATCTCTCGGTGGCATACAGCCAAACATGGTTTCTGCGTCCCAATCAGGAGTAGATATTTTTTGATTAAAATCAATAGGTGTTGGTCGATCAACTTTAATTCCTCTTTTCTGAAGTATATTTGAAAAATCATCTAAGAGTTGATTGGCTTTATCAACTGTATCTTTAGTTCTCGGTCCAAACTGGCCTCTCATATCACTATCTTCAGGAACTTTAGCATCAAGTGCTGGTTCGGGGGCTGGAATACAAGTGCCGTCTGCTCTTCCAACAATTACATGTTTTAGTGGATCCCATTCATTCCAACTATTCACAATAATATTATTTTTATTCATAGATTAATTTAAAGCGATGTATCTTTTGTTCCATCTCATGATCAAACTATAATAAATTATTGATACAAAAAGAAAAAATCCACCAATAATCGTGTTTGTTGTAGGAACCTCATTGATACCAAATAGTGGTAGCCATACCCAGAATATTCCACCCACTACCTCAGTTAAAGACAGCAATGTAAGTTCTGCCGCTGGAATAGCTTTTGAGCCTATTGAATATAAAATTAAACCAAAGCAAACTAATGTTCCATGTAAAGAAAATAAAGTTCCGTTATAGCTGGATGAAAAAAATACTAAATCATTTGTAATGATTGCTATAGATGAAAAAACAACACAAAAAAATCCTGCAAAAGCAACTGTTGTAAATTTAGGAGTTTCTTTTCTCCACCTTAACGTCACTGAAAAAACTGAGAAACCAATTGAAGCCGTAAGACCAAATACAAATCCTATTAAAGATTTTTCACTAGTATTACCAAGTGCCATAATTAGTATACCTGCAGTTGCTATCACAATTGAAATCCAAACATTTAAAGAAATTTTTTCTTTTAAAAACAAAAAAGCTAATAATGCAGTAAAAAATGGCATTGCAGCTAAACAAAGTAATGTCACTGCAGCACTAGTATTTGTTATTGAATAAATAAAGGTGATCATTGCAACACCTAAACCTGAGCCACCTATCACACCCGATAACCCTATTTTAAAGTAATTTTTATAAAAATTTTTTCCTTCTTCAAAAAATAAATAAAGATTTAGTAAAATAAAAATAGTCAAACCTCTTCCAAAAATATACTGCCATGGGACTAATTGTGGATTATCCATATATCTCACAACTAATGGGCCAAATGACCATAGCAAGCCTGCAAATAAAACAACTGGAATAGATATTTTGGGACTTCTAAGCTCAATCATATGCCGAAATCTAATTCTAAATAGAATTTTCTACAACAAAAATATATTTTAAATCTAAATATAAAATCAGTGATATATATGAAATAAAATTAAAAGTTTATATGGATTTAAAAATTTTAGAGATTGCTTCAGATACAGAAAATAACAAAAATATTAAAAACTACACTCATGCTGCAAAATCCAAAAATCCTTTATGTGGTGATGAAATTCAAATTAAGTTAGTAATAAGAAATGAAAAACTTGTTGATTTTGGCTACCAGGGAAAATCATGTGTTTATTGTCAGGCTACTGCAAGTCTGTTGTCAAAAAATTTGATTAACTCCAAAAAAAATAAAATTGATGAACTTTGTGATTATGCAAAATCTTTTTTTAATAAAAAACAAGATAGTATTGAAAAAAAATGGTCTTTTTTAAGTAAATTGTTTGATCAAAAAAATATATCAAGAAAAGAATGCATTCTTCTTCCTTTTAATGCATTAAAAAAGATTGTATCAAATTAAATTATGGAAAATTTTAAGCAGTCATTTGTAGCAGGGCTCTTTTCAATTATTACAATAGGAATTCTCACTCTATTAACTTACAAAACTGAGTATGGAGTATTTTTGATTGCTTCCTTTGGATCTTCAATGGTTCTGCTCTATGGATATCCTGAAAGTCCTTTCGCTCAACCAAAAAATGTTTTCTTTGGTCACGTTCTTACTGCAATTGTGGGAATGATTTTTTTATACTTTATACCTTTACCCTTATATTTAACTATCCCTTTGGCTGTAGGTTTTGGTGTTGGATTGATGATATTATTTAATGTAACTCATCCACCAGCTGGTGGAAATCCCATTATAGTCATAATGGGTAGTGTATCTGTAGACTACTTATTGACCCCTGTGATTTCTGGTTCAATAATTATTCTAATTTTTGCAATAATAATTAATCGATTAATCCTAAAAAAAAATTATCCCTCTAAGAAATAATTTGTTTGCTAGCCTCTTGAAAATAAGGTTAGATGGCCAAAATTAAATTATTATTTTATTACATACAGGAGAGTAAATGAAGATATTGTGCGTATTATACGATGATCCTAAAGGCGGAATGCCAAAATCATATCCCCTTAAAGATCTTCCAAAATTAGAAAAGTATCCTGATGGTATGACTTTACCGTCACCGAAAGGAAGAGATTTTAATCCTGGAGATTTACTGGGTTGCGTATCTGGTGAATTAGGATTGAGAAAATTTTTAGAAAGTAATGGTCATGAATTAGTAGTAACTAATAGTAAAGATGGTGATGGGAATGAAGCCGACAAACACATTGTAGACTCTGATATAGTTATTTCTCAACCTTTCTTTCCATATTATTTAACCAAAGAAAAAATTGAAAAAGCCAAAAATTTAAAAATGGCTATTACAGCAGGGATTG
Source organism: uncultured Pelagibacteraceae bacterium (assembly GCA_902606645.1). GTDB lineage: Bacteria > Pseudomonadota > Alphaproteobacteria > Pelagibacterales > Pelagibacteraceae > Pelagibacter. The sequence continues at coordinate 5,462 of CACLHJ010000012.1, read as the reverse complement.
GTTCCGATCACGTTGATTTACAAGCAGCAATGGATCATAAGATAGATGTTGTTGAAGTTACTTTTTGCAACTCAAGATCAGTTGCTGAACATATTGTTATGATGATAGTTTCAATGGTTAGAGATTATCACAACCAACATAGAATTGTGAATGAGGGTGGCTGGAATATTGCAGACGCTGTGCAAAGATCTTATGATGTTGAAGGTATGCATATTGGAACAGTTGCAGCAGGTCGTATTGGTTTAGATGCTTTGAGAAAAATGAAACCATTTGATACTCATTTGCATTATTTTGACAGACATAGATTACCTGAAAGTGTTGAAAAAGAATTAAATTTAACTTTTCACGAATCTGTTGAGTCTATGGTTAAGGTTTGTGATGTAGTGACAATAAATTGTCCTCTCCATCCAGAAACTGAAAACTTATTTGATGATGCAATGATAAGTAAAATGAAAAAAGGTGCTTATATTGTAAATACTGCGAGAGGAAAAATCTGTAACCGTGATGCAATTGCTAATGCATTAAAAAGTGGGCAATTAAGTGGTTATGCTGGAGATGTTTGGTTTCCACAACCAGCTCCTAATGATCATGTATGGAGAACAATGCCAAACCATGGAATGACACCTCATACCTCAGGAACGTCTTTATCTGCACAAACAAGGTATGCCGATGGTGTAAGAGAAATATTAGAATGTTTTTTTGAAGGTAGAGATATTAGAGATCAATATCTTATTGTGAAAGACGGCCAATTAGCTGGAATGGGTGCTCACTCATACAGTAAAGGATCAGCTACAGGTGGATCTGAAGAAGCGGCCAAATATAAGAAAAAATAATTAACAAAATACTTATTAAAGGTAGTTTACAAAAAGTAGCTACCTTTAATATCATAGACTAAATTCTTTTTTTTTGTTTATGATGTTAAATGAAATTTTTAACTATCATAACTTTTATCATCTCCTTTATTACTGCTGCAGAAGCAAATCAAAAAAGTAAGGCATATTTTGCTGGTGGATGTTTCTGGTGCATGGAAGAGTCCTTTGAAAAATTAAGTGGAGTTGAAAAGGTAATATCTGGTTACTCTGGAGGCACTACAGAAAACCCAACCTACAAAGAAGTAGTTTATGGTAAGACTGGTCATTTTGAAGTTGTTGAAATTGTCTATGACAAAGAAATTATTTCTTTTAAAGAATTACTGAATATTTTTTGGAAAAATATAGATCCCTTCGATCCTTATGGGCAATTTTGTGATAAAGGATATAGTTATAGATCAGTTGCTTTTTATCAAAACATTGAAGAGAAAAAGCTCATAGAAAATAGCGTGAACGAATTAGAAAAAAAATTTAATAAAGAAATCGTCACTTACGTTAGAAGTTTTGATAAATTTTATCAAGCTGAAGTTTACCACCAGGATTTTTATGTAAAAAAATTTCAAAGGTATTTAGAATATAAAAAAGCTTGTAGAAGAGAGGAAATTTTAAATAATATTTGGAACCTATAAAGGCTGTGAAAAACTATATGAAATGGAACTTTGATAACTCTTATTCAAAATTACCAGATTCTTTTAAAGAAATTATAAAACCTGTTTCAGTTTTAAATCCTGAATTAATTATATTTAATGAAAGATTGGCAGACGAATTGGGGCTTGATTTTTCTAAAATCGAAAAAAATGAATTATCTGCTCTATTTGCAGGAAATATTCTACCTGAAGGAACTAGCTCAATAGCTCAGGCTTATGCGGGGCATCAATTTGGACATTTTACAATGTTAGGTGATGGAAGAGCAGTTTTAATCGGTGAGCATGTTACCAATCAAAAAAAAAGATACGATATTCAATTCAAAGGATCTGGCAGAACTTCATTTTCAAGAGGTGGAGATGGTCGTGCAGCTTTGGGGCCAATGCTAAGAGAATATATAATTAGTGAGGCCATACATTCATTAAATATTCCTACAACTAGAAGTCTTGCTGTGACCAAAACTGGAGAAAAGGTTGTTAGGGAAAATTTATTAGAGGGTGCAATATTAACTAGAGTTGCCTCTAGTCATATTAGAGTTGGAACATTTCAATACATCGCTGCAAAACAAAATATTGATGAATTGAAAATGTTAGTTGATTATACAGTTGATAGACATTATCCAGAAATTAAATCTTCTAAAACAAAGGCTGTAGATTTGTTAAATTTGGTAATTGGAAGACAATGTCAGCTAATAGTTAATTGGATGCGAGTAGGATTTATTCATGGAGTGATGAATACTGATAACATGGCAATTTCAGGTGAAACTATAGATTATGGACCCTGTGCTTTTATGGATTACTATGATCCTAAAACTGTTTTTAGTTCAATTGATAAGTTTGGAAGATATGCATTTTCAAATCAGCCAGCAATTGCAAAATGGAACTTAGCTCGATTTGCTGAATGTTTGATCCCTCTAATTGATGAAGACGAAGAACAGGCTATTAAAACTGCAACTAAAATTATTGATAATTTTCAAAATATCTATGAACAAAAATGGTTAAATATGATGAAATCTAAACTTGGTTTGGTAGGTAATAATAAAGATGACTTAAAACTTATTAATTCTTTACTTGATTGGATGGAAAAAAATAAAGCAGATTACACAAATACATTTTGTTATTTAATGGGTATTTCTGTTGGTGATGAAATTTATAAAGATAAAAGTTTTGAAGACTGGTTAAAAACTTGGAAAAATAGATCAAGTTTAAATAATACTGACAAAGAGAAACAATTTGAACTAATGAAAAAAGTCAATCCAGTCATCATTCCTAGAAATCATAAAGTAGAAGAGACTTTATCTGATGCAGAGAAAAATAATTATAAAAGCCTTAATATATTATTGTCAGTGATAGATAAGCCTTATGAACCTAAAGTTGATATTTCAGAATTTCAAACACCTGCTCCGGCATCAAAAGAAAAGTATCAAACTTTTTGTGGGACTTAAAATTACAATACGTATGGTTCTGGCCTTGCGCTATTGCCTAACACTCTTTCGACAGAAAAGTCACTAATGTCAATTGTTTGGTAAGATCCCGTTGTAATTAACTCTGTTAATGCTCTTCCAATACCAGGTGCTTGCATTAATCCTCTTCCAGTGAAACCAGATGCCATATAAACATTTTCATATTTTGGATGCTTACCAACCACTGCATTGTTATCTAATTTATTACAATCGTAATATCCCGCCCATCCACCTGTTAATTTTAGTTCTTCAAAAGCTGGAATTCTTTTTGCTAAAGCTGGCCAAACTAATTCTTCAAAATCATTCCATGCTGGTTCTAAATCATCAGCGTCAAACACAGAAATAGGTGATCCAGCTAGGTATTCACCACCCTCTGGTCTCCAATAAACGCCTGTTGTTAGATCTCCTGTTAGAGGCATTTCTTTGATATATTTTGGACATTTAACCCTAAATACCGTGTGCTTCTGAGGTACTACAGGAATATCTTCGAGTAATTTTTTTGTCCAACACCCTGCAGCAGAGACAATAGTTTTAGCCTTAACTTCAGAAATGTTTTTAATTTCTCCTTTAATGAATTCAGCTCCAAGCTCAATTGCTTTACTTTTTAAAGCAGTATGAAAAAGAAAAGGGTCAATCCAACCTTCAGTTTGGTTATCGGTATAAGTCGCTGTTTCTATTCCCTCATTATTTATATATGGAAATATGTCTGATAATTCTGAACCTTTAATATTTTTTGTTCCTGCTTCACACTTTTTATGATTTTCTAATGCTCGGTATTGTTCTTCAGCATGCTCAGGTCCAAACATTAATAAATAACCATTTGTTACCATACTAGCAGTAGGGTTTGGGTTTTTTTCAGTTTTTAATAATTGTGGTATTTGATTAATAAATTCTCTAGCAAATTTTCCTAATAAAATATTTTCTTTTTGAAAAAATTGTCGTCTAAATCCACCTAAAGATAACGGGAATGACGCAGTTTTATATGTTGGATCTCTTTCGATCACTTTTACTTTTCTGCCCTCTTTGGATAGAAAATAGGCTGTCGCTGCTCCAATAATTCCACCACCTATTACTACAACATCATCCATATTAATTTATCATTATAAGATTAATATTGAGAAATAGTGCAAAGCTACACCAAAGTAAATAAGGAATCATTAAATAGGAACTAACTACATTGACACGTTTAAATCTTAAAATGAGATTAATTATCAATCCAATTAATAAAATTAATACAAATAAAGCTAAAACCATATTGTGAAAAACAAAGAAAACTACACTCCAAGTTGTATTAAAAACTAGATGAATTAAATAAAAATAAACAGTATTTTTATCTCTACTTTTTGAGTGCCAAAATAACCATATTGCAAGTGTCATCATCAAATACAAAATCGTCCACACAGGTCCAAAAACCCAATCTGGAGGATTAAAGACTGGTTTATTCAATAATGAATACCATGGCTCTTTATAATTAATTGTTGCTAAGCTTCCAATAGCTGAAGCTCCAAAAGTGACTAGAAGAAAGGACATAAAAGTTAAAAATTTATTTTTAAACATGTTAGTAATATATACGATTAACTATGAATAAAAAAACAATATGGATCACAGGCGGAAGTACAGGTATCGGCAAGGCTCTAGCTGTTAAATTTTCTAGCAAAGGATGGAATGTTGCAGTTTCTGCAAGAAGAGTGGAGTTATTAAATGAACTTTGTGATCAATATGAAAATATTACAGCTTTTCCTTTAGATGTTACTCATAAAGAAAATTGTTTTGAGGTTTTCAATCAAATTAAAAATAAATTTAATGATATTGATATTTGTTTTTTTTCAACAGGGACATGGAACCCTAAAAAAGAAAAAGATATTGATGTAGAGCAAATGGAAGAGGTATTTAAAGTTAATTTTTTTGGGACTGTAAATACCATTAAAGCTGTTGAACAACACTTTAAAGACAGAAAAAATGGTGTAATTACTATAGTTTCATCTATCGCTGGTTACAGGGGACTTCCTAATTCTACAGGCTATGGTCCATCTAAATCTGCATTAAATAATCTAGCTGAAAGCCTATATTTTGATTTTAAAAGGTCTAACGTACGTGTTTGTTTAGTGTCTCCTGGATTTATAAAAACTCCTATGACAGATAAAAATGATTTTAAAATGCCTTTCTTAAAGTCACCAGAATATGCTGCAGATCAAATCTATGATGGTTTAGTTAATAAAAAGTCTTTTGAAATTCATTTTCCAAAAGCACTTACACTTACACTTAAAATTTTAAGTTTTCTGCCTAGCAAGTTATATTTTAATTTAGTAGGTCGACTGACAAAACATCAAAAGAAATAATTAATCTTTAACAAATACTACAGTCAGCTCTGCAACTTTAAAACCAAATTTTGTCATTGTAGCTCTATTAATTGCGACACGGTCATCTTGTTTAAAAATCCAATCATCAAATGTGATTTTTAACTCTCTTCCTTTTACTGGAACTAA
>CACLHJ010000011.1 GCA_902606645.1 uncultured Pelagibacteraceae bacterium | reverse complement strand
TTGCTGCCAAAATTGGTAGTGATGCGTTTTTTGAACCTGAAATATTTATTTGTCCCTTGAGCTTCTTTGCTCCAAAGACTTCTAGTTTTTGCATATTTAAACTTTAGGTAATGTTACTCCAGTTTGTCCCATGTACTTTCCATCTCGATCTGCATAAGTCACTTCTGGTTTTTCATTTCCTTTTAAGAAAATAAATTGTGCCACACCTTCATTTGCATAAATTTTTGCAGGTAATGGTGTTGTGTTTGAAAATTCAAGAGTAACATATCCTTCCCAGCCAGGCTCTAATGGAGTTACGTTTACAATTATTCCACATCTTGCATATGTTGATTTACCTAAACAAATTACCAAGACATCATTAGGAATTTTAAACTTTTCTACAGTTCTGGCTAAAACGAATGAGTTTGGTGGAATGATACACTCAGAAACGTTTTTGGTCACAAAATTTGTAGGTTTAAAGTTTTTAGGATCAACAATCTCAGAATTAACGTTAGTAAAAATTTTAAACTCTTCTGATACTCTTGCATCGTAACCAAAAGATGAAAGTCCATATGAGATGCTCTTGCCTCTTACCTGCTTCTCCTCAAATGGTGAAATCATATCTTGTTCTTTAGACATTTTTCTAATCCATTTATCTGAGAGAACTGACATTATTTATTTTTTTTCTTGGTTTTTTTTTGAAAAATCTTTCTTTTTTTTAAATTTTTTCTTAAGGCAAGACTTAAACGCTCGTTTTTATCTTTAGAACTCATTCTTTATTTGGATTTGTCAGGAAGTCTAAAGATATCGGTTTATTTGGATCTAAAGGTTTTATTTTAGTTTCTTCTTGTTTTGGGCCTTCTTTTGCTAAACGTTTAGCTTTTTTTTCAGCAAGCTTTTTTTCTCTTTTAGCTTGCTTTTCCATAAGCTTATTTCCTTTGGTTGACTTATAATCGTAATGAATTCCCATAACATTTCTTTAAATAGATATAAATCATATTAGTCAAAAAATTAAGGCAATAATTTGAAAAAAATGCATTATTATCCACAAAATATAAATTGTTTGTTTGCTCCTGTAGTTAAATGGCATAACAAGTCATTGGTAATGACTAGTTCCCTGGTCAGTACAGGGTGGGAGCACCATTAATTTTTATAAAATATCTTCCTTAAAAAGATAGTCACTAAAATTAAACTAAAAAAAGCTATAAGCGGAATATAAATATCTGGTGAAAAGATAATTTCAGTAATACCAGGAACTTCAGAGTTTTTATCAATAATTTTTTCAAGTCCACTTCCAATAGAAACTGCTAGAAAAATTTGTGGAATAATACCTATAAGTGTAGCAAAGAAGAAGTTACTTATCCTAACATTAAAAAGAGTTGGCAATAAACAACTAATCTGCCACGGTATTCCACCTATAAAACGATACATAAGTAAATAAATAAACTCAGACTTTTTAAATTTACTTTCTAAGTTTAGATATTTTTTTAAAAACTTTTCCCTAATAAATTCTTTTAAAAAAAAATTTCCAAACATGTATAAGAAAGTTGCACCAATACTTAAGCCAAGTACAACAGCAATAGTACCTATCCATTTTCCAAAAATAAAACCACCCATCAAAGCTACTGGGGAACCAAAGCCTAAAAACGGAAATACCCATAAAATTGTTAAAATCAAAAAAATAAAAAAAATTAGAATTAAGTTGGAATTTTTTAACTCAAAAAAATATGATCGATTATTTCTGATAAACTCATATGAGGTAAGTTCTTGAAGGCTAAATTCAGAAAAGAAAAAATATAAAAATAAACAAATAAGTATGAAATAAACTAAACCGATAAATAATTTCAATTTGTTTGATTTTTCCATTAATAACAATGCTATTTATAAAATGTTCTATTTGCTATTTATATATTTAATTACTATAAAGGGCGAAATTTAATAAAAAATTAATCACTTATTATGAAAAGAACTTACCAGCCCTCAAATGTAAAAAGAGCCAGAAAACATGGTTTTAGATCAAAAATGAAAACAAAAGGTGGTAAAAAACTTTTAGCGAGAAGAAGAGCTAGAGGAAGAAAGTCACTAACAGTTTCTGTTTAGATAAATGAAAAGCAAAATTGTTGCTCTTTCAAAAAACGAAGAATTTAAAAATCTTTTAAATCAAAGAAAAGTATCTAACAAATATGTAACAATTTTTTTTGGAAAGCTAATAAACAAGGATAATACAAAAATAAATATAAGCTTTGTAACAAAGAAAAAAATTGGAAATGCAGTTAAAAGAAATAAAATTAAAAGAAGATTAAGAAATATAATGAATGATGCAGTTAAGAAAATATCAATAAACCTTAACTATTCATTTCTTGTTATAGCCAAGTCTTCTATGCTAAATAATGAATACAAAAATATAAAAGAAACTCTATTTCAGGACTTAGAAAAAATTAAATAATGAATATATCTACCAAACTTTTAATTAAACTTATTAAAGGCTATAAATATTTAATTAGTCCTTTATTTGGACATTCTTGTCGGTATTTACCTACATGTTCTGAATACAGTATTGACGCCTTAAAGGAATTTGGTTTTGTCAAAGGACTTTTTATGAGTATTAAAAGAATTTTGTCTTGTCATCCTATTAAATTTTTAGGTGGTGGTGAAGGATTTGATCCAGTTAAAAAAGTAATGAAGATTAAAAAATAATGGAAACAAGAAACATAATAGCAGCCATATCTTTATCAGCAGCGGTAATTATTCTTTACACTTTATTTTTTGCTCCTCCACCAGTAACTCAAGAAAATTTAGCTGAAAAAAATAAAACTGAGCAAAATTCTGATGCACCAAGTCTTGATCAAAAAGAAAATGTCACAGAAATTTCAAGAGAACAGGCATTGAGTGAAAGTGAAAGAATTCAGTTTGAAAACCAAAGTATAATTGGATCAATATCTTTGAAGGGAGCTGCAATAGATGATCTTACTTTTAAAGAATACAATGTAGTTTTAAATAGTAGTGAAAAAGTAAACTTATTAGCACCAAGAAATTCTAAAGAAGGATATTTAATAGAGAGTGGATTTATCACAACCGACAAAAATGTAGAAATACCTAATTCAAATTCTATTTGGTCAGTATCAGGTAATAATAAACTTACTGCACAATCTCCAATAAAATTAACGTGGGCTAATGATCAAGGAATTACCTTTGAAAAAGAAATATCTATTGATGATAAGTTCTTATTTACAGTCAAACAGAGAGTAATTAATTCTACAAATAATAAATATGATTTTTATTCTTATGGCCAAATTATTAGAAATGAGGCGCCAGAGATAACAAATTTTTATATACTTCATGAGGGCTTGGTTGCAACACTTGATGATGAGCTTATTGAGGAAGATTACGATGATATTGAAGAAAAAAAATTCACAAGAAACGCTCAAAAAGGATGGCTTGGTATTGGAGATAAATACTGGATTACATCACTAATTCCTCCAAAAGGAAAAGAATTTAAAACTACATTCGATTATAAAAATAAATTTAGAGTAAACTTTGTAGGTACTGAGCCACTTGAATTAAATAGCAATTCTTCAATAGAAGATAAAATGCAGATAATAGTAGCTGCTAAAAGAGTAGATGTTATTGATGGATATGCGGAGTCACTAAAAATAGATAAATTTGATCTAACGATAGATTGGGGTTTTTTATATTTTATCACCAAACCATTATTTTTTGGGATAGACTACTTCTTTAAACTGCTTGGAAATTATGGTTTAGCAATCATAGCAATTACTATTTGTATAAGACTTGCATTTTTTCCTCTAGCAAATTTCTCATTTAGAAGTATGGCAAAAATGAAGGCATTAACTCCAGAAATGACAAGACTTAAAGAACTTCACAAAGATGACAAGATGAAGTTACAGCAAGCAATGATGGCGCTATATAAAAAGGAAAAAGTCAATCCAATGTCAGGATGCTTACCAATTCTAGTTCAAATCCCAGTTTTTTTTGCTTTATACAAAGTATTATTCGTAACTATCGAAATGAGACACATGCCATTCTACGGTTGGATTCAAGATTTATCAGAAAGAGATCCAACATCATTGTTTAACCTATTTGGTTTGTTGCCTTATGACGTACCATCATTTTTAATTATAGGAGCATGGCCAATAGCAATGGGTATCAGTATGTTTGTACAGATGAAACTTAATCCAGCACCAACAGATCCAATGCAGGCAAAAATATTCATGTTTTTTCCCCTTTTTTTGACAATAATATTAGCTCCTTTCCCAGCAGGATTGGTAATTTACTGGACAGTTAATAATATTTTAACTATGGCACAACAAGTTTTCATTATGAAGCGTACAACAGTTAAGACTGTAACCTAATAATTTTAAATAGTTAACATCACATGGATCTAAAAAATATACTGCCTGAAGATGGGCCACCCTTAAGTGAAGTAAATAAATACATTGAAAAATATAAAAATGATTTAATTGTAATTAAATATGGTGGAAATGTCTTAATTGATAGAAATGTATTTAACAATTTTATAACAGATTTATTTATTTTAAATAAGTTAGGTCTTTCGACAGTAGTTGTTCATGGTGGTGGACCAAGAATTAAAAGAGAATTAGAAAAATCTAATATTCAATCAAAATTTATTAGAGGTTTAAGAGTTACTGATAAAAGTATTATAAATATAGTAGAGTCTGTATTAATTGACTTTAATGATGATATTGTGCAGAATTTAAATAAAAAAGGCTCTGAGGGTGTTTCAATACACACAAAGAATAATAACATTGTTGAAGTAATACCTGAAGCCAAAGAGCTAGGTTTTGTAGGTATACCAACTAAAATAAACAACGATACAATATTGAATATTCTAAAACAAAATAAAGTACCAATTGTATCACCATTAGGCTTAGACAAAAATAACCAAACCTATAATGTTAACGGTGACACAGCTGCTATGGCTATAGCTAAATCTTTAAAAGCTAGGAGATTATTATTAATGACAAATGTTGATGGTGTCCTAAATAAAGAAAAAAAACTAATAGAAGAAATATCTTCCAAAGAAATTTTAGAAATGATTAAAAATGAGACTATAACTGAAGGCATGATACCTAAAATTAATGCGTGTTTAGATGCTGTAAATAACGGAGTAACTGCAGTTGGTATAATTAATGGTACAAAAAAACATTCATGTTTATGGGAAATATTCTCTGATAAAGGTGCCGGTACATTAATTAGAAAATGATAAAATTGAAGAATATTAAAAATATACTTTTTGATTGTGATGGAGTTTTATATCAAGATCTAGAAGCAGTTTTCGGTCAGGTAAGTAAAAAAATGACTGAATATATATCTAAAAAATTAAATTTGGATTTGAAAGTGGCTAAAGAATTGCAGAGAAGTTATTTTCATAAATATGACACAAGTCTTAATGGTTTAATGATACATCATAATATCCCACCAAAAGAGTTTTTAGATTATGTCCATGATATTGATTTATCTTTCTTAGAGAAAGATAAACCTTTGAGAAATGAGCTTGAAAGCTCAAATTTAAGAAAATTTGTTTTTACTAATGGAAGTAAAGAACATGTTAAAAACATAACCACATCACTTGGAATTGATGATCAATTTGAGAATGTTTTTGACATAGTAGACGCCAAATATAATCCTAAGCCCGCAGCAAAAACTTTTGATCTGATGTTAGAAAAATTCAAAATAGATCCAAAAGAAACACTTTATATTGAAGATATTGCAAAAAATTTATCCATTGGAAAAGAAAGAGGAACAGCGACTGCGTGGTTAATCAATGACGAATACTGGGGTAAAAAAGAGTCAGATAAAGAATACATTGATTATAAAATAGAAAATCTTTCTTTATTTTTAAAAGAAATAAGGTTATTAAAAAACACATAAAAATTATGAGTATAGAAAATATTATTAACGAAGCATGGGAAAAAAGAGATCAAATAACCCCAAGTTCAGATGAAAATTTAAAGAATACTGTAAATCAAATTATTGACGATTTAGATAGTGGTAAAGTCAGAGTTGCTGAAAAAATTAATGGAGAGTGGGCAACTCATCAATATCTTAAAAAAGCAATCATGTTAAGTTTTAGAATGTACCCTATGGAAAATTTAAATGGTCCATATAGTAGTTGGTATGACAAAGCTCATCTTTTAAAAGGAAAAACAGCGGGATGGAGTAAAGAAGATCATGAAAATGCTGGTTTTAGAATGGTACCAAATTCACCAGTAAGAAAAGGATCTTACGTTGGTAAAAATGCAGTATTGATGCCATGCTATGTTAATATTGGTGCGTACATAGATGAAGGCACTATGATTGACACTTTTGCAAGAGCTGGGAGTTGTAGTCAAATTGGAAAAAATTGTCATATCTCAGCTGGTTCAGGTGTTGGAGGTGTATTAGAGCCTGCTCAAGCATTACCCACAATAATTGAGGATAATGTTTTTCTTGGTGCTATGTCAGAGGTTGTTGAAGGTGTAATAGTTGGAGAAGGATCTGTATTAAGTATGGGAATGTATATCGGTCAATCAACAAAAATAGTTGATAGAAAAACTGGTGAAATTACTTATGGAAAAATTCCACCTTATTCAGTTGTTGTACCCGGTTCTTTACCTGATAAGAATAATCCAGCAGCGCCATCACTTTATTGTGCAGTAATTATTAAACAGGTTGATGAAAAAACTAGATCAAAAACATCAGTAAACGATCTTTTGAGAGAATAAAAATGCAAAAAATCAACGAACTTCAATTAGCTAAAGAGCTAATTAGGTTTCCATCGGTAACTCCTGTTGATGCAGGAATAATGAGTTTTTTAGAAAAAAAACTAAAACAACTTGGTTTTAAAACTAAAGTACTTGAGTTTAGAGAAAATAACAGCAAACCAGTAAAAAATCTTTATGCAAGGCTTGGTAATAAAAGTCCTAACTTTTGCTATGCTGGTCATTTAGATGTGGTTCCTGCTGGAAATCTAAAAGACTGGACTGTTAATCCATTTAAACCCTCAATTAAAAAAGGACATTTAATTGGAAGAGGTGCAAATGATATGAAAAGCTCTATAGCAGCTTTCGTTTCAGCAATAAGTAATTTTATTGAAAATTACTCTAATTTTAGTGGCTCAATTAGTCTTTTGATTACTGGGGACGAAGAAGGTGCTGCTATTAATGGTACTAAAAAGGTTGTGGAGTATTTAAAAAAAAGAAAAGAGAAAATTGATTTTTGTTTAGTAGGTGAGCCAACTAACCCAAGTAAATTAGGTGAGATGATTAAAATTGGGCGAAGAGGAAGTATGAACGGTAGACTAACTATCACTGGAGTGCAAGGTCACGTAGCATATCCTCATCGAGCAAATAATCCTTCAACAGCACTTGTGCAAATACTTAAATTAATAAAAGATATCAAATTTGATCAAGGAACTAAAGATTTTCAACCAACTAACTTGGAAATAACGAAAATAAATATTAATAACACCGCTGATAATGTAATTCCAGGGGTTGCAACAGCTACATTTAATATAAGATTTAATAATAAACATTCCTCTTCCTCACTTAAGAAGAAGATAAATAAAGTTATTAAAAAAGTATCAGCTAAAAATAAATCTAAATATAAAATTGAATACAGTGTATCTGGAGAAGCTTTTTTAACAAATCCTAATAAAACAACTTTTATGATACAAGATGTAATTAGGAAAATTACAAAAATTAAACCTAAGCTTTCAACAACAGGAGGAACCTCAGATGCAAGATTTATAAGGAAAATTGCACCTTGTTTAGAATTTGGGTTGGTTGGTAAAACGATGCATAAGGTAGATGAGGCAGTTTCATTATCAGATCTAAAAAAATTGACCTTAATTTATTCAAATATATTGAAAAATTATTTTAAGTGAAAACAGGGTTAATTACATCAGATACATATCAAAATCATAATACCGGGGATGGACATCCTGAAAAAATTGATAGAGTTACTGCTGTAATAGATAATTTTAAAAAATTAGACAATAAAAACCTAATTTGGAAAAAACCAAATAAATTTGAGAATTCTTTTTTGATTAAAACTCATACCTCAAATTATATAGATCAAGTTGATAAATCTTTTCCAAAAAAAGGATATAATTTTCTTGATGGAGACACCGTAGTTTCTCCTGGTAGCAAAGATGCCTCTAAGGATGCTGTAGGTTCAATTATAACTGCAATTGATGGCGTACAGAAAAATGAATTTAAAAATGCATTTTGTGCAGTAAGACCTCCAGGACACCATGCAGAAAAAGAGAAGGCAATGGGTTTTTGTATCTATAATAATGTTGCTGTTGGGGCAAATTACTTAATTGAAAAGTACAAATATAACAAAATCGCAATTATTGATTTTGATGTTCACCACGGAAACGGTACCCAAAATATTTTTTATGATAACGAAAAAGTTTTATTTATTTCTACTCATCAATACCCTTATTATCCAGGATCTGGCTCTGAAAAAGAAAAAGGTGATTTTAATAACGTATTAAATATCCCCCTTGAAGCTGGAACATCTGCAGAAAAATATTTAAACGCTTACGAAAATGTCTTAAATAAAGTGAGAGAGTTCAAGCCTGAATTCTTGTTGTTTTCTGCAGGTTTTGACGCACACATTGATGATCCTTTGGCCCAACTACAGCTTAGTTCTGAAGATTTTTATAAAATTACTAAAAGAACATTAGAGATCTCAAAATCATTTTGTAATGGAAATGTTGTATCAATACTTGAGGGTGGATATGATCTTAGAGCTTTGCAAGAAAGCACCAAAAGACATGTTGATGCTCTCATAGAATTTAATTGATAATTTAATATAACTATCTAAACACGATCTAAATGAAACTATACAGAATTAAAAAGTCAGATATAGATAAAAAAGGAAGAGGACTTTACGCAACAAAAGATATTAAAGCTGGAACTAAGGTAATTGATTACATTGGTAAATTAATCACAAAAAAACAAACTGAAGAGTCTGATAAATATGATAATGGTAAACCCATTTATTTATTTACTATAAATAAAAGATACGATCTTGATGGAGATTTTCCATGGAATACTGCAGGCTTAATCAATCATTCATGTGATAACAATTGCGACTATGATGGTAAAGGACTAAAAATTTGGGTTAAAGCAATTAGAGATATTAAAAAAGGTGAAGAATTTACTTGTGATTACGGATTTGGTTACGATGAAAATTACAAACAATTTCCATGCAAATGCAAATCTAAAAACTGTTGTGGCTATATAGTAAGAGCTGAATCTAGATGGAGAATAAATAAAAAGTTTACAATGAGTAATAAGAAAAAATTAATAAACAACTCTATATAAAAAAAGCCCTTCAGGTGGTGCTGGTGGAGCACACAGTACTCTTTTTTTAGATTTAAATACTTTGTCAAAAGTTTTTAGATCCCATTTCTTCTCACCCAAATATTTTAGACAACCTACCATCGATCTTACTTGCTGTTGTAAAAATGATTGTGATTTAAATTCTATTTCAATTTTATTTTTTAATACTCTTATTTTAATTGATTTTATTGTTCTAATTGGACTTTTAGCGTGACAACTTGATGATCTAAACGTTGAATAGTCATTTGTCCCCAATAATTTTTTTGCCCCTTTTTTCATTAAATCAACATCTAGTATTTTTCTCACATGCCACCCTCTTCCATTTTCAATTACAGGAGCACTTATTTGGTTAAAAATTATATATCTATAAATTCTTTGTTTAGCAGAAAATCGTGAATGAAATTTTTCACTTCTTTTTTTAATTTGAGTAATTGCTATACCCTTTTCATTAAGAAAATGATTAATTGATTTTAAAAATTTTGTTAAATCTAAAATTTTTTTTTGAGAATCAAAGTGAGCTGACTGAGCGTTAGCATGTACACCTGCATCTGTTCTGCCAGATCCATTTAGAATTATTTTTTCTTTTAAAAGTTTTGATAAATGTTGTTGAATTAATCCTTGAATAGTAGAGCCTTTTTTTTGAATCTGCCAGCCTCTAAAACTTGTTCCAACATATTCAATAAGAACTTGATACCTCGCCATTTAAATCTGATGGCCTTTTCTAATTCTTGAACCAAGCATAAATTCACCAATATTTTGGGGCCTTTTTCCTTGTCTTTGTATCTCCGTGATTTTAATTGATTGCTTATCTCCACAAGCAATTTCTAAATAATCATTAAGAACCTGTCCCGGATTTCCAATCCCATTGCTTATTTCTGCTTTTAAAATTTTATATCTCTCACCACTTGATATAAAAAAAGCACCTGGGACAGGATATAAACCATTTATTTTCCCTATAATATTTTCTGCATTACTCGTCCAATCAATCAAACCTTCAGTCTTTTGAATTTTTGGAGCATAAGTTGCTTTAGAATGATCTTGAGCCACAAAAGTTGCTTTGTCTTCAATTATGTCATCAATATTATCTAAAATTTTTTCTGCAGCAATAAAAGATAACTTTTCAGCCATTTCAATAGAATTAAAATTATTCTCCATATTGATCTTATAGGTATTGCAAACTGGACCTGTGTCTAATTTTTCTTCTATTTTCATAATACTGACCCCAGTTTCTTTATCTAAATTCATTATAGCTCTTTGTATAGGTGCTGCTCCTCTCCAATAGGGTAGGATAGATGCATGTATATTTATAAATCCTTTTTTTGTTAAACTTAAAAATTCTTTAGGTATAATTTGTCCATAGGCTACAACAATTGCTAGATCTGCATCTAGTGATTTAAAAAATTCATATTCTTCTTTATTTTCTTTTAAATTTGATGGTGCCCTGTACTCTAAATTTAAAGTTTCAGAAATTCCTTGAATAGGAGATTTGTTAATTTTTTGTCCACGATGTGATTTTTGTGGAGGTTGAGTATAAATGCATGTCAAAGGATATCCATTTTGATAAAGAGATTTTAAAATTGGTACAGCAAACATGGGTGTACCCATAAAAATAATTTTCTTGGCCATGAATTAAACTTCAGCTGTACTTGATTTTAATTTTGATAATTTTTTAATTATCATGGATCTTTTTAATTTTGAGAGATAATCGATAAATAATATGCCCTCTAGGTGATCCATTTCATGTTGAATGCATGTAGCAAGTAAACCTTCAGCCTTTAATAATTGTTTTTGTCCATTATAATCTAAATACTCTACTTCACATTTACTTGGTCTATCTATATCTGCAAATTGGTTTGGAACCGAAAGGCATCCTTCTTCATAAGTTGCTTTTAAAGGGTCTTTATTTTTAATTATAGGATTTACAAAATATCTTGGCTCTTTTTTATTTTCTTCTTTGCAAATATCCATGACTATAATCCTTTTTGGTATTCCAACTTGTATTGCAGCAAGACCAATTCCGTTGGCAGCATACATAGTCTCCAACATGTCTTTCATTAATTTCTGCTCTTCCTTTCCAACTTTACTTACTGGTTTTGAAACTTGTCTCAGCAGTTTATTGGGTTCAGTAATTATAGTTCTTGTAGCCATGTTTTAATTTATTTTATTATAAATTTTATACTTTTAAAGGTAGAACTTTTAACAAAAGTTTATTTCTAATCAAATCAACATTTAACTGATTGAGTGTATTGATAATAAAATAAACTGTATCTTCATCTAGATTCTCAATTTTTTCTGGACCAATGACTTCAATTACTCTTAGCAATGCAGCGCCAATTTCATTGTTTTCAATCATAAACTGAATATCTGCAGGCATTTCTGACTCTTTAATCTCATATAAGCTATCATACTTTTTTGAGATTTGTATTCCATCAGATTTCAATGCTTCTAAGAAAATAATATCTTTTTTGGATAAAAAATATTTTTTATCTTTTTTGATTTTCTTTAGAAACTTTTCAAGATCTTGCTCGATTTGGGATTTAGCGTAGTCCCCGTTAAAATAATTCACTAATTTAGATTGATGCAAAACTTTATTGTTAAATTTAATTTTTTTATCTCTTACTTTCTCAGTTTTAGAATGGCTATTATAAAAAGTTGTATAATTTGAAGGTACATCATCTTCTGAAATTTGATCTAAAAAACTTTTTAATTCTTCATCAAAAGCATTGCCAATTTCATCCTTATTAAATACATCTTTTAATGTTTTCATCAACTCTAACTTTAAATTTGGCTCCTCTGTTAAAAGTGTTCGTTGGTATAAGAGTGCTCTCCCTTCTATAGGTGACAAGGATTTATAAGCTTCCTGTGCGTTTAAGAATTGACTAATATTAAATTGAAACTTTTTATAAAATTCAAATAAATCTTTTTCTGAATAATTTTTATCATGAACTGCTTTTTCAATAATAGAAATTTTATCTATATCAGTAATTTCTAAATCTTTAATATTAAAGAGAAGATTTGATGCAGATAAGTATTGCCAAATAAATTTTGGAGTATCCACATTTGGCTCAAATGAAAATTCAGGATCAGTTCTATGTGCTAAATGAAAATCCAAAATAGAGTTTTCAGAAATTGTTTTATCTGCTTCCTCTACATATCCGAATAAGTAACTTATTTTATTTTCATAGTAATCATCTTGAAAACCAAGTTCTTTTTTCAAATCTAAAATTAATTGAGCCTCTTCATTTTTACCATAATTGACTAAACAATATAAATTGAACTTGGACAAATATTCATTCTCAATTGGTTTAGTAATATTAGAAAAAATTTCACAGGATTTTTTTATGTTTGAGTCAGATAAATAACTGTCTACTAAAAATCTAGTTAGCTCAGGGTGCAAGTTAATAGTCTGATTTTTTATCAAATATTCTTCAATTAGTTCTAGATTAGAGTTTTTAATTAACCAATCAGATTTAAAATTCAAAAACTCTTGCTCACTTATATTTTGATTTGGATAGTAAGCATTGGTTAACATGGAAATATTCATTATTTCTGAAGCATCTTGTGAAAGATTATATTTATTAATGTTTTCAAAAAGACTTTTTAATTTAGAACCATCAGAATTTGACCACATATCGATACTTAGTCCATATTCGGCTGGATCATATAATCCCACAATTTTAATTTCTTTCGACGCAAAATCTTGGTCTAGTTTAATTGGATCAATTTTCTTGTTTGATTGCATGTTATAAATACTGCTTCCAGAGCTATTGTTTTGATTTTGATCAGAAATATTGGTTTCTACAACAATATCCGTTTCTTTTTTTTCTAAATTCCAGATATCAACTGGTTTATCTTCTCCGAATGTATTTGTAGCTGATAATAAATAAAATATTAAAATTGAAAAATATTTCTTATTTAACAATTTTAAAATTTTCATTTGGAATTATTTTTTCTATTTCTTTTTTAGGTGCAGGGAAATCTAATGAGTTTATAAAAAATACAATTCCTATAACTACAATAAATCCAAGTGTTAATTTAATTACGATTCCTGTAATACTAGCTTTGCCTGAACTTGTGTTTTTAGTAAATTGCATATAACTTTAGATAATTTCAAATTAAGACATATTTGTGTTTTTTCAATAAAGAAACTTATGAAATCAAAAGAAAATCTTGTGTTTTTAGGAATGATGGGATCTGGAAAGAGTTCTATAGGCATGCTGGTCGCAAAAAAACTAAAATTAAATTTTATAGATGTAGATAATGAGATTGAAAATAAAGTGGGCACAACCATAAGCAAAATGTTTGAGGAAAAAGGTGAAGATTTTTTTAGAAAAGTTGAAGAGAAAGTAACGCTAAAAAATTTAAAACTCCACTCCTCTGTGATTTCTCTTGGTGGTGGAGCTTTCATGAATGAAAATATTAGAAAAGAGGTTTTAAAAAGTCATATATCGTTTTGGTTAAACTGGAATAATAATATTTTGTTAGGTAGAATAAAAAATAGTAAAAAAAGACCTCTTGCGATAAACTCATCAGATAATCAAATAATTGATTTAATTCAAAAACGCTCTAACGTCTATGCACAAGCTTTATTTGAGATTAAATGTGATAACTTAACTAAAAATGAAGTAGTTAATAAAATAATTAAAATTTATGAGTCAAATTAAATTAAATATAATAACAAAGACACAGAAGTATCCCATCTATATTGGAAAAAAAATATCTGCGAATATTTCTCAAATTACAAAATCTAACTCAATTAAATTTAATAGATGTCTTTTAGTTGTAGATAGTAATGTTCCTAAAAAATTTGTTTCAATAATTAAAAAATCTTTGAAAAATAAAATGAGTTATGTCCATTATTTTAAAGCCAATGAATTAAACAAGAATATGAATAGTGCTAATAAGATTTTAGAAATTTTGTTAAATAAAAATTTTTCAAGAGATGACTGTTTGATATCCATTGGAGGAGGAATTACAGGAGATATAAGTGGTTTTGCTGCAAGTCTTTTCAAGAGAGGGCTTAAGTTTATAAACATACCAACTACTCTTTTGTCTCAAGTTGACTCATCAATTGGTGGTAAGACTGGTTTAAATACTAAGTATGGTAAAAATCTAGTTGGGAGTTTTTACCAGCCCAATCTTGTTATTTCTGATACTGAATTTTTAAAAACATTACCTAAGAGAGAGATAGTTTGTGGATATGGAGAAATTTTAAAACATTCAATTATTGGGAATAAAAAATTTTATAATTTTTTAAACAACCATAAAAACAAAATTTTAAACCTTACTTCTCCGTTCCTTGAAAAGGCTGTTCATGAAAGTTGTAAAATTAAAAAAGCTGTAGTTCAAAAAGACGAAAAAGAAAAGGGCTTAAGAAAAATTTTAAACTTTGGTCATTCGTTTGCGCATGCTTATGAAGCAACATTAGGATTTAGCAAAAAATTAAATCATGGAGAAGCTGTAATACTTGGAATGAAAACTGCACTAAATTTTAGTCTTAAGACAAAATTGATGAATAAAGTAGAGTATTATTCCATCATAGATCATATCGATAATTCTGATTTACCATCTTCTGTAAGTAAATTTTTCAGTCCAAAAGATGTAAACAAAATTTTAAGCTTTATGGCAAAAGATAAGAAAAATATATCAAACAATATTAATTTGGTCTTACTCAAAAAAATTGGTACTCCAGTAATTAATAAAGAGTATCCTAAAAAAAAAATAGGCTTATTTTTAAAAATTTATTTACGAAATTAAGATTCGTATTGAATGAATAGATTCTTTCATCTCCTTATCTAGAATTTTGTAAATTTTCTTGTTGCTTTCTATCTTAGTCATGGTCTTAAGTTCACTTGAGATTAAACTTATTTTCAAATGGAATTTACCTTCCTGATTACCGGCATGATTTTTATGAAGAAAAGATTTGTCCTCAATTTGAATCTCTTCAATATTTATCTGATTTTGTAATTTTTTTTTTACAATTGCAATTAAGTCATTTATATCCATAAGTATAATTTATTATATCATGAAAAATATTTGTGACTGGAATAATTGTAATGAAATTGGTGAATATAAAGCACCAGTTGAAAAAGATAATAGTAAAAAATTTAGAATGTTATGTCTTGAGCATGTAAAAGAATTCAATAAAAATTGGAATTACTTTTCAGGTATGAATGATGGCCAAGTAATGGATTTTTTGAAGTCTGACATGATATGGCACAAGCCTACTCAGAGTTTTAGCTCTTCAGATAATTTTTTTAAAGTTCTTTGGAATACAACTTTAAAAGATGAGTTAGATAAAGATAAAATAAATGGTGATTATGATCATATGCGTCAATTTAAATTTAACCACAAAGATATCAAAGCGTTTGGTATTCTTGGTATTTCCGTAGGCCTAAAGTGGAAGAAAATACAGGATAAATTCAAAGTTCTTGTGAAAAAATTCCACCCTGATATGAATTCTGGAAATAAAAAATACGAGGAAAAACTTAAATTAATAACTTTAGCTTATACCCAGCTTAAAAATACTTATAGAGATAAAATTGACACCAAATCTTGATATAAAACCAGACATTAAAGTTTCTTTGAAGCAAACATTTGGAATAGACTCAGAGATGGAAGTAGAAGCATTTTCAAAAAAAAACGACTATGTTCCTGAAATTGATAAAAGTTATAAGTTTGACAGAGACACTACACTAGCAATCATTTCAGGGTTTTCTTTTAACAAAAGAGTTTTAGTTCAAGGATATCATGGTACAGGTAAATCTACACATATTGAACAAATAGCTGCTAGACTAAACTGGCCATGTATTCGTGTAAACCTAGATAGCCATGTTAGCCGAATAGATTTAATCGGAAAAGATGCGATAGTTTTAAAAGAAGGTAAGCAAGTCACTCAATTTAATGAGGGAATTTTACCGTGGTCTATCCAAAATCCAGTCGCTCTAGTATTTGATGAATATGATGCAGGAAGACCAGATGTTATGTTTGTAATTCAGCGAGTTTTAGAGGCTGAAGGTAATTTTACATTGTTAGATAAAAATAAAGTAATAAAGCAAAATAAATTTTTTAGATTATTCGCAACATCAAATACCGTAGGCTTAGGAGACACAAGTGGTCTTTACCACGGTACTCAACAAATAAACCAAGGCCAAATGGATAGATGGAATATAGTAACCACACTAAATTATCTTAGTCTTGATAGAGAAATGGATATTGTTTTAGCTAAAAACAAAAATTTAAACAATTCAAAAGGGAAAGAAGTTGTTTCTAACATGATCAAAGTAGCTTCTTTGACACGTAAAGGATTTATTGCAGGTGATATTTCAACAGTTATGAGTCCAAGGACTGTCATGCACTGGGCAGAAAATTCAGAGATCTTTAAAGATATTGGTTATGCTTTTAGAGTAACCTTTCTAAATAAATGTGATGATATAGAGAAAAATACTATCGCAGAATATTATCAAAGATGTTTTGGTGAAGAATTGCCTGAATCGCTGATAAATATTCAAATTTAAATGAGTTCTAGAGAAAGCAATTTAAAAGAAAAATTTAGAATTGCATTAACTTCAACTGCAAAAGTAATATCTGACGACTTTGATTTAAATAAAAAAGGATCTGAGAAAAATAAATCTAAAGATACAAGTTCTATAGAAGTTGATAACATAAATGGTCCAAATGATTTTATAAGATTAAGAGCAGAAACAGACTCTTCTGCTTTAAAAAAAAAATTTTCTAATGATGCTATTTATAAAAAAAATTTACCAGGAAATAATTCCTCTAGATCACTTTATAACATCGCAGAAAAAATAAGATATGAGGCGTTGGGTGGTCAAATGTTAAAAGGAATTGAAAAAAATTTTCATGAAAATTATTCACAAATAATTAGTCAAAAGCGCAGAGATCAACTGAAAACTAAAGAAGACGTTACTGTTTCTGAAGCATTTGAACTTTACATGCTTAAAAATTTTCATAAAGTTAAACTCAATCCATTAACCACAAAAATGCTGAATTTTTGGGAGAGAGACTTTGAAAAATCTATAGAAAAACATAAAGAATTTTTATTAGACAATCTTGAAGATCAGAATACTTATAGCTCTCGTTTTTCTAAGATTTTGGAGGAAATGGATATTTTTCAAAGTGAGGAAGACCAAACAAATGAAGAAAATCAAGATCAAGGGCAAGACAATCCTTCAAATGACAATCAGAATAATGACAATGAGGATAACAAAGACGAAAATAAGGATCAGGAAACCCAAGCAACTTTGGATACAGATTACGATGTTGATGAATTTAATTTAGATGAACAACTATCAGAAATAGAGTCAGATGAACAAAGTACAGAGCAAATTTTAAAAAAAAATATCGATAATTTTAATCTTGATTATAAAATCTTTACCACCCAATTTGATGAAATTATAAAAGCAGAAAATTTAGAAAATGCAGATGAAGCAACTAAATTAAGAAAAAGTTTAGACCAACAATTAATAGGTTTTCAAGATGTCATCACAAAACTAGCAAATAAACTTCAAAGACAGTTACTTGCAAAACAAAATAGAGCATGGGAATTTGATTTAGAAGAAGGATTGCTTGATAGTTCAAAACTTCCTAGAATAATAATGGATCCTTACAATTCTTTGTCATTTAAAAAAGAAAAAGATTTAGATTTTAAAGATACTGTTGTTACTTTGTTAATTGATAACTCAGGATCGATGAGAGGAAGACCTATTACGATTGCTGCAATTTGTGCAGATATTTTATCCAGAACTCTTGAGAGATGTTCTGTTAAAGTCGAAATTTTAGGTTTTACAACTAAAAACTGGAAAGGTGGGCAGTCAAGAGAATTATGGGCTAAAAGCTCAAAACCAAAAACTCCTGGGAGATTAAATGATTTAAGACATATAATTTATAAAGGTGCAGATACTCACTGGAGACAAGCAAAAAATAACTTAGGGCTTATGCTTAAAGAAGGTCTACTAAAAGAAAATATTGATGGGGAAGCAATATCTTGGGCTTACAGTAGAATAAAAAAGAGAAAAGAAGAGAGAAAAATTTTAATGGTTATTTCTGATGGAGCTCCTGTTGATGACTCAACTCTTTCTGTAAATTCTGGTGATTTCCTTGAAAAACATTTAAAAAAAATAGTCAAATATATTGAAAATAAATCAGATATTGAGGTCCTCGCAATAGGGATTGGTCATGATGTTTCTAGATATTATGATAAAGCGATTAAGATTACTGATGTTAATGAGTTAGGAGATGTTATGATTTCACAATTAAGTTCTCTTTTTGAAACAAAAAAAAATACCATTAGATGTTAAATAAGTCTGAGTTCTGCCAATGAATTAAAACCTCTGCTCCACTTCTAGTTTTAGAGTTTCTAAAATTTAATGAAGCAAAGTTTTTTTTCTAATAAAGTCTTTCCAATAAATAATCCAAGTCCTAAACCTGTTTTTGATTTATCCTCAGGGTTACTAGCCTTTAAGTAGGGTTCACCAATTTTAGATATAATATCTCTAGGATAGCCATCTCCATCATCTTCTATTGTTATTTCTGTCATTTCACTATCACTTTTCAAATTTATAAAAATTTTTTCTTTTGAGAACTTATTGGCATTACCTATAAAATTTCTTAATCCATATACTATCTCAATGGATTTACTTATTTTTTTTGGGTTTGAGTCCTGATCAAAATTAAATATAAAATTTTTTTTACTTATTTCTTTAAAGGAAGCAATTATCTCTAATAGATATTCTCGTATAGTTATATCCTTATCTATAAAATCGTCTTCTTCAACTGGATTAAGGCTTAATCTTTTTAAAATTTCATTACACCTTTCAACCTGACTATTTAATAACTCTAAGTCTTTCTCAAATTCTTTATTATTCTCTAATTGTTTAGCTAAATCTTGAGTAATTATTTTAATTGTTGAAAGCGGAGTGCCTAGTGAATGTGCTGCTGCTGCTGCTTGACCACCTAAAGATAATAATTCATGTTCTTTTGCCATTACCTCCTCCATTTTTGACAAAGCATCTTTTCTCAAACGTGATTGTGATCCAAATGTCATTGCAAAATAGTTTAAAAAAACTAAAGCAATTATTAATGCAATTGGTATAGAAAAATAATAATAAGGGCTCACATGAAAATGGTCACTTAAAGGTGAAGGCAAATCTTTAGAATAAAAAGTCAAAAATAAAACTGAGAAAGCAGTCAACCCTACTAATAATGAATTAGTTTTGAAACTTAAGTTTGAAGAAGAAAATACACTTGGTATTAGTAGAAATATAACAAATGGATTTACAATGCCTCCAGTTAAATAAAGTAAAGCACCCAGTTGAAGTATATCAATAAATAAAAAAATAAATGCCAATCTGTCAGATAGTTGAGTTTTTTTATAAATATAAATTAAATAAAAATTACTAAGTATTCCCAGTGTGATTATTAAATTTGACAATAGAAAATCAAATTTAAAATTTAAAATTAAATATACAAAGTTTACAGCTCCAAATTGGCCAATAATCCCAATCCACCTTAAAGTTACATAGGTTGATTTTTTAAAAGAGTATTGTTTTGAAGTTTCAAAAAACTTCATTTTTATATATCGAGATTCTGAACATTAATTGCATTTGAAACAATAAAATCCTTTCTTAATGCAACATCATTTCCCATAAGTGTATGTATTAAACTTTGGTCTTTTTTAAGATCTTTTGAATATTCTACTTGAAGTAAATTTCTAGTTTCCGGGTCAAGTGTGGTGCTCCACAATTCCTCAGGATTCATTTCTCCTAAACCTTTAAATCTTTGAATATTCATTTTGGACTTTTCTAAATCTAAAGCTTTTGTAAATTCTTTTGTTCCTTTTTTTATTTTCTTAATTTCTTTGTTACTATTTAAAATATAATCTTCTAAATCTTTTTCATCTTTAATATATATACCTTTGGTTCCTTTATTTATTTTAAATAATGGTGGTTGAGCTAAATATATATGCCCATTTTCAATTAATTTATTAAATGGTTCGTTATTAAAAAAAGTCAATAATAAAGCCCTAATATGCGAACCATCAACATCTGCATCTGTCATAATTATTATTTTACCGTATCTTAAATCTTTTAAATCTATCTCCTCTGCTTTGGGATCTAAGCCCAATGCATTGATTAATGTCACTATCTCGTTTGAAGATATCATTTTTGACAAAGCCTTAGTCCTTTTATCTGATCCATTTCCATTGCCATTTTTTTTAACTGTCAAATCTTCAACATAAGTATTCAAAATCTTTCCTCTAAGAGGTAAAACAGCTTGATTTGATCTATTTCTTCCTTGTTTTGCTGAACCTCCAGCTGAATCACCCTCAACAATAAACAATTCTGTTCCTTCTTGCTTTCCAATTTGGCAATCTGCTAATTTTCCAGGAAGACCACTTAATTCAAGAGCTCCTTTTCTTCTTACATTTTCTCTTGCTTTTCTAGCAACATCTCTTGCCATAGCTGCTTGAATGATTTTGGCTAAAATTATTTTTGCAACAGTTGGATTTTGATCAAACCATGTTGATAATTTTTCGTTAACTACTGTTTCTACTATCATTCTCACTTCAGAAGAGACCAGCTTATCTTTAGTTTGTGATGAAAATTTTGGGTCAGGAATTTTAGTTGATAGAACACATGTAAGACCTTCTTTTATATCATCTCCAGAAATTGCTAATTTATTTTTTTTTAACAAATTATGTTCATTAGCATATTTATTTACGACTCGTGTTAATGCACTTCTAAACCCCAATAAATGTGTACCACCATCTTTTTGATAAATATTATTTGTATATGGAAAAATTTCTTCACCATAACCAGCATTCCACTTTAATGAACATTCTATTTCAATATTATTTTTTTTTCCTTCGATATAAATAGGTTTTCTAAATAAATCATTTCCATTTTTATTTTGTAGCTTTTCTCTTTTCTCATCTAAAAAATCGACAAACTCTATTACACCTCCGTCAAACTTAAATTCAGATATTTTTTCTTTTTTTAGACTGGCATCAGTAAAAACAATTTTAATCCCTTTGTTTAGAAAGGCCAACTCTCTCATTCTTTTAATTAAAATATTAGCACTAAATTTAATTGAAGAAAAAATTTCTGTAGATGGTAAAAAAGTAATTTGAGTACCAGATTGCTTTGATTTTCCAATTACTTTTAAGGGTGCCTTTGCCTCACCATTTTCAAACTCTATTAAATACTTTTTTTTATCTCTATTAATCTCTAGTAACAATTTTTTAGATAGTGCGTTTACAACTGAAACACCAACACCATGTAATCCTCCTGAAACTTTATAAGAATCGTGGTCAAATTTTCCTCCAGCATGAAGTTGGGTCATAATAACTTCAGCTGCTGATTTTTTTTCAGTTTTGTGAATATCTACAGGTATTCCTCTACCATCATCACTTACGGTTACTGTTCCATCTGTATTAATTCTAACATTAATATTTTTACAGTGACCTGCCAATGCTTCATCAATAGAGTTATCTACAACTTCATAAACCATATGATGAAGGCCAGTTCCATCATCTGTATCACCGATATACATTCCTGGTCTTTTTCTGACCGCTTCAAGACCTTTCAAAACTTTGATAGAATCTGCTTGATAATTGTTTTCTGATTGAGACATATTTTGATTTTTTTAAGTTTTATTAATGATTATTTTATCACAAATTTTTTACAATTGTATCAAAAACCTTGTAAACACTTATAGTTTTTACCTCTGAATCGTCCTTAGCAAAATTATCTCCACATCTTTTAATGCCGACTTCTCTTCTTTTATCATAAATATCACTTATAATTTTTTTCATAGATTTAAATCTAGGAAGTGTCACATCTGTAGGACCAATTATACAAAAAGTTTTTTTATTTAAGGCTCCAGCAACACACGAAGGTCCAGAGTCAATTCCAACAAAATATTCGCACATATTAATTAAGTGAATAATTTGAGATCTATTTAATGATTTACAATTTACAAGTTGATTTTGATATTTGGAATTTTTAGTTATTTCCTCAAAATATTTTTTATGATTTTCATAATTTATAACAAAAATAGTTTTAGCCAAATTCTTTTCAAAAAGATTGTTAGATAATTCAGCAAAATTTTTTTGTGGCCAAATTCTATTTACTTCTGTTGAGTCTACGGCAAAACATGCCCAAGGTTTAGGTAAATTAAGATATTGATTTTCAAAATTATTTTTGTCTTTTCGATCTAAAAATAAAAAATTATCTTCAAAATTAACTTCAATATTGAACTTTTTTAAAAATTTTGTTGACTGTACTGTATAATTGTATTTCAAATCGCTTTTGGTTAAAGCAAATGATTTATGAACAAAATATTTTTGAGAACCGATACCAAATCCATAAACATTACTTATTTTTGCAAGTTTACAAGCAATTGCAGGACCTTTTGTCTTCTCTAAAATAAATGCATAATTGAATTTTTTTTTATGTAATTTTTTACTCAAACTCATAATATCCAAAATAAAAAATTTTCCTCTTCTAAAAGGATTTTCGATTACCATATCAATATAACTCTGGTCTTCTAATATTTTTTTTATATTGACACTCTTATTTATACAAATTGTTACTTTCGTTTTATAATTATCAGATATGGCTTTAATAAAAGGTAACTGTAAAATTATGTCACCTAATTTAGGTGATGTATAGAATATACATATTTTCATATAAAATTTATATATATAAAATAATTTAAAATAAAACTTTAATATGAGTAAATTTTTTTTATTTTGGCGGAGAGGATGGGATTCGAACCCATGAAAGAATTGCTTCTTTACACGCTTTCCAAGCGTGCGCCTTAAACCGCTCGGCCACCTCTCCAAAAATTGAACTAATATTTATTTAATTATTTTCAAAATTTCCTCTGACAAAATAAAATTAAATTCTTTCGTTGGGTGCTGATCCCCTGGTATACTATTTCTTTGAAATTTTTGCTCAATGTTTAAATTATCAACAACTATATATTTTTTACTTTTTAAATATTTATAAATTTCGGAAAATTTTAATTCCTCATTTTTCCATAAACCTAAATTTTGATACCATAAAATATTTATAAATTTAACATTATTAAATTTTTTTTTTGTTTCGGTTTCTATTTTTTTTATAATTCCCAAAAGAGTTTCTTGATCTTTTGAAGTTACATCGTTTACATCATACAATAAGGATATTGTTTTTGAATTTCTTATATTTTTTCTAATTTTCATAATTATTTTATATGGATAATGTGAAAAAAAACCCTTTTGGGTTATTTTACCGTTTTTTAAGACATATCTTGGAGCGTCTTCTCCCCACGATCTTCGTCCCGCAACTCTACCAACATGGTCAGGTATAAACATGTAAATCATAATTATTGATTTGCAGTGAATTAATTCATTAATTTTTTTATTCTCCAACTTAGACAAAAATTGGTGAGGACCATAACCATTAAAAGCATAATTATAAACGGAAGCTATTTTTTTTAACTTTAAAGATACAAAATAAGGCAATGTTTCTTTATCACTTAAAGACTGCCCAAAGATAAAAGAACCTCCGTTAAAAATTATACATTTTTTTTTTTTTTCATAGGAATTTGGCACTATTCTATGTCCAAATTTATTAATTGTATAATTATTAGTCTTTATTAAGTTTTCCCTAAAATAAATCTTATCATTAAATTCTGAATTAACTTTT
>CACLHJ010000010.1 GCA_902606645.1 uncultured Pelagibacteraceae bacterium | reverse complement strand
AAATTAGAAAATTGGAAAGCACTGAGCTCGAGATTACACTTAACCCAAAAATTAGGCAGTATGACGTAAAAAATAAGCTTTATCCGAAAGGTAGATCAACAATGGGCATGCCAGGAACTAAGGTCACAAAAAAAAAAGATAAAAAATGGAAGCACGGAAAATAATTATTACTGGTGGGGCAACCAGAATTGGGGCTGCAATTGCAAAAAAATTATCTGGCACTAATAAAGAAATATTAATTCATTTCAATAAATCAAAATTAAAAGCTGAGAAACTCAAAAAAGAATTAGAGCTAAATGGTACTAAAGTTTACCTTGTGAAAGGTGATTTGAGCAAAGAAAATGATGTAATTAAAATTGTTAAATATGCTAAATCAAAATTAAAATATTTTGATTGTTTAATAAATAATGCTTCACTATTTGAAAATGACAAATTAGAAAATTTTACAATTGATAGCTGGGACAAGCATTTAAAAACAAATTTAAAAACCCCCGCTCTACTATCAAAAGAATTTGCTAAAAATATCAAAGGAAAAAATAATAATATAATTAATATAATCGATCAGAGAGTTTTTAAACTTACCCCCTACTTTTTTTCATACACCATAAGTAAGACTGGTCTTTACACTCTTACAAAAACAAGTGCTATGAGTTTAGCCCCAAAAATAAGGGTAAATGGAATAGCACCAGGACCAACAATCAAGAATCAAAGACAATCTGAAAAACATTTCAAAAAACAATACATGGCAACTCCACTTAGAAGACAGGTTGATGTTGAACAAATATGCAATGCTGTTGACTTTTTTATCAAAAATATATCTATTACAGGTCAAGTTTTAGCAATTGATAGTGGACAAAATTTAAATTGGCAAACACCAGATATAATGCGAGGAAAAGAATGAGAAAATTTTTAGTAATTATAATGCTTAGTTTAATATTAAGTGGTGGTGCATATGCAAATCCAGAAAGTATAAAAAAAGATGGTTTTGTAATACCCACAAATAAATGGAAAGATAAAATTAAAATTGATGAAAATTTACAAGTAAACAATCCTGAAGATAAAATAATCATAATATTCAACCATGGGTCTGATGTAAATGATGTTAAGTCAAAAAATTGTATCTGGGTACGAGATCTTAGAAATATGGCTCAACTAGCTGGTGATAAAATAAATGGTAAAGAAATTATGGTTTATATTCACTGCCAAGGTCAACTCGAAGGTGATTTAGGTGCTAAGTTAGGAAAAATAGGAATGTGGATGAAAAAATGGGAAGGACCTTATCCAGGAACTTCTAAAATGGATCGAAGAGTTGAGGGTAATTTAGATGTTATTAAAAAATTTGTTAACATGGGAGTACCAAAGAAACAAATTTTTATGTCAGGTCACTCTTGTGGAGGATGGGCAACATTAAGGCTAACAGCAAAATATATGGAAGAAGTAGGTGGAGGGATATCATTAATGCCCGCGTGTTTTTGGAATTTGTCAAAAAAATTTAAAGTAAAAAAAAATGGCTATGAAAAAGCTATGGAAAAATTTCATAAAAAATATCCTGGTATGGCTCAATGGAGACAAGATCAGATTAATTTAATTAAAAAGGGAAATGCACCAGTTTTAATTTTTACCCATCCTATGGATCCATTCGAAGGATTAACATCTGATTGGATGGATGATGTTCCTAACTTTAAAAGAGTTGTAATTTCTGAAAACAAAACAGTTAATGGAAAAAAATGTAATTTAGCAGGATCAGATTGGGCAGGGCCAGTAAAAGATTTTCATGTAATAGATTTTGCTGATTGTTTTATGCATTATCACCCACTAATCAAAGAGTATATCGCATCAAGACTTTAGAAGATGAAAAAGAGTAATTTAAATATAGTTAAAATTGATAAAAACAAAAGTCTATTTAATTATGAGAAAAAAGTTTTAATTAAAGAACTAATATTAGATCTAAAAATAGGTTATTTTGATTTTGAAAAAGAGAAATCCCAGAAAGTAAAATTTAATTTAGACGTAAATTACGAGGATAAAAAACCATCAAATGACAAAGATATTAAATCAATTGTGAATTATGCAAAAATTGTAAGGTTGATAAAAAAGCTTGTTAAAAATAAACATTATAATTTTCTTGAAACATTAGCAGAGGATGTATTCGATGAATTATTCAAAGATAAGAGAATTGATAAGATAAGTCTTCAAATTGAGAAATTAGAAATCATGAAAGATTGCTCTTCTGTTGGTATTCAAATTTCAAAAAAAAGAAGCCATGATAAGCTCTGATTTAGGTAAAGAAGTAATTAAAAAAGAACTCCCATTAGTTCCTAAACTTCCTGGTGTCTATAGGATGCTGAATTCTAAAGACGAAATTCTTTATGTTGGAAAAGCAAAAAATCTACCTAATAGATTAAAAAGTTATGTATCTGAAAAAAATCACATTATCAGAACTGAGAGAATGTTATCTCAGACAAGAAAATTAGAGATAACAACCACCTCTAACGAAAGTGAAGCTTTGCTGCTTGAGGCAAATTTAATTAAGAAATTTAAACCAAAATTTAATATTCTTCTTAGAGATGATAAATCGTTCCCTTTCATATTTATTGGCAATCAAGATCAATGGCCTCAAATAAAAAGACATAGAGGTAAAAAAACTAAAGAGGGCTTTTACTTTGGTCCATTTGCATCGGCTGGATCTGCCAATTGGACAATAAAAATGATTCAAAAAATTTTCCACTTAAGAGTTTGTGATGACACTGTATTTAAAAATAGAGAAAGACCTTGTATTTTATATCAGATCAAACGTTGTTCAGGTCCATGTGTTGGTTATGTCACGAAGGATGACTATCAACAAACAGTTGACGATGCGATTGAATTTGTCTCCGGAAAATCAAGAAGAATTCAAAAAAATCTTTCTAATCAAATGGAAAAAGCAAGTGAAGAACTTGACTTTGAAAAAGCAGTAATTCTAAGAGACAGGATAAAAGCACTAAATATAATTCAGTCATCTCAAAGAGTAAATGAAGCAAACTTGGTTGAAGCAGATGTTATTGCTGGATACAAAGAGTCTGGTAAAGCCTGTATTCAAGTTTTTTTTTATAGATCAAAACAAAATTGGGGCAATCAAGCTTTCTTTCCAAAACATGACCCAGACGAAAAACTTGGAGAAATTATTAATTCTTTCGTTTCTCAATTTTATGAAAATAAAAGTGTTCCATCATCAATAATTTTATCTGAAGAAATTAAAGAAAAAGTTTTAATTGAAAAAACTCTGTCAAATAAAGAAAGTAAACAAATTACTATTTCGGTTGCCAAAAAAGGTTCAAAATTAAAAGTAATAAATCAAGCAATTAAAAACGCAAAAGACAGTTTGAATAGAAAGCTTTATGAAAGTCAAAATAATAGAGAGTTATTTGATGCTGTTGCTAGTAAATTCAATTTAGAAACGAATATAAATTTAATTGAGGTTTATGACAATAGTCACATACAGGGAACTAATAGTGTTGGCGCTTTGATTGCTTATGGCGATGAAGGTTTTATCAAAAAAAGGTATAGAAAGTTTAATATTAAGCACCAAAAAAATGAGCAAGATGATTATGGTATGATGCGAGAGGTTTTAAATAGGAGATTTAAAAGAGCAGTTCAAGAAAAGGACAACTATTTAACCTTTCCTGATTTAGTTTTGGTTGATGGTGGAAAGGGCCAATATTCAGTTGCAAGAGAAAGCTTAAATGAACTTGGTCTTCATGATATTCCTATTGTAGCTATTGCCAAAGGTAAATTAAGAAACAGTGGTAACGAAACCTTTTTTCATAATGGGAAAGAGTTTAAGTTTTTAAGAAATGATCCAACTCTGTTTTTTCTTCAGAGAATTAGAGATGAGTCTCACCGATTTGCAATAAGCGCCCATAGAGCTAAACGAAAGAAAGGAATAAGTAAATCTCTACTTGACCAAATTGATGGAATTGGATCGATAAGAAAAAGGGCATTATTGAACCATTTTGGATCTGCAAGATCAGTAGAGTCTGCAAGTTTAGATGAAATTAAGTCAGTAGAAGGTGTTGAGGAAAAAGTAGCAAAAAAGATATATAACTTCTTTCACGAATAATTATGCTTAAAAAAATTCCTAATATATTAACAATTGGACGAATAATTATTGTTCCTTTCTTTGTTTTGGCGTTTTACTTACCAGGATTTTATGGCGATTTAACTGCTTTAATATTATTTGTTGTAGCGTCATTTACTGATTTTCTTGACGGGATGTTAGCAAGAATGATGGGTGAAGAGTCAAAATTGGGAGAGTTGTTAGATCCAATAGCTGATAAAATCATCGTTGCTACAGCTCTAATTCTTTTAGTGATGGATGGAACTATCAGAAATTATGAAGTAATTGCTGCAATCATTATTCTTACTAGAGAAATATTAATTTCGGGGCTAAGAGAATTTTTAGCAAAAGGAAAAATTAAACTTCCTGTTTCTAGTCTTGCTAAATTAAAAACAGTTTTACAAATGGTCTCCATTGCTCTTCTTTTATCTGGAGATACAGGAAATAAGATTATTAATTTCCAGGATTATAATGCTCAAACTATTGGAATTATTCTTTTATGGCTATCTGCAGCTTTAACGCTTTTTACAGGATACGATTATATGCGTAAAGGAATTGACCATGCTATGTCTGAGGATAATAAAAATTAGGCTGCTTTTTTCTTTCTTACTAAAGCTTGATAACTTTCATTTAAATCAATTATAGTATCACAAACTTTAAACTGATTTTCTGCAATGCATGAAACTGGGGTTACTTCTGCGGCAGTACCTGTTAAAAAACATCCAACAAAATTTGATAACTCTTCTGGTTTTATTTTTCTCTCGTGAACTTTAATATTCTTTGATTTTGCAATTCCAATTACTGTTCTTCTTGTAATCCCATCTAAAAAAGAGTCTGGGATTGGAGTATGAAGTTCTCCATTTTTATCTTTGAAAAAAACATTAGCACCAGTTGCTTCAGCTACATTTCCTTCATGATCTAACATTAATGAGTCTGTGTAACCTTGCTTTTCTGCCTCGTGCTTAGATAGTGTACAAATCATATAAAGACCAGATGCTTTAGTATCCCAAGGAATTGTATTAGGTGCAGGTCTTCTCCAGTTTGAAATATTTAATCTTATACCTTCAACTTTTAATTTTGGATCAAAATATGAGCCCCACTCCCATGTTGCAATTGCAACATGAATTTTTGTTTGTTGTGCAGAGATAGCCATCATCTCACTACCTCTCCATGCTACTGGTCTTACATATCCATTTTCAACATTTTGTGTTGCAATAATTTTATTTGAAGCAATATTAATTTGTTCCTCTGAATATGGAATCTCAAAACCCATTCTCTTAGCTGAATGAAAAAATCTTGAAGTATGTTCTTCTAATTTAAAGATTGATCCATCATAAACTCTCTCTCCCTCAAAAACACAACTCGCATAATGTAAACCATGGCTTAAAACATGAAGTTTAACGTCTCCCCAGTCTACAAGCTCATCGTTGTACCATATTTTTCCAGATCTTTTATCGTAAGGTATCATGATTGAAAATATTTAATTATATCTGAAAAATAACTTTGTATCTTTAATATGTCAATATAACTTACCCATAATGAAAGAACTTTTATATTTAAAAGATGATCAGCTTAAAGATTTGATAGAAAAACTTTTTGTAAGCTATAGAGAAACTTTTTCTGACTCTAAAAAGATATTAGATAGATATTCTATTGGCTTAGCACACCATAAAGTAATCCATTTATTGTCGATGTATGAGGGTATTTCAATATCAGAACTATTGAAAAGACTTAAAGTAACGAAACAAAGTCTTAATAGAGTTTTGAAGGATTTGATAAAATTGGACATTATTATATTTAAAAAAGATGAGCAAGACACCAGAGTTAAGCATATTTTTTTGAATGATAAAGGTAAGAAGATATTTAATGAGATTTTTGATCAACAAAAAAAAAGGATTTACAATGCATTACTAAACTCCAACTCAGAAGAAGTAATAAATTTTGATAATGTATTAAGTAAAATTATAAATGGATAAATTTAAAGCTCATATTTTACTGGTCGATGACGATGAGGGAATTAGATTGTTGGTAAAAAAATATTTAAATGAAAATAATTTTTTAGTTACAACTTCAGATAGTGCTGAAAATGCATCAGAGAAAATAAAAATTATCAAATTTGATTTAATTATCTTAGACATAATGATGTCAGGAAAAAGTGGTTTGGATTTTATAAATGACCATAAAAAAGATTTAGATACTCCAATTATCCTTTTAACGGCTAAAGGTGAGGCAAGTGAGAGAGTTGAAGGGCTCGAGCTAGGGGCAGATGATTATTTGGCTAAACCTTTCGAGCCAAAAGAACTTATTTTGAGAATTAAAAATATTTTGACTAAAACTATTAAGACTGATCAAAAAAGAATAATCGAGTTTGAAAATGTAAAAATTGATTTAAATAAATTGCTAATTATTAAAAACAAAAAAGAATTTAAAATAAATAACACAGAAAAAATAATTTTAGAAAAAATGATTAATAATCCTGGAAATACATTTTCAAGAGAAAGTATTGGTCAATTAATTAATTTAGATAAAGAAAGGTCAATTGATGTAATCATAACTCGTTTAAGAAAAAAAATAGAAATTAATCCAAAAAACCCAAAATTTTTACAGACCATAAGAGGAGCAGGATATGTTCTTTGGATTGAATAGTTTATTAAGAAAAGTTTTACCCAAAAGACTATTCTATAGAGCACTTTTAATTGTTGCGGTCCCTGTTATTGTTCTTCAGCTAATCATCACAATTGTATTTTTTGACAGCCTTTGGATTAAAACCAACAAAGGAATGACAAGAACATTAGTAAATGAAATAAGTGCATTTATTAAAACTTATGAAAGTGATAAAGTTGATAAGCAAGAGATAAATAACCTTTTTTCATTATTTTTAGATCTAAATATTGAACTTAAAATTAATGAACAATTAAAAGATCAACAAAGTGAAAGATGGTTTAGTCCTATCGACCGAACATTAAGGAGGGAATTAAAATCAAAATTTTCTGTAGAAGATTTTTGGTTTGATTCAACAAATTATAAAGAGCTAATTGATTTAAGAATAAAATATAAAGATGGATATTTTAAATTTTTAGTTCCAAAAGATCGTGTTGCCAGTTCATCTGCTAGAATTTTTGCTTTATGGATAACTGTACCTGCGATAATTATGGTGATCATATCTCTGATATTTTTAAAAAATCAAACTAGACCAATTACAAATCTTGCACGTGCTGCAGAGAGATTTGGTAAAGGTGAAGATATTGAGGAATATAAGCCGTCCGGGGCTCTTGAAATAAGACAAGCTGGTCACGAATTTGATAAAATGAGAAAAAGAATTGAGAGACATCTAAATCAAAGAACTGAAATGCTTTCAGGTATAAGTCATGATTTAAGAACACCATTAACAAGAATGAAGTTACAGCTTGCGTTTATTAAAGACAAAGATTCAGTAGATAAGTTAACTGAAGATATCAACGAAATGGAAAAAATGCTAAACGAATATCTTCAATTTACAAGCTCATCATATGTTGAAAAAGATGAAATGTTTAACTTGTCTGAGTTAATTGATGAAGTAATCAAAAAATATAATAATAAAAATATTTCAAAAAATTTATTACCTAGAATCTATATTAACGGTAGAAAAAACTTAATCAGCAGATGTCTAAATAATTTAATTGATAATGCATTAAAATATGCAAATAAAGTAGAATTAAGCCTCAATAAAAAGAATACAAATCTATTTATTATGATTGATGATGATGGTCCGGGTATCGCAAAAAGTGAGTATGATAATGTGTTTAAACCTTTTTATAAAATAGACAAAGGGAGAGCAGATTCCAAATCCAGTGTTGGACTTGGTTTGTCAATCGCATCAGATATTATTAAATCACATGGTGGAAATATTAAACTTGAGAAATCTAAAATGGATGGCTTAAGAGTTAAGATTTTTTTACCTGTTTAATTTTTGTTTTTTTTTTACTTTCAAGTTTTTTAATTTTAATTTCTAATTTCTCAACTCGTTTTGAAAGAACATCAAATTCATCTTTGCTAGTTAATTTCATTTTAAAAATAAATTCATCTCTTTTAGATTTGAAAATATTTAGGATTTCAGCTGATAAATCTTTTGAAGAAACCAGCCCTTGCTCAATCAATTTAGCAAACTTATCAATTATAAATTTAGAATTTTTCATATTTGAGATATATATTATAAGTATAAATTAAAATGTTCATTAATAATTTTGACCCAGTTGCAATTGAAATTTTTTCCTTAGAAATCAGATGGTATTCATTGGCATATATTGTTGGTATTTTATGTGGGTGGTTTGTTGCAAAAAAAATATTCATTAAAAATGAGGATATAAATAAAAAATTTGACGATTACGTCACTTATTTAATAATTGGAATTATTTTAGGTGGAAGAATTGGATACATATTATTTTATAATCTTAAATTTTATTCAACTAATTTAATAGATATTTTTAAGATATGGGAAGGCGGCATGTCTTTTCATGGTGGATTAATTGGAATTATAATTGCAAGTATAATTTTTGGAAAAAGAAATAATCAAAACCCTTTTTTATATATGGATATTGTTGCTCTGGTCGCTCCAATCGGAATTTTTTTTGGAAGAATATCAAATTTTATAAATTCAGAACTTTATGGAAAAGTAACTGATATACCATGGTCTGTAACTTTTATTCAGATAGATAACTTGCCAAGACATCCTACGCAAATATATGAGGCACTGTTAGAGGGAATAATTTTATTTATTATTTTACTGAATTTCAAAAAGAAAAATTTTTTATTTAAGCCAGGTTTAATATCAAGTTTATTTTTAATTTTTTACTCAATATTTAGATTTTCTATTGAGTTTTTAAGAGTTCCAGACGCACAGTTAGGTTACTTATTATTTAATTTAACTATGGGGCAAATTTTAAGCGTAATTCTACTATTAACCGGATTGGTTGTATTTTATTTTAAAAATGAAAATAAACAAATCAACTAACTTATCTTTAGACCAATTTATTAATTTGGCTCTTTACGATAAAAATTCTGGGTATTATATGAAACAAAATCCATTCGGTAAGGAAGGAGATTTCATTACTGCCCCAAATATCACAAGACTTTTTTCAGAGATTATAACTATTTGGTTAATCACTTTTGTAAAGAGTTTAGGCTCCCCAAAGAAGTTTAATTTAATTGAATTGGGTGCTGGTAATGGTGAAATGATGAAAGTGATATGTGAAACATTAAAAAATTTTCCAGAACATTTTAGTTCTTGTAATTTTATGATACTCGAAAAAAGTAAATATCTGATAGAACAACAGAAAAAAAATCTCAAAAGTGAAAGGATCACTTGGATCCAAGATTTAAAAGAAAATTACACAGATCCAACTATTTTTCTAGCAAATGAATTTTTTGATGCTATGCCAATAAAACAGTTTTTTAAAAGACAAAGTGACTGGTATGAAAGATTTGTAGATCTTAAAAATCCTAAAAAGGCTAAATTTTACGAAATTAAATCAAACATAAAATTAATTGAGGAGAAATTAAATTTTGAAATTTCAAAAGAGCAAAATGTAATTGAGTATTCTCCTGATGCCTTCAAATATTTAAAAATTATAGGTGATATAGTTGAAAAAAATGATGGTGGTATACTAATCATAGATTATGGTTACTTAAATCAAAAAATGCAAGATACTCTTCAAGCAGTAAATAATCATAAATACTCAAATATATTGGAAAATATTGGTGACTCTGATATTACTTACAATATCAATTTTAATTTGTTTCAAAATTTTATTAATCAATATAAAAACTTAGATACACTTTTAACTACTCAAAAAAAATTCTTAACAAGCATGGGGATTCTTCAAAGAGCTGAGATTGTGAGTAAGGATATAGCTTTTTCAAAAAAAACTGACTTATTTTATAGAATACGTCGGCTTATAGATGAAAAGCAGATGGGTAAATTATTCAAAGTTATGCTTATAAAAAATAAAAATAATAAATTCCAAACAGGATTCTAGGGTGATTAAATCTAAAAGACTTTCAAAGATAAAGAATTTGAAACATGGCTTTTTTAATAGCAAAGGTGGCATATCAAAAAATATTTATAAAAGTCTTAATTGTGGACCAGGGTCAAAAGATAAACCAAGTAATGTTAAAAAAAATTTAGAAATAGTAAGAAAAAAAATGAAACACTCTGCTAGAAATATTTTTTTGCTTAATCAAATTCATAGTAATAAATTTATTTATGTTGATGAAAAATATCAATTTAAATCAAAACCAAAAGTAGATGCGATAATTACTAATCAAAAAAACCTACCAATTGCTATTTTAACTGCCGACTGTGTGCCTATTTTGATTTGTGATCGCCAAAAAAAAATAGTTGCAGCAATTCATGCTGGCTGGAAAGGAACCTATAAAGGAATAGTTGATAAAGTTATCAAATTTTTATTTAAAAAAGGATCTAAGCCACAAAATATTACTGCTGTAATAGGGCCTTCTATTTCAATTGATAACTATGAAGTTCAAAATGACTTCAAAAATAAATTTCTAAAGAA
Source organism: uncultured Pelagibacteraceae bacterium (assembly GCA_902606645.1). GTDB lineage: Bacteria > Pseudomonadota > Alphaproteobacteria > Pelagibacterales > Pelagibacteraceae > Pelagibacter. The sequence continues at coordinate 14,787 of CACLHJ010000010.1, read as the reverse complement.
AGACAAAAGAAACAAAATTTATTTTAAAATAAAGCGTAAAAAGTTATATTTTGATTTATCAAACTACGTAAAATCTATACTTTTAAAGTATAAAATTAAAAAAATAGAAAAAATTAAAATTGATACATTTGATTTTAGGAATAAATTCTTCAGCGCAAGAAGAGCTTTAAGTTTAAAACATGATGATTATGGTAGAAATATTTCAATAATTATGCTTAATTAGGCTCTTTTCAAATGAAATTATTATCTGGAACTAGCAATAAACCTCTAAGTAAAGATATTGCTAAATTTTTAAAATCTAAACTAGTTAACTCAAGTATTAGAAATTTTTCAGACGGTGAAATATATGTTGAATTAAATGAAAACATTAGAGGTAATAGTATTTTTATAATTCAGTCTATTTCATCCCCTGCAAACGACAACTTAATGGAGCTTTTATTGTGTGTAGACGCTCTTAAAAGATCATCTGCTAAAAATATTACTGCTGTTATTCCATATTTTGGTTATGCTAGGCAAGATAGAAAAGTGGTTCCAAGAACATCTATTTCAGCGAAACTTGTTTCAAATTTAATTACAAAAGCTGGTGCAGACAGAGTTGTAACTGTGGATTTGCATGCTGGCCAAATTCAAGGATTTTTTGATATTCCAGTCGATAACTTATTTGCAACACCCATTTTTGCAAGACATGTAAAGAAAAATATTAAAAGTAAAAATATTGTATGTATTGCTCCCGATGTAGGTGGTACCGAAAGAGCAAGAGCTCTTGGAAAAATTTTAAATGTTGGTCTTGCTATTGTTGATAAAAGAAGACCAAAACCTGGTCAATCTCAAGTAATGAATGTAATCGGAGAAGTAAAAGGTAAAACTTGTATAATAGTGGATGATATCATTGACTCAGGTGGAACTATAGTCAATGCAGCTAAAGCTTTAAAGGATCGAGGTGCAAAAGAAGTTTATGTTTATATTACTCACGGAGTTTTGAGCGGAGAAGCTGTAAAAAAAATTAAAAATTCAGTAATTAAAAATTTAGTAATTACAGACACAATTGATAATAAAAATAAAACGAAGAGTGCTAAAAACATTGAAGTTCTATCTATTTCAGCCTTGATGGGAGAAGCTATAAAAAGAATATCAAACTCAACGTCTGTTTCTGATTTATTTAAATAATTACCTTGAGTTATTAAGGATCTTGAGCTAAAAACCCCATGATTTTATGAATACATTAGATGCCAATATTAGAGATACTAAAACCAAAGGTGAACTAAGCTCCCTTAGAGACAATGGGAATGTACCTGCTATAATTTATGGTGGTGAAGCTCAAAATGAAAAAGTGGCGATTTCAAAAAAATTATTAAAATCATTAATTGAAAAAGAAAATTTTTTATCAAACATTATTACTTTAAATGTTGACGGTAAAACACAAAATGTACTTCCTAAAGAAATAAAATATGACATTATAACGGATGAACCTATTCATGTAGATTTTTTAAGAGTGGTTCCAGGTGTTAATATTAAAATTGAAGTTCCAGTTAAATTTATTAACCACGAAAGCTCACCAGGTCTTAAAAGGGGAGGTGTATTAAATATCGTAAGAAGAAAAGTAGAATTAAAATGTCCAAGTGAGAAAATTCCTGAAAATCTTGTTATAGATTTAGATGGAATTGATATTGGTGAGAGTTTTAAAATTTCATCTGTAACTTTAGATGAAGAAGTCCAACCCACAATTCAAGGAAGGGACTTTGTAATTGCAACTTTAGCAGCTCCAACTGTAATGAAAGAACCTGAAAAACCAGCAGAAGCAGAAGCAGCTGAAGGTGAAGAAGGGACTGCAGGAGCTGAAGCTGCCCCTACAGATGGTGATAAGCCTGCAGCTGAAGGTGATAAAAAAGAAGGTGAAGATAAAAAACCTGCTGAAGAAAAAAAATAAGTTATCAAAATTGAAATTTACTTCCCACTAAAATCCATTATATGCTTTTATTTGTAGGTTTAGGTAACCCAACTCCAGATAGTGAAAATAACAGACATAATGTCGGTTTCAAAATAATCGACTCTATCAACAAAAAATTTAGCTTATCAAAACAAAAACCAAAATTTAAAGGACTGCTTACCACTGGCAACGTCGCTGAACAGAAGGTTTATGCAATTAAGCCATTAACTTTTATGAATAATTCTGGAATATGTATTCGAGAACTCATTGAATATTTTAAAATTGATGCTGAAGATGTAATTGTTTTCCACGATGATTTGGATGTTGAATTTGGAAAAATTAAAGCAAAGTTTGGAGGATCAAGTGCAGGCCATAACGGTATAGCATCTATTGATAAATTTATTGGTAAAGATTATTCAAGAGTAAGAGTTGGAATTGGTAAACCAAAAGAAAATATGGAAGTAAGCGATTATGTTTTACAAAATTTTGATGAGGATGAAATCGTAGGGTTAGAAAAAATTACAAACAATATAACAGACTCCATTTCGATACTGGTGAATAAAAAATTAGATTTATTTTCAAGCACAGTAAATAATAAATAATGAGTTTTAAATGTGGAATAGTTGGTTTGCCCAATGTTGGTAAATCTACTTTATTTAATGCACTAACAAATTCTAGTAAAGCTCAAGCTGCGAACTTTCCCTTTTGCACAATAGATCCTAATGTAGGTGTAGTTCCTGTTCCAGACGAGCGACTTGAAAAATTATCTAAAGTTTCTAATTCAAAAAAAACAATTAATACAACTATATCATTTGTTGATATAGCCGGCCTTGTAAAGGGTGCCTCAAAAGGTGAGGGTTTGGGAAATAAATTTCTTTCTCATATAAGAGAGGTAGATGCTGTAATTCATATGATTAGATGCTTTGATTCTGATGATATTCAAAATGTTAACCCAAATGTTGATCCTATTAGAGATTTAGAGATTATTGAAACAGAAATGATGCTTGCAGATCTAGAGTCTATACAAAAAAGATTAGAAAAAAATAACAAAAAAAATGTAGAAGAAGAGCAACTCAAAATTTTAGAAATTGCATTAGATTGTATAAATAATGATAAAGATATATCTGTTCTTAAATCTCAATTTGAAACTAAGCAACTAAATCAAAGTGGATTATTATCAATTAAACCTAAGATATTTGTATGTAATGTTGATGAGCAAAGTGTCAAAGAAGGAAATCATTATACAAATGCTTTTATTGAGAAGTACGGAGCAGAAAATACTTTGATAGTTTCAGCTGATATTGAAAATCAAATAAATGAATTAGAAAATGAAGAGAAAAAAAATTATATGGATATGATAGGCTTAAAAGACACTGGGTTAAGCATGCTAATCCAAAAAGGATATAAAATTTTAGAACTTGATACTTATTTTACTTCTGGTCAAGAGGAAACTAGGGCTTGGACAATTCGAAAGAATTGTACTGCTCCAAAGGCTGCTGGTGAGATTCACACAGATTTTGAAAAAGGATTTATAAGAGCTGAAACGATTTCCTACGAGGATTTTATTGCTAATGACGGCTGGGTGAATTCTAAAACTAATGGTAAAATGAGACTAGAGGGCAAGGACTATATTGTAAAAGATGGAGATGTGTTAAACTTCCGATTTAACACGTGACCAAATTCTCTTCATACTGAAGTAAACAAGTATTGTTAAAATTATTAAATAAACAATAGCTTTAAAGCCCATTTGATGTCTGGCTTCTAAGCTTGGTTCCGCTGCCCACATTAAGAAAGTAGTTACATCTTTAGACATTTGTTCAACACTTGGGTTCGTTCCATCTGAATATTCAATAATTCCGTCTGACAGAGGTGCGGACATTTTAATCTTGTTACCATACATATATTTATTGTAATGAACGCCTTCATCTAAAATCATTTCACTTGGAGCTTCCTCATAGCCCTGCAATAAAGAATATATATAATCTACTCCGCCTCCTCTTGCTTTTACTAATACCGACATATCTGGAGGATATGCACCACCATTAGCTGCTTCAGCTGCCTTAACATTTTCATAAGGCATCACAAATTTATCAGACAGTTTTCCTGGTCGTTGAAACATTTCACCATCAGCATTTGGTCCATCTGTTACCTCAAATGAGGCAGCAATTGCTTTGGCCTGAGCTACTGAGAACTCTGGCCCACCCTTTTCAGATAAATTTCTATAACTTAAATATTTCATTGAATGGCAAGCTGCGCATACTTCAGTATAGACTTGATAACCTCTTTGAAGAGAGGCTCTATCAAATTTTCCGAATAGACCTTTGAAGGTCCAGTCAGTTTTTAAATATTCAACTTTTTCTGCAGAAATTACATTAGCACTGGATACACAAAACAATATTATTATTGAAAATAGTTTAGAGATTTTTTTCACTATTCTATTTTACTTTCCTTTTTTTTAGCCATTGCCATATTGGGCGATCCTCCCAGTACAGGTTCAGTAATACTTAATGGTAAAGGTATCGTCCTCTCCTTTAACCCTAGCACTGGTAAAATAACTAAAAAATGTAGGAAGTAATAAGCTGTTGCAACTCTTGCAATCAATAAATAAAGCCCTTCAGCAGGCATTGCTCCCATATAACCTAAAATTAAAACGTCGGCTACTAATATCCAATAAAATTGCTTATAGAGTGGTCTAAATACTGCTGATCTTATTTTTGAAGTATCTAGCCAAGGTAAAACAGCTAAAATTAAAATTGCAGATAACATAGCTACAACTCCAAGCAACTTATCAGGAACTGACCTTAAAATTGCATAAAAAGGTAACAGATACCATTCTGGCACAATGTGTGCTGGTGTTACTAATGGATTGGCTTCAATATAATTATCAGCATGTCCTAAAATATTAGGCGCATAAAATACAAAAAAAGCAAATACAATCATGAACATCAATAATGCAAATCCATCTTTAATTACAATGTAGGGATGAAAAGGAACTGTATCCTTTGATGGTTTTTTAATATCTATTCCAACAGGATTGTTGTTACCAGGTACATGTAATGCCCAAATGTGTAAAACCACTAATCCTAAAATTAAAAAAGGTATTAAATAATGTAGAGTAAAAAATCTTGTTAAAGTTGGATTATCTACAGAATATCCTCCCCACAACCATGTCACTATACCTTCGCCAACAAGTGGGATAGCACTAAATAGGTTTGTTATTACCGTCGCTCCCCAGAAACTCATTTGTCCCCATGGTAAAACGTAACCCATGAAAGCAGCTGCCATCATTAATAAATAAATAATTATTCCAATAATCCAAATTATTTCTCTTGGAGATTTATATGATCCATAAAACAAGGATCTAAAAATATGAATGTAAACTGCTAAAAAAAACATAGATGCACCATTTGCATGAATATATCTAATTAACCAACCATAATTAACATCTCTCATAATATGTTCAACACTTTCAAATGCCATATCGGCATGAGCGATATAATGCATTGCTAATGTTAAGCCTGTTACAATTTGAGTAATTAAACAAAATGTTAAAATTCCACCAAACGTCCACCAGTAATTTAAATTTTTTGGAGTTGGATAATCAGTTAAGTGATTTGCCAAAGTAAGTAATGGCAATCTATCATTAAACCATTTACCTGCTTTTGACTTTGGTGTGTATTCGTGATCACTCATATATTTTATCCGATTTTAATTGTGTTAGCGTTAACAAATTCATACTTTGGAACTTCCATATTCCATGGCGCTGGGCCTTTTCTAATTCTTCCAGATGTATCATAATGTGAACCATGACAAGGACAAAACCATCCATCATAGTCTCCTTTATCATTTAAAGGCACACATCCTAGATGAGTACATACACCTAACATCACTAACCATTCAGGATTTTTTGCTCTATCTTCATCTTTTTCAGGATGAATTAAATCTTCCATTTTAACAGACCTTGCTTCTGCTATTTCTTCTTGTGTTCGTCTTCTTATAAAAACTGGTTTTCCTCGCCAAAGCACAGTAATTGTATTACCTGGCTTTAAAGAACTAACGTCAACTTCAGTACTAGCTAACGCTTTTACAGACGCATCAGGATTCATTTGGTCCACTAATGGCCAAACAACTGCTGCAACTCCGACTGCTCCGACAGCATAAGAGGCTGTAAATAAGAAATCTCTTCTTTCTGGTTTTTTATCTGACACGATTAGTAACTGTTTATATTGTCTGTTTTGATTTAAATTACTTAATATACGAATTCATATAATATAAAATATTAATTTTACTACTGATAGAATGACACAGAATTCAACCATTTCAGGGCCAAAAATTGCATTATATGAGCCCGATATTCCACAAAATACTGCAGCAATAATAAGAACTTGTGCTTGTTTAGGTGTAAAACTAGAAATTATTGAGCCATGTGGATTTCTACTGTCAGATAAAAGGTTTAGAAGAGTTGTTATGGACTACATGAATTTTGAACAGATCGAATTTTATCAAAGCTCTGAGAAATTTTTTGAGAAAAAGCAGAATCAGAGAATTGTTTTAATGACAACCAAGGGATCCATATCTTATACTAAATTTAAGTTTAAATCAGATGATACAATTTTATTTGGTCGTGAGAGCGCGGGTGTTCCTGAAAAGGTTCACAAATTAATCGAAGATAGATTAAAGATCCCAATGAATCATAACGTAAGATCACTAAATATTGCCTCATCTGTTGCTATTGTGTTGGCAGAAAGTTTAAGACAAATTAAATTAATTTAAATGGACATAGATATTAAAAAAGATTTAACAAGTAATTGGTTTAAACTATTACAAAATGCGATTTGTGATGACATCGTCAAGCTTGAGAGGAACAAATTTAAATTTAAATCTAATTCTTGGAAAAGAAATACTAAAAAAGATGAGGGAGGTGGAGAATACAGGATTCTTAGCAATGGAAAAATATTTGAAAAAGTGGGTGTAAATTACTCAAAAGTATATGGAAAATTTCCAAAAAAATTTCAGAAAAATATTCTAGGTGCTGAAAAAGATCCAAGTTTTTGGGCATCAGGGATATCTGTTGTAATGCATATGCAAAATCCTCATATTCCAGCAATGCATTTTAATACTAGGTTCATTTGTACAAAAAAAAATTGGTTTGGAGGTGGCATGGATGTTACTCCCGCTATAAAAGACATAAGTGAAAAAAATAATTTTCACAAAAAATTAAAACTTATGTGTGACCAACATAATAAAAAATATTATGCCAAATACAAAAAATGGTGTGACAAATATTTTTATTTACCACATAGGAATGAGGCAAGAGGAATAGGTGGTATTTTTTTTGATTATAAAAAAGATAACTTTGAAAAAGATTTTAAATTTGTAAGAGATGTGGGTGTAACATTTCAAATGTTATTTAATAATATTATAAGAAAAAAAATTTCGAAAAAATGGACTTTAAAAGAAAAAGAGAAACAGTATATTAAAAGAGGTCGTTATGCAGAATTTAACTTACTGTATGACAGAGGAACAAAATTTGGACTTCAAACTGGAGGTAATGTTGGGGGAATACTAATGTCCTTACCTCCAATTGCAAAATGGAAATAAAAAAATGGATAAAGAACCAATTACACTAAATGGTCTCAATAAATTAAAAGAGGAATTAATTTATTTAAAGGAAAAAAAAAGACCTCAAATAGTAGCTGCAATTGCTGAAGCTAGATCTCACGGAGATTTAAAAGAAAATGCTGAGTATCATGCTGCAAAAGAGGAACAATCACATAGTGAAGGACGAATAACAGAAATTAATGACATAATTGCACGAGCAAACGTAATTGATGTAACTAAATTAAATAATGACGGTAAAGTAATTTTTGGTTCTACTGTTTATCTTGAAGATTTAGATACTGGGGAAAAAATAAATTATAAAATTGTTGGTAAAGATGAAGCTGATTTAAAACAAAAATTAATTTTTTTTCAATCTCCTATCAGTAAGGGTTTAATTGGTAAAAATAAAAACGATTTAGTCGAAATTACTACTCCATCAGGAGTGAAAAATTTTGAGATTAAAGACGTAAAATATATTTAACCTTTAGCAATTTTTTGGACTTGTTTATCTGAAATTTGAAAACCGTTTTGAACCCAAATTTCTTCTATCATCTTCAATTTGTTTCCTAGAACTTTGCCTTCAGGGATATTGTACTTTGACATAAGAATATTTGCCCCAATACGTAAGGTTGGCAAAGTTTTGTTATTATAAAAATCAAGTAATTTAACCAGTTTTTTTTCTAATTTTTTTGAAATAAATAACTTAAAACTAATAATATCAGTTACAGCTTGCCTACCATTAAAATAAAAAATTTTGTTCAAATTTTTTTCAGTGAAATAATTGATATTTACTTTTTGCTTATAAAAATTATCAACAAATTTTATTCTTTTTTGATCTTTATTAGACATTTTAAATTTATATAAAAAATAATCTGCGTTATCAGTTCCATCAACAATTAATAATGAAATCAATAAAATAAAATCAATTTTAGATAAATTTTTCTGTGCGTATGCATTTAACTTTTTAAAACTTTGAAGATTTTTTAATTGAGGGAAAATAATTTCTATTAACTCAAGGCTTTCTTTATCCTTAAATAATTTAATAAACCCATCTGATTTCGTTAATTTTTTAAATTCTTCTACTAGTCTTTCAGAAGAAAGTTTTGAAATTCCTCCAATATTTCTTTTAATAGTTTTAAAAATTTCTAGCTCATGTTTGTTATTAGAATAATTTAAAAAGAAGCGGAGGTATCTTAAGATCCTTAAGTAATCCTCTTGAATTCTTTCCTCTGGATTTCCTATAAATTTTACAGTTCCACTTTCTAGGTCTTTTTTACCATTATGTGGATCAAACAAATTTCCATCTTTATCAGAATAAATTGCATTAAAAGAAAAATCTCTTCGATTTGAATCATCCTTCCAGTCTAACGAAAATTCAACTTTAGCATGCCTTCCATCTGTTGAAACATCTTTTCTAAGAGTGGTGATTTCATATTTTTGATCACCTATAATTGCAGTAATTGTCCCATAGTCTATTCCTGTTTCATAAAAGTTAATATTATTTTTTTTGAGTGCATTACAAACGTCTGTGGGTATTAAGTTTGTAGCTAAGTCAATATCATCAACTTCCTCTTTTTTTATAATCTTTCGAATACATCCCCCAACATATCTAACTTCACTAGTTTCATTAAAATTATTTATTGCCTCAAATACTTTGTAGGCTGAAGTTTCTTGGGTAGTTTTTTTTATGTTTTGACTTATGTAATCAAGATTTCTTGATCTAAAAAATATTTTATCTAATAATTTATCCATATATGGCTGGGGCGCTAGGATTCGAACCTAGGATGCCGGTACCAAAAACCAGTGCCTTACCGCTTGGCTACGCCCCAATATTGTTTTCATATAGCACAAAAAATCAAAATTTATATAGTTTTTGATACATTGCACCAATAATTTTTAAATTTTCTTTTAAACTGTATCTTTGCCAACTTACAATCTTTTGAGTATTGATAATAAGCACAAATAACTGATCCTGAACCGGTCATCCTAACAAATAAAGGACTATTAAGGTTTTTCAAAAATAACTTTATGTTTTTTAGTCGCGGGTATTTTAAAAAAGCTATTTTCTCAAGAGCATTAACTTGCTGAATTAAGTAGTTTGAACTGAACATTTGTTTTTTTGGATAATTGAGGTTTGGTTTAGTGAACTTTCTAACTCCAGAGTATATTTTTTTTGTAGAACATCCAAAGTTAGGTTTAACCAACAAAGTATTATATTTAGGACACTTTGTGAATTTTTTAATTTGATTGTTTGATTTCAAGATTGAACTAGAAAAATTTATTCCTAATATCACATCAGATCCAATTGAATTACATAGTTTTTCTATATTTATTTTTGTGAGTTTTATAATTTTTTTTTTTATAAAAAAATTTAATATCGCTGCTGCATTCATGGACCCACCACCAAGTCCAGCCTCTTGTGGGATATTTTTTTTAATACTTATTTTAAATTTTTTATTTTTTAATAAATTGGATCTATCAAGTAAATCTAGTAACTTTTGAACTGTGTTTTCTTTTTTTATATTCTTTGAAAATTTTCCATAAAAAGAAATTTTGTGATTATTAGACTTTATATTTTGAATAGAGATCAAATCATGTAGGTCAATAAATGAAATAATACTCTCAATTTTATGCATTGAGTTTCTTTTTCCTGTCACATTTAATGCTAAATTAATTTTAGCGTAAGATTTAAGATAATTATTCCTCATTTAGGAATTTTTAAGGCCTTCAATTACTTTAATATTTATTTTATTCCTCATACTGTCTTCAGTATCATCAAACTTTAAAACATTATTCCAAAAATATCGTGCTTGTATTTTGCGATTTAATTTCCACAATATATCTCCGTAATGATCGTTCACTATTGGATCCTCAGGCATTAATTCCACCGCCCTTTTAAGATATTTTTCAGCCTGAATATAATCGTCTATAAGATAATAAGCCCATCCAATAGAGTCGATGATATAAGGATCATTACTTTTTGACTCGTATGCCCTTTTCAACATTTCCATTGATTCATCAATTTTATAATCACGTTCTAGCCACGAATATGCTAAATAATTAAGAACATAAGCATCATCAGGATTTATTTGTAGAGAATTAAGTAAATCTTCGTCTGCTTTTTTATAATCTCCTAACCTCTCATAGCTCCCGCCTCTTCGGTAAAATAAATCTGCTCTTAGCTCAGATCGATCATCTAAAGTTTCAATAATTTGAGAGTAATATTCAATTGCTTTTTCATAATTTTTTGAATTTTTATAAAAATTTGCAATATCAAATTGCATTTTTAAGTTTGGATTATCTATTTGATTAAACTTTGCAGTAATAAACTTTATTGCATTGTCATAATCTTGTTCCTCAACAATTATTTGAGCTTCTTTTTTTAATCTAAACCAATAATAAAACTCATCTTTTTTATTAAATTTTGTAATAATTTTTTTAACTTTATTAAATTCTTCATTTAAATAATAGTTTTCTGCAACCAAAGATAAATTAAACTCAAACTTTGGATTTAAATAATTTGATAAATTTAAATAAAAGTTAGATTTCTCAAAATTGTCTTGAGATGAATAAAGATTGGACACCAAAAATAAAAATTCTGAAACAACATCTTTGTGATTTTGACATGAAAAAATTTTATTAAATTCCTTAAATTTTTTATTTTCTACCCAACTTTTACTTTGGGATAGTAAAATGGTTGAGTTCATATAATCAAATTGACTAACCACATTTTCTGCTGCATTTATTTTATTTTTATCAATTAAATGATTAAGGTAAAAAAAGATATATCTAGAATAATCTCCTTGTTGACTATTAATTAGATTAAGAAAATAAGCTCCAGTCTTTTCATCGTTTAAATAACATCTTTGAAAAGTTTCCGCTATTAAAGACAAATTTCCAAAATTTTTTTTATTATTTAAAATTTTTTTATTTTTAAAAGTGTAGATATATTGTTTTAAAGCCTCAAAAATAACCAAGTTTATTCTATTTTGATCTTGAAATTTTAAACTTTGAGTTAAATATTCATCTGCCTCATCAAAATTATTTTTTTTTAGGCTGTCAATAATTAAAATTAAATAGGCGTCGTAAAAATCTGCATTGTCTTCATTTCCATTATTTTTGATAACATTAATTGCTTGTGGAATTTTATCGTCCAAAACTAATGAATTTACATACCTTTTTAAATACGAGTCATGCTTGTTAAGTAAAACTTTTGAAAGATTGAAAAATTTTAATGCTTTAGAATTATTTTGATTTTCATATGCAATAATTCCTGAAAAATAATTTGATAAATCCCTAGAATTAAAGTCATTAAAAGTAGTACTTTTAGAATATATGGGTGTCTGATAGAATAATCCAAAAATAAATATCAGTTTTATTAATTTTTTTAACATTTAGACATTGTATGACTAAAAAAGTAATAAATCAAAACGACAAATTTAGGGAAGAATTGATAAATACAATTGAACCAGACTTTGTTTTTACTGATAAACCTATAAACAGATTTATTAACAATGATGCTAAACTTGATGATAATCAGTCTAAAAATAAGAGTGAATTACTGCTAAAACTAAAAAAACAAATCAATTCAATTGAAAATTGTAAATTGAAAGAAAATTCAAGAAATTTAATTCTAGGAGATGGAAACATTAACAGTCCTATAATGTTAATTGGTGAAGCCCCAGGTTTAGAAGAAGACAGTAATGCTAATACTTTTATGGGCGAAGTTGGAGAGCTCCTTGATAAAATGCTGCTGGCTATCGAGATAAGAAGAAAAAATATTTATTGTAGTTATTCAATAAATTTTAGACCTCCAGAAGACAGAAAACCAACGTCAGTAGAGATAAAAAGATATTCTGTGTTTTTAAAAGAGCATATATCAATAATTGACCCAAAAATTGTTATTTTAATGGGTAGTACAGCTATGGAGGCTGTTACAGGAATTAATGGTAAAATTTCAAGTAAAAGAGGAGAATGGAAGGAGGTCATACTAAATGGTCGAACCTATCCTTTAATGATAACTTTTAATCCTTCATATTTAATAAGGTTTCCAGAAAATAAGAAATACTCATGGGAAGATCTAAAAAAAATAAAACAGAAGATAAAAGACATAAATTTAAAAGTTTAATGAAAATAATTGCAGGTGTAGACGAAGTTGGTAGAGGAAGTTTAATTGGACCAGTTTATGCTGCGGCTGTTATTTTGAATAAATCAATTAATTCTAAAATACTCAAAGACTCTAAAACACTAACTAAGGGAAAAAGGCAAATTTTATTTAATTACATCAAAAAAAATTCTATTTGGGCTACTGGTAAAGCATCTGTTAAAGAAATAGATAAAATAAATATTCTTCAGGCAAGTTTGCTTGCCATGAAAAGAGCAATAAAAAAACTCAAAAAAAAACCTTCACAAGTTTTAATAGATGGAAATAAAATACCAGATTTAAAAAATTACAACTTAAGAGCAATAGTAAAAGGTGACCAAAAAATACCCTCTATTTCAGCTGCATCCATTATTGCTAAAGTAACTAGAGATAAATTTATAAAAACATTAGCGAAAAAGAACAAAGGATATAATTGGGATCAAAATTTTGGTTATGGAACTAAACAGCATTTAAAGGCAATAAAAAAGCTTGGTGTTAACAAGCATCATAGAAAAACATTCTCACCAATATCAAAACTTAATAAACACTATATCTAGTTATATTAAATTTTAACCACACAAAACGAGTCTAAATATTTCAATCTCAGGTTGACCATAGAATCCATTTGGAGTCTAATTATTTTTTAAAAATGAAAACTGATTTCAAAAATAAAATTATTAACGGAGATAGTCTCGAAGAATTAAAAAAAATTCCACGTGAAACTTTTGATTTAATTTTTGCAGACCCTCCATACAATCTTCAATTAAAAGGCGAATTAGTCAGACCAGACAGATCTAAAGTAGATGCTGTAAATGAAAAATGGGATCAGTTCGAAAATTTTAAAAAATACGATGAGTTTACATATGCGTGGTTATCAGAATGTAAAAGAATTTTAAAAAAAGGTGGAGCAATTTGGGTTATTGGGAGTTATCACAATATTTTTAGAGTAGGAACTGCAATTCAAAATTTAGGATTTTGGATTTTAAACGATGTGATTTGGAATAAAAATAATCCAATGCCTAATTTTAGAGGAACACGATTTACCAACGCTCACGAAACTTTGATTTGGGCATCTAAAAGTGAAAAATCAAAATATACATTTAATTATCAATCACTAAAATGTTTGAATGATGATTTACAAATGAGATCAAACTGGGATCTTCCGATTTGCAGTGGTGCAGAAAGATTAAAGAAAAACGGCAAAAAAGTGCATTCAACTCAAAAACCGGAAGCTTTACTTCATAGAGTTTTATTAGCATCTACGAATAAAGATGACATGATTTTAGACCCTTTTTTAGGTTCAGGAACAACAGCAACTGTCGCGAAAAAACTTGGTAGAAATTATTTTGGTATAGAAAGAGAAAAAAATTATTTCAAAGCTGCAGAAAAAAGAATTAAAAATGCTAAACCTATTGAGGATGATTTACTTGATACTCTTAAAAATAATAGATCAAAACCTAGAATACCATTTGGATCATTAGTGGAGCTTGGGATAATTAAGCCAGGTACTAACATTTTTGACAATAAGAAAAAAATTACTGCAAAAATTTTAGCAGATGGAAGTATAAAGCATAACCAATCTGAAGGCTCTATTCATAAAGTTGCAGCTACTATTTTAGGTGCTGAAAGTTGCAATGGATGGACATATTGGCATTGTGATATCAACGGCAGAATATATCCAATAGACTACTTAAGACAAAGATTAATCTCAAAAAATTAATTATTGTAAATTTTTCCTAAATAATTTTCTAAAAATTTTTTGTTCTTAGTTAATATTTTCAATCCCATATTTCTAAAGAATACTATAATTGGATTTGATACATGAAAGGCAAATTGATTTAGTTTTGATCTATTATTAATCATTTTTACTCTTGAAACTCTATTACTATAATAATTAGATTTGTTATTTGTGATACTTTCAAATAATTCTGATGCGCCTTCAATAGACTGTGAGGCTCCTTGTGCAAAAGAAGGTGGAAAGGCAAAAAAGGCGTCTCCAACAAGATGAATATTTTCAACTGATTTATGAAAATTTTTACTAACAAAAACTGGGAAGCACTTGATATTATTTAGGTTGCTTAAAATTGAAGAAGAAATTTTAATTTGTAATTTATTT
>CACLHJ010000009.1 GCA_902606645.1 uncultured Pelagibacteraceae bacterium | reverse complement strand
ACTATTTGCAACGGCATTTTCTGTGTCATTATGAGCATGAATTCCTAAATTTTTTCCTGGTATATATTTTGCAACTTCTAAAACAATTTTTTCAATCTCATGAGGAAGTGTTCCTCCATTTGTATCACACAAAACAATCCATCTTGCTCCGTTATCATAAGCAGATTTTAAGCAAGCAAGTGCATAATCAGCGTTTGCTTTATATCCATCAAAAAAATGTTCAGCATCAAACATAAATTCTTTACCTGATTTAACAATGTGTTTTGCACTTTCGCTAATGTTGATAAGATTTTCCTGATTTGAGATACCAAGGGCTACGTCGACTTGGAAATCCCAAGATTTTCCAAACAAGCAAATTGATGAACTTTTAGAATTAATTAAAGAGGATAACATTGGGTCATTTTCAGCACTATGCTCTGATTTCTTGGTCATACCAAAAGCAGTTAAATTAGCTGATTTAAAATTATGATCTTTGTTAAAAAATTCTGTGTCGGTTGGGTTTGCTCCAGGCCAACCCCCTTCGATATAATCAACACCGAGCTCATCTAGAGAAGATGATATTTTCTCTTTGTCATCAATTGAAAAATCTACACCTTGCGTTTGTGCTCCGTCTCTAAGAGTGGTATCAAATATATATAGTTGCTCTTTACTCATTTAAATTTCCAGGTGGTTTTACCATCTTTATCTTCTATTAAAACACCTTTGTCCAAAAGCTTGTCTCTTATTTTATCAGCTTCTTCATAGTTTTTATCTTTTCTAGCTTTATTTCTTTGCTCAATTTTATCTAAAATTTCAGGTTCATTTATTGAAAGTTTATTTTTTTTAAACTCTAACCATTCAATTTCAGTTTCATTCAATAAACCTATAAAATTACATGCAGATGTAAATAATGCTTTATCAATGGAATTACCTTTTTGTGCTTTCTCATACAGTTTATGAAGGTTAGCAATGTAACCTGGAGTATTTAAATCGTCGTAAAGTGGTTTTAGAATTTCATCATCAACATCTTCCTTGTGATAATCAGATGAGTAAACATTATACCATTTACTAATTGTATTTTGACAATCATTTAAAAGTTTATCGTTCCAATCTAATGGTTGTTTGTAATGTGCACTCATTAAAGCTAATCTTAATACTTGACCACTTACCTTGTTCCTAAAATCCTTTATTTTTAAAATATTTCCTTGAGATTTAGCCATTTTTTCATTCGACATTGTTATGAATGCGTTATGCAACCAGAAATTTGCGAAAACTTTTGTATCATTTGCACATCTTGATTGAGCAATTTCGTTTTCATGGTGTGGGAACAATAAGTCTATACCACCTCCATGAATATCAAACTCATTTCCAAGAAGCTTTTTTGACATAGCAGAACATTCTAAATGCCAACCAGGTCTTCCTTTGCCCCAAGGAGACTCCCAAGAAGGCTCATCATCTTTAGAAGGTTTCCATAGAACAAAATCTTGTGAATTTTTTTTGTTATCACTTACTTCAACTCTTGAACCAGCAATTAATTCATCAAGATTTTTATTTGAAAGTTTTCCATAATCTTTAAATTTATTTACTTCAAAATACACATGCTGATTTTCCTCATAAGCAAATCCTTTTTTTGTTAAATCAGAAATCATTTCAAGCATTATATCAATATGCTCTGTTGCTTTGGGTTGATGTGTGGGGATATCACAATTTAAGTAATTACAATCTTTATCAAAACTCTTAATAACAGTATTGGTCAAATCAGAAATTGAAATATTTTTTTCCCTTGCTGAATTAATAATTTTATCATCAACATCAGTTATATTTCTAACATAAGTAACTTTTGGATATTTTTTTTTAAAAATTTTAAAAAGAATATCAAAAACAACAATAGGTCTTGCATTGCCAATATGGGGATCGTCATATACAGTTGGACCACAAACATACATTCTAATATTTTTTTTATCTATTGGAACAAACTTTTCTTTTTTATTACTCAGATTATTAGTTAAAAAAATATCATTACTCATGATTTTAGGAATATACTTAAAAAATAGATTTGTGAATCTATTTGATTAATTTGGAATTATGCATACTGGAATTGGCTCCATTTTATGCATATTTTGTTTTCTAATAGTTTCGTATTTAGATCGATTCGGAGAATTAGGATTGGCCATAGCCTCTTCTAATTCTTCATATTTTAATCCTAGTTGGCCTTCATCAGTTCTTCCATCATCCCACAAACCATCAGTTGGTGCAGCTTCAATTATTTCTTTTAGAATCCCAAGTTCTTTTCCTAGTTCCCAAATTTGAGTTTTATTACAGTCTGCTATTGGTGAAATATCAACTCCACCATCTCCGTATTTTGTATAAAATCCTACACCAAAGTCTTCGACTTTATTTCCAGTTCCTACGACAATGCCTTTATTAGCTGCAGCTACCTGATAAAGGGTAGTCATTCTTAATCTAGCTCTAGAATTTGCCATTCCGTGTTCGTTATCAAATTTAGATAAACTAGTACTGAAGGCTAAAAATAATTCATCAAGATTAACTGTATGTCCCTCAACATTTTTAAAATTTTTCACCAACCATTCTTGATGTTTTAAACTTAAATCATGTTGGTGCGATTTTTGCTTAATCGGCATCGACAATACAATTGTTCTTAAACCTGTCATAGCACTCAAAGTACTTGATACTGAGGAATCTATTCCTCCAGAGATACCTATAACTAAAGACTCCGCCTTGGATGGCATATTATTTGCATAATCTTTAATCCAATTAGAAATAAATTTAACTTTTTCTGATGAATTCATATAGTTTTAATTATTAATTTTTAATGATTTTGCAATGTTTTAAGATGCCGCTCTATTTGCGTTTTTTGAATAAGAGCTATTCTTTTTAATCTCATCTGATATCAAAAAAGCTAATTCCAAAGCCTGATTTGAATTTAATCTTGGGTCACAATGGGTATGATATCTTGACGACAAATCTTGCTCAGATATTTTTTGAGCACCTCCTATGCATTCTGTTACATTTTGACCGGTAAGCTCAATATGAAGGCCTCCTGCATAGCTTCCTTCACTTTGGTGACAAGCAAAAACATCTTTAACTTCTTTTAAAACTCTATTGAAAGGTCTTGTTTTAAAACCAGTAACTGCTTGTATGGTGTTACCGTGACATGGATCACACGACCAAATTACATTAAGTCCTTCTTTTTTGATTGCTCGAATAAGTTTTGGTAAATGTTTTGAAACGTTGTCTGCACCAAATCTTGAAATTAATGTAATCTTACCTTTCTCATTTTTTGGGTTAATTTTATTACATAGATTGATTAGATCATCAGCTTTTAAAGTTGGTCCACATTTTATTCCGATTGGATTTTCTATTCCTCTACAAAATTCAACATGTCCACCATCTAATTGTCTAGTTCTATCTCCAATCCAAACAAAATGAGCAGAAGTGTCATGATTTTCACCAGTAGTAGAGTCTGTTCTTGTCATTGATTCCTCAAAGGGTAATAACAAAGCCTCATGTGATGTCCAAAAATTAACAGTATACAATCTGTTATTAAAATCTGATGTGATTCCACATGCTCTCATAAAAGCTATAGCATCAGCAATTTTATCTTCAAGGTCTTTGAATTTTTTAGCTTGTGGACTTTTTTTAATATAATCTAAGTTCCACAAATGTACTTTGTTTAGATCTGCAAAACCCCCTTTTGAAAAAGCTCTTATAAGATTAAGAGTTGCAGCTGACTGAGAATAAGCTTTAAATAATCTTTTTGGGTCAGGAATTCTTGCTTTTTCAGTAAATTCCATTCCATTAATATTGTCTCCTAAATAACTAGGAAGCTCAAAACCATTTTTTGTTTCAACTGGTGAACTTCTAGGTTTTGAAAATTGACCAGCTATTCTTCCAAGTTTCACAACCGGTAAAGAAGCTGAGTAAGTTAAAACTAAAGACATCTGTAACAATAGTTTAAATGTGTCTCTTATATTATCTGGATTGAATTCAGCAAAACTTTCGGCGCAATCTCCACCTTGAAGAAGAAAAGCTTTTCCATCAACAACTTCAGCAAGTTGATCTTTTAAATGTCTGGTCTCTCCTGCAAAAACTAATGGTGGAAACGACCCAATTTTATCCAGAACACTATCCAATTCTTTTTTATCTGGATACTCCGGTATGTGTTTTACAGGATATTTTCTCCAACTATTTTTTTTCCAATTTTTCATATTCAACTCAAGATTGTTTTAGCAGAGTTTATAATATATTCAACTATGATAGGTTAGATATTTACCTATTTATTTAGTGGCTAAAATAATGGATTTAAATTTTTTATTGAACAGAGCAATTAAATTTCATCTGAAAGGAAAATTAGATAAAGCAGAATTAGATTATAAAAAAATAATTAAATCTCAACCTCAAAATATTATTGCTAACAATAATCTAGCATCTATAGAAAATATCAAAAAAAATTATAAAAATTCACTTCATATTTTAGAAAATGTTTTAAGAATCAATCCAAATTATGTTGATGCTTTAAACAACAAAGGTATTGCTTTAATGGGATTGGAACGTTTCGATGAAGCTTTAAATGTATTTAATAAAACTTTAGAAATTAAGCCTGATTTTTTAGATGCTTTGAATAACATAGCTAACTGCTTTAAATCAATTGGCAAATATGAAGATGCAATAGGATATTATCAAAGAGCAATTAAAATAAAACCAAATTATGTTGAGGCTATTTATAACAGTGGTATTTGTTTTTATGAAATTAATAAATTTGATGATGCTGAAAAAAAGTATATTGAAGCTATAAAAATTAAACCTGATTTTATAGATGCAAATTTTAATTTATCTGTAATTAAATTACTAAAAGGAAATTATAAAGAAGGTTTACCATTATATGAGTGGAGAAAAAAAAGACCTATTTTTAAAAAATATGATTTTTATGAATCAAAAAATGAGTGGCTGGGTGATCAAGATATAAATAATAAAATTATTTATATTACCAAAGAACAAGCATTAGGTGACTATATTCAATATTCTAGATATTTTCCTTTAGTTGAAAAAAAATGTGCAAAAATAATTTTAGATCCACCAAAACAACTAAAAACTATGATAGATAATATGGATATTAATTATACTCATGTTGATGATTTAAAAAAACTATCTTTTGATTATTATTGTCCGATCGCTAGTTTACCTTTAGCTTTTAATACAACTGTTCAAACTATACCAAATCAAATTCCATATTTTTTTACACCAAAAGATATAAAAAATTATTGGAGGCGTAAACTAAACAGTAATAAAATTAAAGTTGGTTTAAAATGGTCAGGAAGTTCAATATATGCAGATGATAAAAATAGGAGTACTTCTCTTGATAAGTTTTTGCCCTTATTCGATTTACCATACGAATTTCATTCTTTACATATTGAATACACCAAAAATGATGAAAAATTGAAAAATGATATATCTAACCTTTATTGCCACAAAGATGAAATTTTAGGTTTAGATAACACTGCTGGTTTAATTGATGCAATGGACTTAGTCATTAGTGTTGATACTGGAATAGTTCAGTTATGTGGTGCTCTTGGTAAAAAATTTTGGAACCTTCTTCCTTACACTGCTGATTATAGATGGTTATTAGATAGAAATGACAGTCCTTGGTTCCCTTCAGCAAAACTATATCGACAAGTAAAAAAAGGAGATTGGGATACAGTAATTCAAAAAGTTAAAATTGATTTAATGAATTTTAAAAAGTAATTTATTATCAACCTCTTTTTTATAATAATCTTATTCAACCGTTACAGACTTAGCCAAGTTACGAGGCTTATCGATATCATATCCTTTTTTAAGTGCTGAATAATATGCCAATTTTTGAAGTGGGATCGTTAAAAGAAAAGGAAGTAAGTCATCATTTGTATTTTCAACTTCAATAGTTTCCCAAATATTTTCAGAAACAATTTCGTCTTTACTTTTGTTAGTTATCAATAAAACCTTTGCCCCTCTTGCTATTACTTCCTGCATATTTGAAATAGTTTTTTTATAATAACTATCTCTTGGTGCTAATACGACAACTGGCATTCCGTCTTCAATCAACGCTAATGGGCCATGCTTCATCTCACCTGCAGGATAACCTTCTGCATGAACATAAGATAATTCTTTTAACTTCAAAGCACCTTCAAGTGCAATCGGATATGAAAAACCCCTACCCAAAAACATTGAGCCTTTTGCTTCATTAAAAGTAGAAGATATAGCTTGTATATCATTATCTATTAATAAAGATTTTTCAATTAGACTTGGTAAATTCTGAAGGTCTTTAACCTTTTCCTTATAATTTTTATTATTAATTTCTTTTCTTAATGATGCTAATTTTAAAGCAAGAATATATAAAATAAGTATTTGTCCTAAGAATGCTTTTGTAGATGCCACTCCAATTTCTGGGCCACAATGAATTGGTAATACAAAATTTACATCTCTTGCAATTGAACTTTCAATTACATTTACTACAGCACAAGTTTTCATATTGTTTTTGTTACATAGATCTAGTGCTGCATAAGTAT
Organism: uncultured Pelagibacteraceae bacterium; assembly: GCA_902606645.1. Classification (GTDB taxonomy): domain Bacteria; phylum Pseudomonadota; class Alphaproteobacteria; order Pelagibacterales; family Pelagibacteraceae; genus Pelagibacter. The sequence continues at coordinate 19,588 of CACLHJ010000009.1, read as the reverse complement.
CTGCTGTTTCTCCAGATTGTGAGACAAATATATACAAATTGTCTTTTTTAAATCTATTTTTTCTATACCTGAACTCTGATGCGATATCTATCGATACATCAAGTTGAGTTAATTCTTCAAACCAGTATTTAGCCATTAAACAGGAATGATAAGCGGTGCCACAACCAATTAATTTAATTGAATTTATTTCATTAACATTCCATGGGAAATTATAAATATTAATCTCTGAATTTGTTTTATCTACATATTCTTTTATTCCAGTCTTAATAGTATTTGGCTGTTCTTCAATTTCTTTGGCCATAAAGTGTTTAAAATCACCTTTTTCATAACTTGCCTCATCTGATGAAAGTTCTAGAATTTTTTTATTTATGTTTTTTCCATCTTCATTAAAAAAAACAACTTGGTCCTTTTTAATTATACAAAATTCACCATCATCTAGGTATGTAATTTTATTTGTCATTGACTTTAATGCGTAAGAATCTGAACCTAAATAATTTTCACTTGGTCCATAGCCAACTGCTAAAGGTGAACCCCTTCTAGCTCCGACTATTAAATCAGGAATATCTTTAAAAACAATTCCTAAAGCAAAGCTACCATGAAGTTGCTTTAATGTACTTGTAATTGCTTCCTCTAGTTCTCTGGTTTTTAAATTCTCTGTAATTAAATGCACTATAACCTCTGTATCAGTTTGAGATTTAAATTTGTGTCCTTTACCAATTAAGTATTTTTTTAATATTGTTGAATTTTCAATAATTCCGTTATGAACAACAGAAACATTATGAGAGGAATGTGGATGAGCATTAACACTATTTGGTATCCCATGTGTAGCCCATCTAACATGACCAATTCCTATATTACCTTTCAAATTTTTTAAATCAAAGTTTTGTTCTAAAGTGTCAACTCTACCCTCAGATTTTAACTCTTTTATTTCACCTTCAAAAAGAGTTGCTATTCCAGCAGAGTCATAACCTCTGTATTCAAGTTTTTTTAACGAGCTGATGATACTAGCAGAGACGGACTTGTTACTTGAAATTCCAATGATACCGCACATAATTTAATTTTTTCTCTTATAATTTTTAATTTCTGTTTGTAAAGATCTAGTTAGCGCTAATGATTTTTTAGATACATTTTTTGTTATAACTGAACCTGCTCCCACAATACTTTCATTCTCTATTGTAACTGGTGCAACTAATGAAGAATTAGATCCTATAAATACTTTATCTTTAATTTTTGTTTTACTTTTTTTGATACCATCGTAATTACAAGTTATTGTACCAGCACCCACATTTACAGCTTTGCCAATTTCAGTATCACCAATATAAGATAGATGGTTTACCTTTGATTTTTTACCAACAATACTTTTTTTAATTTCAACAAAATTGCCTATTTTTGAACCCTCTTTTAGAATTGTTTCAGGTCTTATTCGTGCGTAAGGGCCAATCTCAACTTTGTTTTCAATTTTACATGCCTCTAAATGAGAAAAAGATTTAATTATAACATTGTTTCCAATTTTTACTTTTGGACCAAAAACAACATAAGGTTCAATGGAAACATTTTTACCAATTTTTGTATCTATAGAAAAAAAAATTGTCTCAGGTCCTAACATTTTAACACCTGCTTTTAAAAATTTATTTCTTAACTTAATTTGAATTTTTTGTGAATTTAAGGGTTTCATTTAATTTTTGTTTACATTAAGTATATAACTTAATTAATTCACAAATTATTTCTTTAAACTACTTTAATAATGAAACAAAAATTCACCATTTTATTTGATCTAGACGGTACTCTTGTTGATACCGCACCAGATTTAATGCAAGCTCATAATCATGTTATGAAAAAATTTGGTTATCCAACTAAATCTACAGAACAAATTAGAAATTTAGTGGGTCAAGGAGCGGGTGCGATGCTAGGTAGATCTATTTGGGGACAAGCAAAAAAAGAATTTAGCAAAGTAAATGATGAAAAAGTAAAAAAAGAAATGATAAGTGAATTTGTTGATTTCTATGGAAAGAATATAATTAATGAAAGTACTTTAATTAACGGAGTAAAAGAATTTTTGAAATGGTGCAAAGAAGAAAATATATCAATGGCAGTGTGCACAAATAAACAAGAGTATTTATCAAATGATTTATTAAGAAAAATTGGAATTTATGACTATTTTGAATATGTCGCTGGTTCAGATACCTTCGATTATTGTAAACCAGATCCAAGGCATCTAACTACAGTTGTTGAAATTTTAGATGGAGATTTAAAAAAAACAATCATGATTGGTGATAGTGAAACTGATGCTAATGCCGCAAAAGCAGCGGAAATTCCAATGATTTTATTAGAAGATGGATATACTGAAAAAAATATTGATGAAATTTATCATAATCACTTAATAAAAGACTTTATTGGTATTGAAAAAATAATATCAAAATATCTTTAATATTGATTAATTTAATTTAACTATTAAAACAAAACATCTTAAAGGAGATATTTTGTTATTACACACTGTAAAAGTTTATCCATCAAAAATTAACTTACCAAAAAAGAAACAACTTGCCTGGAAGATTGCAGAAATAGCTAGTGATAACGCTAAATTAAATAAGGATGCAATCGAAATGGTAATAAATAGAATTATTGATAACGCATCTGTTGCAGTTGCTTCTCTAAATAGGAGACCTGTAATATCTTCAAGAGAAATGGCATTAAAACATTCTAGAAAAAATGGGGCAACTTTGTTTGGTGTAAACTCAAAATTAAAATTTGATTGTGAGTGGGCAGCTTGGTCAAATGGTACAGCTGTTAGAGAGCTCGATTTTCATGATACTTTTTTAGCAGCTGATTACAGTCATCCAGGTGATAATATTCCACCAATACTAGCTGTTGCACAACAAAATAAAAAAAGTGGTATAGACCTTTTAAGAGGAATTATTACTGCTTATGAAATTCAAGTAAATCTAGTTAAAGGTATTTGCCTTCATAAACATAAGGTAGACCATATCGCTCACCTTGGTCCAAGTGTGGCAGCAGGATTGGGTTCAATGTTAAGACTAAATACAGAAACTATTTATCAAGCAGTTCAGCAAGCTCTTCATACAACTATATCTACTAGACAATCCAGAAAAGGTGAAATCTCAAGTTGGAAAGCATATGCACCAGCGCATGCTGGTAAACTTGCAATTGAGGCTGTAGACAGAGTCATGAGAGGAGAAGGAGCTCCAAGTCCAATATACGAAGGTGAAGACAGTGTTATCGCAAGAATATTAGATGGGAAAAAAGCAAATTATAAAGTTCCATTACCGAGGATAAATGAGAGTAAAAAAGCAATATTAGAAACTTATACAAAAGAATATTCAGCTGAGTATCAATCTCAGGCACTAATTGATCTGGCAAAAAAATTAAAGACTAAAATACCTAATTTAAACTTAATTAAAAAAATTGATATTTATACAAGTCATCATACACATTATGTAATTGGAACTGGTGCGAATGATCCACAAAAAATGGACCCAAATGCAAGTCGAGAAACCCTAGACCACTCAATTATGTATATATTTGCAGTTGCATTAGAAGATGGGGATTGGCACCATGTTAAATCTTACACTAAAGCAAGAGCAAATAAGAAAAGTACTATAAAAATTTGGAGATCCATTAAAACTTATGAAGATAAAAAATGGACTAAGAAATATCATGATCCTAATCCAAAATATAAGTCCTTTGGTGCAAAAGTAGTGGTTACGTTAAATAATGATAAAAAAATTACTGAAGCACTTGATAAAGCTGATGCTCATCCGTATGGCGCAAGACCCTTTAAAAGACAAAATTATATTAATAAATTTCTAACACTTACAGAAGATATTCTTAATAAAAGAGAGAGTGACAATTTTTTAAAAAATGTTCAGAATTTAAAGAATTTAAAATCTGGTCAATTAGATAAATTAAATTTAGAGGTAAAAAAAAGTAAATTAAAACGAAATCTAAAAAAAGGAATTTTTTAATGCACTTTGTTGAAAAAGAACCAGACCAAAAAAGAATAGATTTTGATCAAAAGCTAAAATCTAACAAAATTTTAAGAATACCTGGTGCATACAACCCACTAACAGCTAAATTAATCGAAGAAATAGGATATGATGCAGTTTATGTTTCTGGTGGTGTAATGGCAAATGATTTAGGCTTTCCTGATATAGGACTTACTACTTTACAAGATGTGAGTACTAGATCTTATTTGATATCAAGAGTTACAAATCTTCCAACTATTGTTGATATTGATACAGGATTTAATTCTTGTAAAGAAACTATTGAAACATTTGAAGAGTTTGGAATTACAGGAGTTCATTTAGAAGATCAAATTGAGAGAAAAAGATGTGGCCACCTGGATAACAAAGAATTAATTTCGACTGAAGCAATGGTTAAAAAGATAAAAGAATGTGTTGCTTCTAAAAAAGATCCAAATTTTAAAATCATTGCTAGGTCAGATGCAAAAGGAGTTGAAGGCATTGATAAAATGATTGAGAGGTGTAAAGCATATATTGATGCTGGGGCAGAAATCATTTTTCCTGAAGCGCTTCAAGATGAAAAAGATTTTGAAAAGGTGAGGAAAGAACTTAAATGTTATTTGCTTGCAAATATGACTGAATTCGGCAAATCAAAATTATTTAATTATAAAGATTTAGAAGATATGGGATTTAACATTGTTATTTACCCAGTTACTACACAAAGATTAGCAATGAAAAATGTCGAGGATGGATTGAGAGACATTTATGCAAGTGGACATCAGAATAACATCATAGATAAGATGCAAACTAGAAAAAGGCTATATGAATTGGTTGAATATGAAAAATATAACTCTTTAGATGAAAAAATTTATAACTTTAGTACGGAAGGGCACGAATAATGAGTGATGAAATCAAAAAAGGTTTATTAGGAATTGTTGTGGATGAGACTGAAGTTTCAAAAGTAATGCCTGAAATTAATTCTCTAACTTATCGTGGGTATGCAGCTCAGGACTTATGTGAATATTGCAGATTTGAAGAAGTAGCTTATTTGATTTTAAATAAAGATTTACCAAACACAATACAACTTAGAAAATTTGAAAAAGAAGAAAAAAATCACAGAGAGTTGTCAAAAAATTTATACGAGATTATAAAGCATATGCCAAAAAAATCTCATCCAATGGACGTAGCAAGAACTGCCGTAAGTGTAATGGGTTTAGAAGATAAAGAAACTCAAGATTCTTCTCATGAATCAAATATGAGGAAAGCTTTAAGAATTTTTGCAAAAACCCCAACTGCTTTAGCTGCATTTTATAGAATTAGAAAAGGTAAGAAAATAATAAAACCTAAAAAAAATTTAACTTTTGCTGAAAATTTCTTTTATATGTGCTTTGGTAAAGTACCTCAAAAAGAAATTGTTAAAGCTTTTGATGTTTCTTTAATACTTTACGCTGAACATAGTTTTAACGTTTCAACTTTTACAGCAAGGACTATTACAAGTAGTTTATCTGATATTCATGGAGCAATTACTGGAGCAATTGCTAGTTTGAAAGGACCATTGCATGGTGGTGCTAATGAAGAAGTTATGCACATGATGAACAAAATTAAAAAGCCTGAAAACGCACTTAAATGGATAAATAACGCTCTTAAAAATAAAGAAGTAGTTATGGGTTTTGGACACAGAGTTTATAAATCTGGTGATTCAAGGGTTCCGACCATGAGAAAATATTTTGGAAAAGTGGCAAAACTTAAAAAAGATAAAAAATTTGAAAAAATTTATGACATTGTTGAAAAAGTTATGATTAAAGAGAAAAATATTCACCCTAATGTAGATTATCCAACGGGCCCTACTTATCATTTAATGGGATTTGATACAGATTTTTTTACACCAATATTTGTTATTTCAAGAATAACAGGTTGGTCTGCTCATATTATGGAACAACATGCAGCAAATAAACTTATCAGACCTTTAGCTAGCTACAAAGGTAGCAAACATAGAAAAGTCCTACAGTTAAACCAAAGATAATTTTTTAAATATTAACTAAATGCTTCAACCCATGTTCCTTGGGTAGATGCTTTAGAATATTCTGTTGCACGACCTTCAAAAAAGTTCATGTGCTCAACAGCATTAAGCATAGTATCTAACCAACCTAGAGGGTTCTTATCAACGTCATAGATTGCTTCTAAACCAAGTTGAACTAATCTTCTATTGGCTATAAATCGAATATAATCCTTAACATCTTTTGCAGTTAAACCCTCCATTGGACCCATTTCAAAAGCTAAATCAATAAAAGCATCTTCATGCTCTATGATTGTTCTACAAGCTTCATAAAGTTCTTTTTTCAGTTTTGGGGTCCATATCTCAGGATTTTCATTTATAAATTCTTTAAAAACTCTGATCATAGAATTACAGTGAAGGGTTTCATCTCTAACAGACCAAGTAACAATTTGGCCCATACCTTTCATTTTGTTATGTCTTGGAAAGTTCAATAAAATTGCAAAACTTGCAAATAACTGAAGTCCTTCAGTAAATGCACTAAATACAGCTACCGTTTTAGCAATATCTTCTTTTGAATTTACATTAAAATTTTGCATGTAATCGTATTTATCTTTCATTTCCTTGTACTTCATGAAAGCAGAATATTCTGACTCTGGCATTCCTATCGTATCTAAAAGATGCGAGTAAGCAGCAACATGAACAGTTTCCATTGAAGCAAAAGCAGTCATCATCATTAAAACTTCAGTTGGTTTAAAAACCGTTGTGTAATGTCTCAAGTAACAATTGTTTACTTCAACATCTGCTTGAGTAAAAAATCTAAAAATTTGCGTTAATAGATTTTTTTCTGATTGTGATAAATTTTTTTGCCAATCTCTTACATCATCACCTAAAGGAACTTCTTCAGGTAACCAGTGGATTCTTTGTTGAGTTAACCAAGCATCATAACACCAAGGATATCTAAATGGTTTATAAACTGGGTTCTCTACTAATAATCCCATTTTTTTTGGTTGAACAATTTCTTTTTTTTCAGGTTGGATAATTTCTGAACTTATTTTTTCAGCTACTGACATGATAGACACTCCTCGTATTCTGTTTCTTCAGTTTTGGTTGATTTATTTTTATAAACATTTGCCATAATATCTGTTGATTTTGCATCATTGATATTTTCAGCTCTTTGAATTGATTTTGATCTACAGTAATAAAGGCTCTTCAGGCCTTTTTTCCAAGCATCAAAATGAATTTTATGAAGTTCTTTCTTATGAACATCAGCAGGTAAGAATAAATTTACTGATTGTGCTTGAGATATAAATGGAGTTCTGTCTCCACTTAACTCAATAATCCAATTTTGGTTTAACTCAAATGCTGTTTTAAAAACATCTTTTTCTAAATCAGTTAGAAAGTCTAAATGTGATACTGAACCTTGGTTTGTTGTAATAGTTGACCAAGTTTCATCATCATTTTTTCCATGGCTCTCTAATATCTCCTCCAGATATCTATTTTTTACGTTAAATGAACCTGACAAAGTTTTGTGAGTATAACTATTTGCAGCGATTGGCTCTACTCCTGGTGAGGCCCCACCGCAAATAATAGAAATTGAAGCTGTTGGTGCTATTGCAGTCTTGTTAGAAAATCTCTCTTCATAACCATATTCTGCAGCATCAGGACATGCACCTCTTTCTTTTGCTAAATCTTTAGAGGCCTGATTTACTTTAGAATCTATGTCTTTAAATATTTTTTTATTCCAAGACTTGGCCATTACAGACTCTAAAGGGATTCTGTTTTTTTGTAAAAATGAATGAAAACCCATTACACCTAGTCCAACACTTCGCTCTCTTTCAGCTGAGTACTTTGCATCTTTAAATTGATCAGGAGCTTTGTTTATAAAGTCAGATAAAACATTGTCTAAAAATCTCATAACATCATTAATCATGTTTGGGTCATCTTTCCACTCATCGTACTTTTCTAAGTTCAAAGAAGACAAACAACATACTGCTGTTCTATCTCTACCATCTTTATCTATTCCTGTTGGTAAAGTAATTTCACTACATAAGTTAGAAGTTTTAACTGTCAAATTAGCTAATTTATGATGCTGTGGTATTTGTCTGTTAACGGTATCAATATAAATAATATATGGTTCACCTGTTTCTATTCTTGCAGTTAATAATCTTATCCATAAGTTTCTTGCTGAAATAGTTTGTTGAACCGTTCCATCAGCAGGACTTTTTAATGCCCATTGCTCGTCTGTTTCTACAGCTCTCATGAATGCATCTGAAACTAAAACACCATGATGTAAATTTAATGCTTTTCTGTTTGGGTCACCGCCTGTTGGTCTTCTCATTTCTATAAATTCCTCAATTTCTGGATGATCAACTGGAAGATAACAGGCTGCAGAGCCTCTTCTTAAAGAACCTTGGCTAATTGCCATAGTTAAAGAGTCCATAACTTTAATAAATGGAATTATTCCTGAAGTCTTTCCAACTTTACCAATTTTTTCACCAATAGATCTTAGATTGCCCCAATAACTTCCAATACCACCACCTTTAGCTGCAAGCCAAACATTTTCACTCCACAAATCTAAAATACCACCTAAGCTATCTGATGCTTCATTTAAAAAACAAGAAATTGGTAATCCCCTTTTGGTTCCTCCATTTGATAAAACAGGTGTTGCAGGCATAAACCAAAGGTTACTTATATAATTATAAATTCTTTGTGCATGAAGATTGTCATCAGCATATGAACTTGCAACTCTAGCAAATAAATCTTGGAAAGATTCGTTGTGACCAAGATACCTATCTTTTAAAGTTGCTTTACCAAAGTCAGTTAAATTTACATCTTTTGAACGATCAATCTTAATAATAATACCTTTGTCATTTTGAAATAGTTCTGTTTCGTTATTTAATGAGAAAAGATCAGGTCTTTTATCTTTTGAAACCTCGTTAACTTGAGGACTATATTCAGAGACAGCTTTCTTTAGGGCCTGCGATAAAATTTTGTTCATAACTTTTAGTATATTTTGTTTATTATACGAAAACAACTACATGTTGTAGGCGCTTTAAGTTAATATACTATATAAACAGTAAATCAACAGAACATTTATAGAACATAATGAATTATATATCAATAAAAAATATTAAAAAATCACAGGTAATTAACATAAAAGAGATAAGAAATTAACAAATGACACAAAATATTAAAATTGATCCCTATGGTTTTAGAGAATATGACGCGCGATGGTTGTACGAAGAAAGCATAAATAAAGCAGGAATAGAGAATCTTGGAAAAGGTTTAGGAACACAAATAATTAATCATACCAAAAAAAATAATCCTACCGTTATAGTTGGGCATGACTATCGTTCTTACAGCGAGGAAATAAAAACAGCTCTTAAAAAAGGATTGATATCAACTGGGTGTAATGTCGAAGATGTTGGGTTGTCATTGTCACCTATGGTTTATTTTGCCCAATTTAATTTGAAGTCTGATGCAGTTGCTATGGTAACAGCAAGTCATAATGAAAATGGGTGGACTGGAGTTAAGATGGGTATCAAAAAAGGATTAACTCATGCACCAGAAGAAATGAAGGAACTAAAAGAAATAACATTAAATGAAAAATTTATATCAGGTAAAGGAAATGAAAAACAAATTGAAAATTTTCAGCAGGTTTATAAAGATGATTTAATCAAAAATAATAAAATTAAAAAAAAAATAAAAGCAGTTGTTGCATGTGGTAATGGAACTGCAGGTATATTCGCTCCTGATATTTTAAGAGGTATAGGTTGTGAGGTAATTGAACTAGATTGCAACTTAGACTGGACATTTCCAAAGTATAATCCTAATCCTGAAGATTTAGAAATGCTTCATGAGATTTCAAAATCAGTAAAAGAAAATAATGCAGATATAGGTTTTGGTTTCGATGGTGATGGTGACAGAGTTGGAGTAATTGACAACAAGGGTAATGAAATATTCTCTGATAAAATTGGTTTATTAATTGCCAGAAACTTATCTACAAAACATCAGAATTCAAAGTTTGTAGTAGATGTTAAATCTACAGGTTTATACTCAAAAGATAAAGTATTAGCAGAAAATAAATGTGACACCATTTATTGGAAAACAGGTCATTCACATATTAAAAGAAAAGTTAATACAGAAAAAGCCTTAGCTGGCTTTGAAAAAAGTGGGCACTTCTTTTTTAATCAGCCATTAGGATACGGATATGATGATGGTATTAATTCTGCGATTCAAGTCTGTCATTTACTAAATAATCAAAATAAAAAAATGAGTGAAATTATTGAGGAATTACCTACCACTTATCAATCGCCCACTATGGCTCCTTTTTGTAAAGATGAAGAAAAATATCAAGTAGTTGAAGAATTAGTGAAACAAGTTGAGAAAATTAAAAATAATAAAATAAAAATTGATAATCAAATCATAACAGAGATTTTAACAGTTAATGGAATTAGATTTTCTTTTGAGGATGGTTCGTGGGGTTTGATCAGGGCATCATCAAATAAACCATCTTTAGTTGTTGTTACTGAAAGCCCTACATCAGATAAAAGAAAGAAAGAAATCTTCGATTTTATTGATGATTTGCTCCAAAAAACTGGAAAAATTGGTGATTATGACCAAAAAATCTAGAGGTTAATAAACATTATTTTCAACTATTAAGTGTTCATAAAATTTTAAAGAATCATTTAACTTTAAAAATGTGAGGTGATGGAGGGAGACTGAAATCACCTCTTTTTTTTTGTAAGATTTATAAAATCTAATTTTCCTATATATCTAAGCAATGGCAGATAAAAAAATAAGATCAGTTGCAAAAACTTTTTCTTGGAGACTTTTTATTTTTATTTATTGGGTAATATTTGGCTATATTTATACTGGTACTTTTGTAGGAGCTGGAATATTAGGAGTTGGATCAATTATTCCACTTTTTTTCTATTACTTCCACGAAAGAATTTGGAATAAAGTTAAATGGGGAACCAATTAAATAAACTTTTTAAGTTTATCTGAGATTATTACTTTTTTGTTATTGACATAATCTTCGTGATTTTTTTCGATATTCTTAAGCTCATAAAGATAATTTACCATAACACCAAATGATCTATTAAAACCAACTTCAGATACATTTGCATTTATATTAATATCATCAATTGTAGCTCCATTGCCTAAGTGAAATCTAGTTACATCATTAATCGGTAATTGTTTGTGATTTTTTTCATTTATTAAATAATGAGCTACTAATTTTAAAATGGCATCTTTATTTGAAACAATTCTAGTATCTCCTACTTTTAAATCTGAGGATTTTAAAAAAGAAATATTTTCTAAAGGTATATTGCCTAAAATATTTTTTATTTTATTGTCCTCTAAATATGAAAACCAATCTCTAAAACCTGGAATAGGTGACAGGGTTCCAAATTTTTTAATGTTAGGTAATTCTTCTTGGATTTCATAAACAACTCTTTTTATTAAAAAGTTACCCAAAGTCACTCTCGATAAACCATCTTGACAATTACTAATTGAATAAAAAGTTGCAGTATCAAGATTTTTTCCTTTGACAGTCTGTGGTTTTGTAATTTCTTGAATGGATTTACTTAAACCATTAGTAAGTGCTACTTCAACAAATATTATTGGTTCGTCCTCTAGTGCTGGATGAAAGTAAGAAAAAAATCTTCTATCTTCACCTAGTCTTCTTTTGAGTTCATCCATATCTTTAATTTCATGAACTCTTTCATATTTCATAATTTTTTCTAAAACAGCTGCTTTAGTATCCCAGGTAATTTTAGCCAATCTTAAAAATCCAGGATTAAACCAAGATTTAAATAATTCTCGTAAATCATCGTCTAAAGGCTTTAATTCTGGATTCTCTTGTAATACTTTTAATAAGTCTTCTCTTAATGAAACTATGGTAGAAATACCATTTGGGGCCATATTCATCCTTCTAAACAATTCTCTTCTTTTTCCTTCAGATACTATGAAAAGTTTAAATAAATTTTTATCATTCTGAGTTTTTTGATAAGTTTCTATAGCTTCTGATACTTTGGTGTGACTAGGTTTAAATTTCTCATTAATTTTCTTGAAAAAAGCTAGTTTGTTATCAGATGTAAGACTTTGATAAAGTTCTGTTACATCCCTAGCAACAGTAATTCCAAAAGCTGCACCCTTATTAGAAATTAAATCGTCACATAATGACAGTATTGTCTCTAAATCATTCTTTTTAAGTTCCTTTTTCTTGAACAGTTTTTGACCTACATCAGCAATGGATGAAATAATGTCTTTTAAGTTAAATATATTTTTCATATCTAATTTATATTTAAATATTCATAAAAAGATCTTATTGAAACAATTATTAAAAAAGTTCCAAAGATCTTGCTCAATAAGCTTTTGTTAATTTTATATACTGCTTTAGCACCTATCCTTGCCATTAACATCGTCACAGGTACAAAAACAATAAAACCTAATAAATTTATGTAGCCCAAACTAAAGGGGGTATTAACATTATTGATAATTTTACCCCCAATTATCATTGTGGTTGTTCCTGTAACCGCAATTAAAAATCCAACTGCTGCAGCTGTTCCAATTGATTTTCTTATATCATACCCAAATGTTCTCATGAAAGGAACCATCAAAGAACCTCCACCAATACCAAGAGGAACTGAAATAAATCCTATCACAATTCCTGAAACATTTTTTACTATATTGGATATTTTTTTTGGATTTTCTAAAAGTTTCTCTCTAATAAATATAAAAAATAAACCTACAATAAATGCAAATATTGAAAAAAATAATACTAAAGCTGGTGTTTTTAAATTAACCGCTAAAAAAGTTCCAGCTATTACCCCAAATAAAATAAAGATACCAAATGATTTAACCATCTTAAAATCTACAGCATCATATTCCATATGTGTTTTTGTTGAAATTATTGAGGTAGGAATTATAATTGCTAAAGATGTACCAACTGAAAGATGCATTCTTGTAACGATATCAAAATCTAAAACTGTGAAAGCATAATATAAAGCTGGAACCATTATTATTCCTCCACCAACTCCCAATAAACCAGCCATAAACCCAGCTACTGCTGCAGCAATAGCTAATACGACTAATAAATTTATAATTTCATTAATATTTGAGATATCCATTATGTATTTGCTTGATTGGCTTTTTCATTATTTTGAACAATTGTCATAATATGTTTTGTTTTTTGGAAATCAGATTCACGGGCCATTAAATTATCACTTAAATATCTTTTCCATTCCTTTGATCCTATTTGACCATGGTATAAACCTACAGTGTGTCTCATTATGTGATTAACTTTAGTTCCTAATTTAACCTCTTTTTCAACATACTCTAAGAGCTGCTCAGCAACCTGCTCTCGGGTGGGATTAACTTCTATGTTGAAAATTTCTTTTTCAATTTCCACTAATGAGTATGGGTTTTGATATACTGATCTTCCAATCATTACTCCATCACAATGATTTAAATGTTTGTTTATTTGATCTATTTTAGAAATGCCTCCATTTATAATTATTTCTAAATTTGGGTTTTGTTTTTTTATTTCATAAACCATATTGTAATTGAGTTTTGGAATATTTAAATTTTGCTTTGGTGAAAGTCCTGTTAACATTGCCTTTCTAGCATGTAAAATAAACGTTTTAGTGCCAGCATCTTTCATTTTGTTTATAAAATTATTTAAATACTCAAAGCTTTCTACTTCATCAAATCCAATTCTAGTTTTAGCAGTTACTGGAATTTTACATGAATTAACCATTGCACTTATGCATTCAGCTACAAGATCAGGCTCTTTCATTAAGCAAGCACCAAACATATTTTTTTGAACCTTTTTGCTAGGACAACCTAGGTTTATATTAATTTCATCATAGCCCATGTCCTCTGCAATCTTTGCAACCTCGGCTAGCTCCTCTTTATTTGATCCACCCACCTGCAATGCTAGTGGTTTTTCTTCAGGACTATAAGATAAGATTTTTTTTCTATCCCCATGAATTGCAGATTTTGTTGCAACCATCTCCGTATAAAGCATCACGTTTTTACTCATTAATCTTAAGAAAAAACGATCGTGTCTATCAGTGCAATCCATCATTGGAGCGACTGAAATTTTTCTATTAATTTTATTATTAATATCCAAGAGGTTTACCCATTATTTTATCAGGAAGCCATGTAACTATCTCTGGAAAGATACACAAAATTAAAATTGCTAATGCCATTATGATCATAAATGGTATAGAGCCTTTTAAAATTTCTGACAAACTTACATCTGGGGTAATGCCTTTTATTATATAAAGATTTAATCCAACAGGTGGAGTTATTAATCCTATCTCCATATTAATAGTAAATACAATTGCAAACCAATATGGATCAAAACCTAGTGTGGTAATTACTGGTAATAATATAGCAGAAGTCATAACGATAACCGCTACTGGAGGTAAAAAGAAACCAGCTATTAAAAGAAATATATTTATTAAAAGAAATACAATCCATTTGTTTGAACTTAGTTCAACCATGCTCTGGGCTAAAGACTGAGTTACATAAAGTTGTGAAAGTGTAAATGCAAAAAGATAAGAGGCCGCAATGATAAACATTATCATTACACTTTCTTTCATTGAAACTTTAACAATGTTCCATATTTTTTTTGGTTGATAAATTTTGTAAACTATAGCGATTAGTACAAAAACTAAGAATGCTCCAACACCAGATGCCTCTGATGGAGTTGCTACACCACCATATAACACATACAAGACACCTGCTATAATTGCTAAGAATGGAAGAACTCTGGGTAATACTTCGAGTTTTTCTCTTAACGTAGGAGGTGTTCTATTCCTTAGAGCTTTTGCAGCATCTTTATCAATAAAGTAACTATGAATAAGAGCCCAAATTGCAAACATACCTGCCAACATAAAACCAGGTACTAATCCACATAAGAATAATCTGCCAATCGATGTACCCGTTGCGATTCCATAAACTATTAAAACTATACTCGGAGGAATTAAAACTCCTAATGTACCTCCTGCTGCTATAGTACCTGTAGCAATTTGGTCAGAGTAACCTCTTTTTCTCATCTCGGGTATCCCCATTGTTCCGATCGCGGCACATGTAGCTGGACTAGATCCGCTTAAAGCTGCAAAAATTGAACAAGCACCTATATTAGAAATAACTAAACCCCCTGGAAGTCTCCACAACCATCTATCTAAACCAGTATATAAATCTTTTCCTGCAGGAGAATTGGCTACTGCCATACCCATTAAAATAAACATTGGTATCGAAAGTAAAACAAATGAATTTAGTCCTGCATAAAATGTTTCTGCAAAAACGTCTAGCATTTGAAAACCTTCAAATGATACTAAAAGAACTATAGACACAAAGCTTAAACCAAATGCAATTGGAATTCCTGAAAAAAGAACTATTAAAGTAAAAACTGCAACAATTATAGCTATTATTAATGGGTCCATTTACTTAGTCTGCCTCGTCAGTTAACTTAATAATTTCTGCAATGTACTGAAGTATCATTAAAATAGCTCCAATCATCATTGATGAATAAGGTATCCATAGTGGAGGATCCCAAACTGTGCCAGTTGAGTAATTTTTAGTAAATGCCTCTTCAACCATTAGGAAACCAAAATAAAATAGAATTAAAAAAAATAATAAACTTAATAACGATGTAAAAATTTTTAATCTTAAAACATTTTTTGATGACAAAAAGTCATATATCCATTCCATACTTACATGTGCTTTTTCACTTAAAACATAAGCGCTGCCAATGAAAGTAGACGCAACTAACAACATTGTTACTAGCTCAGTTTGCCATGTTATTGCTCTTTGAAAAAAATACCTTTCAAATACTAATTCGACAATTACAAGAATTGACAAAAGTAAAGCCAGAACAGCAAATGCTCCACAAGCTTTAGCTGTAAAATCACAGAATTTTAAGTATTTATTTTTCATAAAAAAAAACCCCTACTTATTTACGATAAATAGGGGTTCTTTATATATTACTTTATTTAACTGCCAAAGCCATTTCCATAAGTTTATCTCCACCAGGAACTTTCTCAGCAAAAGCTTTATGAGAAGATTTCTTTGCAATCTCCACCCATGCAGCATGATCTTTTTCGTCCATGTAGACTAATTTAACGCCTGCAGCTTTATATGCATCCTCAAACTTTTTATCTAAATTCTCAACTTGAGCTGTCATATATTTTTCAGCTACTTTACCAGCAGCCATAAGTGCTTTTTGTTGTTTTGAATTTAAAGCATCATATGATTTTTTAGACATTAGAATTGGTTCATACATAAACCATAATCCAAATTTTCCTGGAGGTGTTGCACAAGTTACTTGCTCATAAATTTTATAACTTACAAAACTTCCTGAACTAGTATTTGCACCTGTTAATACACCTGTTTGAAGACCAGTATAAATTTCAGATGAAGGCATACTTTGAATACCCGCACCAGCTGCTTCTAACATTTGGTTAAACGCTTTTCCTGCAGCTCTCATAACCTGTCCTTTTGCATCGCTTGGATTTTTGATACATTGAGACTTTGAGGCAAATCCACCTCCTAACCAAGCATCAGATAAAACAACTACACCTGCATCAGTTATAATTCTTTTAATTTCGGTCATCATAGGACCTTTATTAAATCTTAATGCGTGATCATGATTTTTTACAGTACCCGGCATTAAAGTTGCATCAAATTCTGGATGGAATTTAGAAGCATACGCTAAAGGAAATGCAGAAATATCCAATTGACCAGTTGTCATTGGTTTCCACTGTTCTTTTGGTTTGTATAAGGATTTCGCTGGGTAGATTCTTATATCTATTCCAACATTAGCTTTTTTAACCTCATCTGCAATTATTTGAACCATTTCGTGTCTTGGATCAAATGAACCGTCAGCTCTTGGAGTTCCTGGCCATTGGTGACTTGCTTTTAAAGTTACAGCATAAGCAGAACCAATTAAAGTGAACGCTAGAACAAATGAAGTTAAACATAAAGATATTTTTTTTAACATTTAATTCTCCCTCTATTGTTATTTATGATAGATGTATTAAAATGAAGATATCGCTAAGAGTCAAGATAACAAAAAATACAATTAATTTTTAATACTAATTATGGATGGACCACTTAAAAACTTATTGGTAGTCGATTTAACTAGAGTGTTAGTTGGACCTTATTGTACAATGATTCTGTCAGATCTTGGTGCAAGAGTAATTAAAGTTGAAGCTCCAGAAATAGGTGATGACTCAAGAAGATTTGGACCTTTTATTGAGGATTACTCAGCTTATTTTATGTCTCTTAATAGAGGAAAAGAAAGCATAGCTTTAAATTTAAAAAATTCAGATGACAAAAAAATATTTGATAAAATTTTATCTAAAGCAGATATCTTAGTTGAGAATTTTAAACCAGGAACCTTGAAAAAATGGGGATACGGTTGGGAAGAAGTTGGTAAAAAGTTTCCTAAATTAATTTATGCTTCAGCGTCAGGTTTTGGACAAACAGGTCCCTTAAAAGAATTACCTGCATATGATATGGTGGTTCAAGGAATGGGTGGATTGATGAGTGTAACAGGTCAACCAAATTCAGAACCTACAAGAGTTGGCACTTCAATTGGTGATATCACAGCTGGCTTGTTCACAGCAATAGGTATCAATGCAGCTTTATATGATAGACAAAAAACTGGTAAGGGTATGTATATAGATATTTCCATGCTTGACTGTCAAATTGCAATTCTTGAAAATGCAATTGCAAGATATTTATCTAAAAATGAAATACCTAAACCAATGGGTTCAAGGCACCCTTCTATAGCTCCATTTGAAGCATTTAAGACTAAAGACAGCTATATAATAATTGCTGCTGGTAATGATAAGTTATTTGAAAAGCTTTGTAATATTTTAGACGTTCCTGAAATGTTTAGTGATGAAAAATTTAACTCAAATTCTTCCAGGGCAAAAAATATTGATGAACTTAAAACAATTCTAGAAAATAAACTTTCTGCTAAATCAACAAATGAATGGGTTGGTCAAATGGAGAAAGATAAAATTCCTTGTGGTCCTATATTTAATATTAAAGAAGCAGTTGAAAATCCACAAGTTGAAGCAAGAAACATGATTGTAAAAGCTTATCATAAAGTAATAGGAGATTTTAGATTGGCAGGAAACCCTATTAAAATGTCTACATATGCTGATCCTGATAAAAGAGGTGACATCCCTGATCTAGATGAGCACCGAGAAAAAATAATAAAAGAATTTGTAAATTAAAATTTATTGATCTTCTTGAGTATCTTCTTTAGCTGGCTCTTCACTATCTGAAACTTCGTCTAAAGATACTTCACCATCTTCATTCATAGTTTCTTCACCAACTGAACTATCAACATCAGCTTTAGCAGTTTCAGATAATTCTGCTAAATCTTCTTTTGTAACTTGAATTTTTTCTGGGGTTTTTCTTGCTCTTTTTGATGGAAGAATTGGGGTTCCACTTTTAGAAATTTCACCTTTGTATAAATTTTCAAAATCATCACCTATATCTTCATCATCCTCTGCAGTGTCATCAACTTGTTCGACATGTTTTCTAAGTTTATAAACTGCACTGTCTGTTAAATCAGATACTTGAATTTTTTCTTCTGCAATTTCTCTTAACGAAATAACTGTATTTTTATCATTATCTCTATCAATTGTTGGTTCTATACCAGCATTTAATTGAGTGGCTCTTTCTTTAGCTACTAATACTAATTCATAGGGACTATCTACTTTATCGATGCAATCTTCTACAGTTACTCTTGCCATGCGCAGTGTCTATACAGTGAGACCTATAAAATCAAGGAGTTTTTTTACATATATTGTGGATTTAACTTACTTCTAACTAAATAAAGCAGAGTTATTGAGGTCAAAATATATGCACCTGAAACAATAGCTATTTGCTCAATTGAAAAATTAATGTCTATAAGAATACCAAATAAGGCTGTTCCAAAAGCAGTAGCAAATACCATTAAAGCTGTTGTGAGAGCTTTAATAGATCCAATATGTTTAACACCATAAATTTCAGCCCACGTAGATGATCCTAAAACATTAGCTAGGCCGTTAGTAATACCTAATAAGCCAAAGAAAAAAAATGATGAAATCTCAACATCAAAATAGAACAGAACTACAGTTGAAAAAAATAGAGGAACGTTCATATAAATTAATAATTTTCTGCTAGTAAATTTATCGATCAAGAAACCTGAAATAAATAATGTTACCACAGATAATATTGAGTAAACCATGAAGGATTGTGCAATTACATATGGCCCCCAATCTTTTGAAGTTGTTATAAAAGATTGGTAAACAAATGTACCTGTTGCAATCCATGGCATAGCTAGCATAGTCATACAAACAATATAAAATCTATAATCTTTTAAAACTTCTATTCTTTTCCATTGTTTTATTGGTTTGGTGATGATTTCATTATTGCTTTCTTCTCTGGTATCAAGTTTAACTTCTTTGACTAAAAAATATATAGCAATTGGTAAAACTATAATTACTAAAATAGAAATAGAAACCCAAATATCTCTCCAGTGAATAAATGTAAGTAAAAAAACAATTAAAACAGGCAATATAAATTCTGCTAAAGATAA
>CACLHJ010000008.1 GCA_902606645.1 uncultured Pelagibacteraceae bacterium | reverse complement strand
GCCATGGAAAAAGGCAAAATTGTAGATCAAAATTTTTAAATGAATCTATTAATTTTAGAACATTTTCTTTTTTAAAAAAAAAAAGTTTTCCTGAAATAACAACTAAAATTTTTTTTTTATGCATCCTTGTTAATTTTTAATACACCAATAAATGCTTCTTGAGGAATTTCTACTCTTCCAAATTGTTTTGATCGTGCTTTCCCTTTTTTTTGTTTTTCCAAAAGTTTTCTTTTTCTATCTGTGGCCCCACCTCCATGAATTTTTGTCAAAACATCTTTTTTAAATCCTTTTATAGTTTCTCTTGCAATAATTTTACCCCCTATTGCAGCTTGAACAGGTATCATAAAATTATGTCTTGGTATTAAATCTTTTAATTTTTCACAAACTTCCCTTCCAGTTCTTTGTGCAAAATCTTTATGTATCATCATTGCTAAAGCGTCAACGGGCTCAGCATTTACTAAAATACCTAATTTTACTAAATCTCCTTCTCGGTGTTCTATAATTTCATAATCAAAACTAGCATAACCACTTGTCATAGATTTGAGACGATCATTAAAATCAAAAACAACTTCGTTTAATGGAAGCTCATAGTTTACGACTGCTCTATTTCCTGAATAACTTAAATTTGTTTGTATTCCTCTTTTATCCTGACACATTTTAATTATAGATCCCAGATACTGATCTGGAGTTATAATTGTAGCTTTGATCCAAGGTTCTTCAATCATCTTTATTAATGTTGGATCTGGTAAACTTGATGGATTTTGTAGATCTACCAAAGATCCATTGTTAAGATGCACTTTGTAAACAACTCCAGGAGTGGTGGTCAATAAGTTTACGTCAAATTCTCTCTCTAGTCTTTCAGTTACAATTTCAAGATGCAGCAATCCTAAAAAACCACATCTAAATCCTAATCCTAGAGCTGAAGATGACTCAGGTTCAAATGAAAAACTTGAGTCATTTAATTGAAGTTTAGCTAATCCATCCTTAAGTTTTTGATACTCTGAACTATCAACAGGAAACAAACCACAAAATACAACTGGCTTGCTAGGTTTAAATCCTGGTAGAGCATCTTTTAATGGTTTAGTAGCATCACAGATAGTATCGCCAACTTTTGTCTCTGATAGCACTTTAATTCCTGTTGTTATAAACCCTATTTCGCCTGTATTTAATTCATCTATATCTGTAGGTTTAGGGGTGAAAACACCTACTTTTTCAACTATGTATTCCTGATTAGTTGACACCATTTTAATTTTCATATTTTTTGATAATTTACCATCGATTACACGAACTAAAATTACCACACCCAAGTAAGTGTCATACCAACTATCAACAAGTAAGCATTTTAAGTCTGATGATGTTTTTCCTTTGGGTGCAGGTAGATTAGTTATTATTTGCTCTAAAATATCTTCTATACCTTCTCCTGTCTTACCAGAGCATGGGATAGCATTTTGAGTGTCAATCCCAATAACTTCTTCAATTTGTTTTTTTGTTTTTTCTAAATCAGATGCTGGTAAATCAACCTTATTTAGTACTGGAACAATTTCATGATTGGTATCTAAGGCTTGATAAACATTTGCTAGAGTCTGAGCTTCAACTCCTTGGGTGCTATCAACAATAAGAATTGAACCCTCACAAGCATAAAGGGACCTACTTACCTCATAGCTAAAATCTACATGCCCAGGTGTGTCTATTATGTTTAAAATATAATCTTTACCATCTTTTGCTTTATAATTTAATTTTACAGTTTGAGCTTTAATTGTAATTCCTCTTTCTCTTTCAATATCCATAGAGTCTAGAACTTGGGCTTTCATCTCTCGTTCTGTTAATCCACCACAACTGTGTATTATTCTATCAGCAATGGTAGATTTTCCATGGTCAATATGCGCAATAATTGCAAAATTTCTTATATTATTAATTGAAGTAGACATTTAGGATCTAATTTTTGCACCTGATTTAGTCTCAACAGTTGATATTATTAGTTTATTAATTTTTTCAAGATCACTTTCTTCTAATGTTTTTTCTGAAGATTGAATGGTTACATTAAGAGCTATAGACTTCTTATTTCTAGGAATATTTTCACCTTCATAGACGTCAAAAATTTTAACTGATTTAATTAAACTTTGATCAATAGAGGAAATAATTTTTATCAAATCTTGAGCTTTAAAATTTTTATCAACCACAAAAGCAAAGTCTCTGTCTGATTTTTGATAATCAGAAAATTGAAATTTAGATTTTGAATCTTTGAGTTTAAGTTTTTTATCTGTTAGGTAATCTAAGAAAATCTCAAAACCTACTAAGGCCTCAGTTTTTATATCAAATTTTTTCTGAATATTTGGATGAATTTCTCCAAAATAAGCAACTGGATCAATATCGTCCTTATCAAGATATACAGAGCCAGATTTACCTGGATGATAATACGAAGGTGATTTTTCTCTTATAAATAAATTTTGCCTATCATATCCAGCTTCTATTAAAGTCTGAATTACATCTTTTTTTGCATCGAAAACATCAACTGTTCTGTTTTCTTCATTCCAATTTAATCTTGATATCTTTCCTGATTTTATTGCTCCTATTACTGTTAACTGCTCTCCAGGCTTATTATCTTTAAAAATTGGCCCTATTTCAAATAGGGAAATATCTTTAAACCCTCTATCTAAATTTTTTTTTAAATAAAATGACAAATTAGAAAATATTGAATTTCTTAAAACATCTAGATCCGAACTTATTGGATTTAATATTTTGATTTCTTTATAATTTTCTTTGAAAAGATTATTCAACTTTGAGTCAGTAAATGACCAAGTCACAGTTTCAAAATATCCTTTAGATGCCACAGAACGTTGCAAAAAATGAAAAAGTTTTTGTTGTTTATTAAGTGTATCTTTAAATCTGGTTTTTTCTGGCTCTAAAGTTTCTATATTTTTGTAACCTTTAATTCTTACTATCTCTTCAACTATATCTATGGGTTGAGTTATATCTGGTCTCCAAGTAGGAATTTTTAATTCTAATTCCAATTTTTTTTTAGAAATTTCAAATCCTAAATCTGTTAAGATTTTAGTAATTTCTTTATCAGTTACTTTAAAACCTGCAATTCTCTCAAATAATGAAATTTTAAATTTTATTTTATTTTTTTTGTCTTTTTCTATTCTTTGAATATCAAACTTACTAGCTTTTCCTCCACAAATTTCTGTTATCAATTGTGCAGCTTTTTTTAAACCTATTTCGATCGATTGAGGATCAATACCCCTTTCAAATCTAAATTTGGCATCAGTATCTATGTTCAACAATTTTGAAGTTTTTCTAATAGATCTAGGCAAAAAATATGCAGATTCTAATAAAATATTTTTAGTATTAAACTCGGTGCCTGAGCGAGTGCCTCCTATTATTCCACCCAAACCTAATACGCCAGATTTATCAGAAATAACACATAAATCATTGATTAATTTATATTGTTTATTATCAAGAGCTTTGAAAGTTTCACCCTTCTTTGAATTTCTGACGATAATTTCCTTATCAATTTTGTCTGCATCATATGCATGGAGAGGTCTATTTAAGTCCAACATCACATAATTAGTTATATCTACAATTGCTGAAATAGGTTTTTGACCTAGAGACTCTATTTTATCTTTTAGCCACTTTGGACTTTGTTTGTTTGTAACATTTTTAATTAAGCAACTACCAAATATAGTACAACCTTGATTTTTATCTTTTAAAATAGAGACTTTAATTTTTTGCGGACCAGTGCTTTTAATATTCATCTTTGAGGTATTTTTTAATTTACCAACTCCTGCTGCTGCAAGATCTCTCGCTACTCCTCTTACACCTAAACAATCAGGTCGATTAGGAGTAATTGATAGGTCAATAACTTTTTCGGTATTATTTTTAAAAAAATTTTTTCCTACTTGGTCAGAGTACTTATTTGATTTTAGTTCTATAATTCCATCACTTTCATCAGATAAGTTTAATTCAGACTCTGAACATAGCATCCCATGTGAGGTCACACCCCTTATTTTGCTAATTGTAAGTTTCATGCTGTTCTTTGGAATTACTGATCCAGGACCAGCATAAACTGTCAAGAGATCTTTCTTGGCATTTGGCGCTCCACAAACAACTTTCACCATGTTTTGTTCGCCAATATCAACGTCACATACTTTAAGCTTATCTGCATTTGGATGTTTTGCAGCATTTATAATTTTTGCTACTTTAAAATTATCTAAGTCAGAGCTAATCCTTTCAAAGCTCTCAACTTCAAGCCCAACATCAGTCAATTTCTCAATTATTTCGCTATCCTTGAACTTTGTATCAAGGTGTTCCTTAAGCCAGCCTATGGTAAATTTCATCTACTAAGACCTCTATAATTTGAAGGGACATCAAGTGGATCAAAACCAAAATGATTTAGCCACCTGTAGTCAGTCTCAAAAAAAGCTCTTAGATCATTTATTCCATACTTTAGCATTGCTAACCTATCTATACCAATCCCAAAAGCGTAACCTTGATACTTATCTGGGTTTATTTTTACATTTTTAAGTACATTTGGATGTACCATTCCACATCCTAAAATCTCTAACCATTTATCTCCCTCTCCAATAACTATTTTGCCATCTTTCAATTCATAACCAATGTCGACTTCTGCTGATGGTTCTGTAAAGGGAAAGTGACTTGGTCTAAATCTCATTTTGATATTATCGACTTCAAAAAAAGATTTTATAAAATAATTTAAGCAGCCTTTTAAATGTCCCATGTTTATATTTTTATCAATATGAAGTCCTTCAACTTGATGAAACATTGGGGCATGAGTTTGATCACTATCAGATCTATAAGTTCTGCCAGGAGCAATAATTTTAAAAGGAGGTTTGCTTTTTAACATTGTTCTTACTTGGACTGGAGATGTATGAGTTCTTAAAAGTAATTCTTTTTTATCATCTAAATAAAAAGTATCATGCATATCTCTTGCTGGATGGTTATCTGGTGTGTTTAGTGCTGTAAAATTATAATGCTCATTCTCTACATCTGGACCTTCTTCAACACTAAAACCAATTTCAGAAAATATAGAGGATATTTCGTCTATAACTTGAGAAACAGGGTGTATCTTACCTTGAACAATATTTCTTTCAGGAAGAGTTACATCAATTTTTTCATTTTCAAGCTTAGAATTTATTTCTTTAATTTCTATTTCTTGAGTTTTTATATTAATTTTTTCTTGAAGTTCATCTTTTATAAAATTTAAATCTGATGCAAATTTTTTCCTTTCTTCATTTGGTAAAGATCCAAGATTTTTAAAAGCGCTAGAAATTTTACCATTTTTACCAAATAACTCTGACTTAATTTGATTTACATTTTCAATGTTTAAATCTTCACTTAATTTATTTAAAAATTCGTCTTTAATTTTTTTAATATCAGACATATGAGTAGAATATTTGTTAACGTTAGAAAAACAACAATGAAAATTAATTCAGTGCTGATTGGGCTTTTTGTACAATTGATTTGAATGCTTCTGGGCTATCATAAGCAATTTCAGCAAGAATTTTTCTATCTATTACAATGCCACATTTACTCAATCCATTTATAAATTTAGAATATGTCAAACCTTCAGCTCTAACTCCTGCATTGATTCTTTGTATCCATAAAGATTTGAAATCTCTTTTTTTGTTTCTTCTATCTCTATAAGCATATTGCATTGATTTTTCCATTGCCTGCTTTGCAACTCTTATAGTATTTTTTCTTCTACCCCATTGACCTTTGACGGCTTTTAAAACTTTTTTATGTTTAGCTTTACTTGTTACACCTCTTTTAACTCTTGCCATTATTAACCCCTTAAACTGTAAGGCATATAAGATTTAACAATTTTTCCATCTTGTTTGGACATTGTTGTTGTGCCTCTTAATTTTCTAATTTGAGAATTTGTTCTTTTAATCATGCCATGTCTTTTACCAGCTTGAGCAGTGATTACTTTACCTTTAGCTGATATTTTAAATCTTTTTTTAGCCGAGCTTTTTGTTTTTAATTTAGGCATAATTCTGCGGACTTATACAAAGAATGGTATAATTTTACAACCTCTATTAACCCCTATAAAGGTTGGATAACCATAATCATTTGCTTACCGTCAAATTTTGGATGAAGCTCAACCTTACCAATATCTTTCATGTCTTCCTTAATTTTACCCATTAACTCGTTTCCTAAATGTGAGTGTTGTAGCTCTCTGCCTTTAAATCTTATTGTAAATTTTACCTTATCTCCTTTAGCAATAAATTTTTTTGCATTTTTAACTTTGAAATCATAATCATGAGTTTCTGTTACTGGTCTCATTTTAATTTCTTTTAATAAAACAATTTTTTGTTTCTTTTTTGCAAGATTTGCTTTTTTTTGGGCATCATATTTATACTTACCCATGTCCATGATTTTGCAAACTGGAGGGTTTGCGTTTGGAGCTATTTCAATCAAATCAAGCCCTTGACTTTTTGCCATTGAGATAGCTTCATTGGTATTCAACACACCAAGATTTTCACCATCACTATCTATTACTTGAACATCTGGAGAAGAAATTCTATTATTAGATCTTGGGCCTCTATCCTTTGTTCTTCTTTGAAAATAATTTTGTTTAAAATCTGCCACTTAGTTTGAGGATGCTTTGTTCAAAGCAGAGAAAGTTTTTAAGAATGTGTCTATATCCATATTTTCTTGTTTATTAGAGTCTAATCTTCTAATCGTTACAGAATTGGAGTCAACTTCTTTTTTACCACAAATTAGCAAAAGAGGTATTTTGGCTAAAGAATGATCTCTTATTTTATAATTTAAATTTTGATTTTTTAAATCAACAGAGGAGGTGATCCCTAAATTTTTAATTTTATTAGATGTTTCAATAGCATAATCATTAAATTCTTCAGAAATAGGGATTACCATTGTTTGTAAAGGCGATATCCAAAATGGAAATTTACCTGCATAGTTTTCAATTAAAATTCCAATAAATCTTTCTAAAGATCCAAATAGAGCTCTGTGAAGCATTACAGGAATTTTCTTACTTCCGTCTTTATCAACGTAAGAAGCGCCTAATCTCTCAGGTAAATTTAAATCCACTTGCAGAGTTCCACATTGCCAATCTCTACCAATTGCATCTCTTAGAACAAACTCAATTTTGGGACCATAGAACGCTCCTTCTCCCTTATTAATACTATATTCTAACTTTGAGGCTTTCACTGCTTCGAGTAATGATGCTTCTGCCTTGTCCCAAACTTCGTCATTCCCAACTCTTACCTCTGGTCTATCTGCATATTTAAGAATTACATTTTCGAACCCAAGATCCTTATAAATATCCAAAATTAAATTTGTAACAATTAAACACTCACTTGTGATTTGATCTTCTGAACAAAAAATATGTGCATCATCTTGTGTAAAGGCTCTTACTCTAAGTAAACCATGTAATGCTCCTGATGGTTCATATCTATGAACTTTTCCAAACTCTGCGTAACGTAAAGGAAGATCTCGATAACTTTTTATTCCTTGATTAAATACCTGAACATGTCCTGGGCAATTCATGGGTTTTATTGCAAACACTTTCTCATCTGGAGTTTCAGATGTATACATGTTGTCACCATACTTCCCCCAGTGTCCTGATTTTTCCCATAATTGTCTATCCAATACTTCAGGTGTATTTATTTCTTTGTAACCAGCTGCATCTTGTCTATTTCTCATATAGTTTATTAAATTTTGGAACAACGCCCAGCCTCTTTCATGCCAAAAAACAGATCCTGGACTTTCTTCTCTAAAATGAAATAAATCCATTTCTTTTCCTAATTTTCTATGATCTCTCTTTTCTGCTTCTTCTATTCTTTTAAGATGTTCATCTAAATCTTTTTGGGTTGCCCAACTAGTACCATATATTCTTTGAAGCATTTCATTTTTTGAGTCTCCTCTCCAATAAGCACCAGAGACTTTAGTTAGTTTAAAATACTTTCCAATTTTGCCTGTTGAGGATAAATGAGGACCTCGACAAAGATCATGCCAATCACCATGAAAATAAATTGAGACATCTTCTTTCTCAGGGATAGCTTTAATTAATTCAGATTTATAAATTTCGCCTTTTTTTTTAAAATGATCAATAGCTTTATTTCTATCCCAAACTTCTCTCTTGGTAATTTCATTTCTATCTACAATTTCTTTCATCTTATTTTCAATTTTGACTAAATCATCTTCAGTAAAAGGTTCTTTTCTAGCAAAGTCATAGTAAAATCCATTTTCAATGACTGGACCAATTGTAACCTGAGTACCAGGGAATAATTCTTGAACAGCCATTGCCAATATGTGAGCTGTGTCATGTCTAATTGTTTCCAGCCCTTCTGGATTTTTTGAAGTAAAAATTTTTACTGAGCAGTCTTTTTCTATTAAATAATCTAAATCTTTAAGTATGCCATCAACACTTATAATCATTGCTTGTTTTGCTAATGACTTGCTTATTTTCTCGGCTACTTCAGCTCCAGTAACTTTTTTTGTAAAATTTAGATTATTCCCGTCTGGTAATGTTATTGTAGGCATTTAATTTAATAGTCTTTTATACTCTGAATAAGTAGAAAAACACATTTTTTCAACATTAAATCTTTGAGTAACGTTTTTTCTTGCCTCTATTCCCATTATTTTTAGAGATGTTTCATCCATATTAAGAACTCTTAAAATCTGTTTACTTAAAGATTTGGCATTGTTCGACTCAAATAAAAAACCTGTCTTTTCATCAATGACTGTTTCATTCGATCCACCGATGTTGCTAGCTACTATAGGTTTTCCCATAGATTGGGCTTCCACTGACACTCTTCCAAAAGCTTCTGGTTCATTTGAAGCTGAAACTATTATATCTGAAACTTTGTAAGCTAAAGCCATATTTTTACAATGATCTATAAATCGTATTTGTTTTGACATCCTATATTGTTCTGAGAGTCTAATTAATTTTTTTTTATAAAGTTCACGACCTTGGTCACTACCAAGAATTACAGTGTAAAATGCTTCATATCCAAGCTCTGTATTAATTAAATTGACTGCTTCAATAAATACTTCCTGACCCTTCCATGAAGTTAGCCTACCTGGCAAAAGTATAATTTTTTTATCTTTCTCAATATCCCATTGTTTTAATAATTTTTTTTCATCATTTTCAAGAGTGGTGGACGAGTCAAAATAATCAACATTAATACCTCTAAAAATTACTAAGAATTTTTTTTTATAATTTAAATACATAGAATAATTTTCTTTAATATGAGAAAAAATAAAATTTGATCCTGCAATAATTAAATCAGATCTTACCATTACCGAATTATAAAATTTTTTCAAATTAGTTTTAAAATTGTAAGTGCCATGAAAAGTTGTCACAAATTTTCTTCCAGTAATTTTTGATGCTATTAAACAGGACCATGCAGGTGCTCGACTTCGAGCATGAACTATCGAAATATTATTTAATAAAATAATTCCAATTAAAATAATTGAGTTTATAAAAACTAATAAAGGATTTTTACTCTGTACAGGAAGCTTAAAAATTTTTACTTTTTTTTTGTCAACAAACTTAAGTAATTCACCACCACTAGTTACAATAAACGACTCACAATTATTTTCAGGCAAATAATGAGCTATATCAAAGCAGCCTGTTTCCGCTCCTCCATACCCTAATTTGGGTATAACTTGTAAAACTTTTAAATTAGTTGCCATCTGATAAACTTATATATTATTAGACTAAATATATAAACGAAATGGCAAATTTCAGATATCATAAGATCTCAAAAACTAAGAAAATTAGATATATTTCTAAAATTTATAAAAATAGTTTGTCTATAGTTTTTCTGCATGGATTTATGTCAGATCTTGAAGGAGAGAAGCCTAAAGCATTACTAAATTTTGCTAAAAAAAATAAAATTAATTTCTTGGCACTTGAATATTCTGGGCATGGTAAATCTTCAGGAAAATTTACAAATGGTAATATTTCAAAATGGAGTAATGAAACTTCAAAATTAGTTAAAAAATATGCAAAAGGACAGAAAATAATATTTATAGGTTCAAGTATGGGTGCTTGGATTGCTTTAAAACAATTTAAAATTTTTAAAAATCAAATTGTTAGTTTTTTAGGGATTGGGTCAGCTCCTGAATTTTTAGAACATATTATGTGGAAAAAATTTTCCAAAAAAATGAAAAAAGAAACAATTATGAATGGGATTTATAATTTAAAACATGGAAATTATGAATATCCTATAACATATCAACTAATTAAGGATGGAAGAAAAAACAAAGTTTTAAATAAAAAAATTAATTTAAAAATTAAGGTTACTATGGTTCATGGGGAAAAAGATGAGGCTGTTAAGGTTTCTTATTCTAGAAAAGTTTTAAAACTTTTTCCAAATGCAAAGAAAAAGTTAAATATAGTCAAAAATGGTGATCATAGTTTGTCTACTAAGAAAGGTCTAAAAATAATACTTAAAGAGTTAAAACTATTAATCTAACTAACTTTTTTAATGCCTTTAAGAGTTATTGGGTTGTCTAGTTTATCTAACATTTCTTTAGGACAAACTTGAACAAAATTAATTAACTCTTCGTCATAATTTTTAATTATATTTCTTGAGAATTCAGATCCTGTTTCCTTAGAATGTTCAGATATTAAATTCTTTAAAATTTCTTTCCAATAATCTGTTTCTACAGTTTGCCAAACAACTGACTCAGGATTTACTTTTTTTGTAAATTGATGCGATTTATCATAAATAAAAGCCATACCACCTGTCATTCCTGCTGCAAAATTATCTCCTACCTCTCCTAAAATTACTACCATTCCACCAGTCATATATTCGCAACCATTTGAATCACATCCCTCGATCACTGTTGTGGCTCCAGAATTTCTTACAGCGAATCTTTCTCCTGCTTGACCTGCTGCAAAAAGTTTACCCGAAGTGGCACCATAAAGAACTGTATTTCCTAAAATTGTATTTTCATTTGAAACTAAATTGCTTTCCTCTGGTAATTTAATTGAAATTGTTGCACCTGATAAACCTTTTCCAACATAGTCGTTAGCGTCTCCTTTAAGAACTAGTTTTAACCCTTTGGAAGAAAATGCTCCAAAAGACTGTCCAGCAGAGCCTTTAAAATTTAAAGTTAAAAAATCATCATTAAGTTTTTCATATCCATATTTTTTGTAGAGATGATGAGAAATTCTTGTTCCAACAGCTCTATGTGTATTTTGTATTGGATAAACCTTTTCAATTTTTTCTGAACTATCTAAAGACTTTTCTATTTCAGGCCAAATCTTTTGATCCAAAGTATCTGGTACACTGTTTATTTCTGGAATATCACAATACCTTTTATTATTTCCTGTATCAGCTTGAACAAATAATGGATTTAAATCTAAATCGTCTAAGTTTGGAGATCCTTTGCTAACCTGTCTTAATAGATCAGTTCTACCAATTATATCATTTAAAGATTTAAATCCTAGTTTTGCTAATATTTCTCGTACTTCAGTCCCAATAAATGTGAACAGATTAACTATCTTTTCTGGTGTACCAGTAAATTTTTCTCTCAATTTTTCATCTTGGGTACAAACACCTACTGGACAGGTGTTCGAATGACATTGTCTTACCATAATGCAGCCCATTGCTACCAAGGCTGTAGTAGCAACACCATACTCTTCAGCTCCCATCATGGCTGCAATAACAACATC
Source organism: uncultured Pelagibacteraceae bacterium (assembly GCA_902606645.1). Lineage (GTDB taxonomy): Bacteria > Pseudomonadota > Alphaproteobacteria > Pelagibacterales > Pelagibacteraceae > Pelagibacter. The sequence continues at coordinate 17,069 of CACLHJ010000008.1, read as the reverse complement.
TCTTCCAGTTTTAATTCCTCCGTCTGTTCTCAAAGTAACTTTGTGTCTAAGGTTATTTAAAGTTAAAACTTGATTAGCTTCAGTCAAACCCATTTCCCATGGTATTCCAACGTATTTAACACTTGTTTGGGGTGTTGCTCCAGTTCCACCATTATGTCCTGATATCAAAATTATATCTGCTTTAGCTTTGGCAACACCAGCTGCAATTGTTCCAACACCAGAAGAAGCAACTAGTTTTACTCCTATCCTTGCTTTAGGATTAATTTGTTTCAAATCATAAATTAATTGTGCAAGATCTTCGATTGAATAAATGTCGTGATGTGGTGGAGGAGAAATTAATGTTACTCCTGGTGTAGAATGTCTAAGTCTTGCGATTTCCTTCGTAATCTTAAATCCTGGAAGCTGGCCGCCTTCTCCTGGTTTTGCTCCTTGTGCAATTTTAATTTCAATTTCATTACAATTATTTAAATAATTGACTGTTACTCCAAATCTTGCAGAGGCTATTTGTTTTACTCTAGAATTTGCACTATCTCCATTTTCTAATACCTTAAATCTTTTTTCATCCTCTCCTCCTTCTCCGCTGCAAGAGGCACCTTTAATTCTATTCATTCCAGTAGCTAATGTTTCATGAGCTTCTTTTGACAAGGCACCATGTGACATGCTCCCACTTCCAAATCTTTTTAATATATTTGCTAGAGGCTCCACTTCTGAAATATCAATTGATCCTTTTAATTTTTTTGTTCTAAAATCAATTAAATCTCTTAAATTTATTGGTGGTAGATTATAAATACCCTCTGCATATCTTTTGTAAGCATCATAAGAATTAGAACCTACAGCACTTTGAAGTAAATGAATTAATTTTCCTTGATACTGATGAGTCTCTCCATTTTTTCTATATCTATAAATTCCACCTATAGGGAGAATTGTATCACTACTTTCAAAAGCTTCTTTGTGTATTTCTCTAATTTTTTTTTCAATTCCTGTTAGTCCTATACCTGAAATTTTTGATACTACTCCAGGAAAATAGTCTGCAACTATTGTTCTACTTAAACCAACCGTCTCAAAATTACATCCTCCTCTATAAGAACTTAAAACAGAAATACCCATCTTAGACATTATTTTTAAAAGTCCTGCATTTACCGACTTGATATATCTTTCAACACATTCATCAAAACTAAATTTTCCAAACAATTTCTTTTCATGCCTTTGATATAAACTGTCAAAAGCTAGATATGGATTTACTGTAGTTGCACCAACTCCAATTAAAGTTGCAAAAGAGTGAGTATCCATTGCTTCTCCTGACTGGACATTGATAGAAACATACCCTCTCAATTTTTTTTCAATTAAAAATGAGTTGATCGCACCAACTGCGAGTAACATCGGAATTGGAAGCTTGACGTTTGAAAGCTCTTTATCACTCAAAATTAATTGTGTAACTCCTTGTCTTACTGCTATTTCTGCATCTTTTTGAATTCTTTTTATAGACTCGTGCAAATTTTCATTGTTTGAGAAAGTACAATCAATTATGGAAGAATTTTTACCAAAAAAATTAATAAATTTCTCAAATTGTGAATTTGATAAAATTGGACTGTTTAAAACATAAATATTTTGCTTTGTTAGATTGTCAAAATTAAGGATATTTCCAAGATTTCCAAATCTTGTTTTTAGACTCATCACTTTATTTTCTCTTAAAGAGTCTATAGGAGGGTTTGTTACTTGACTAAAGTTTTGTCTAAAAAAATGATATAGAGGTCTGTATCTGTCTGATAATACTGCCAGAGGAGTATCATCTCCCATCGATCCTATAGCTTCTTTAGCATCCTCTGCCATCGGATGTAATATCAATTCTAAATCTTCTAAACTAATTCCAAATGCATATTGTCTTCTTCTTAATTCGTCTCCAGAATAAGAATTTTTCTCATCAGAAATTGTTAATTTTTCATCTAAGTCAATAATTTGAGAATTAAAATGTTTGTACTCTTTTGCTAGATAATCTTTAATTTGCTTATTTTTAAAAACTTTTCCTTTTTCAATTCTAACACCAATGATTTCTCCTGGTCCTAATCTACCCTTAGAAAGTATTCTTTTTTCATTAAGTTCAATCATGCCAGTCTCTGATCCTGCAAATAATAATTTATCTTTTGTAATTGCATATCTTAATGGTCGTAATCCATTTCTGTCATTAGCAGCAATTACCCATTCGTTATCTGTTCCTGCAATAGCTGCCGGACCATCCCATGGTTCCATTGTACTGTTTAAAAAATTAAATAATTGTTGATGATCTTTAGGTAAAGTTTCATTTTTTTTAGACCACGCATCTGGAACCAACATTAACTTAGCTAGGGGTGCAGGCTGACCAGAAATATTGAGCAATTCAAACACGTTATCTAGCGCAGCAGAATCTGAAGTACCTTGTTGAATTACTGGTTTTAAATTTTCTATATTTTCAAAAAGATTGCTATTCATTTCTTGTTCATGAACTTTCATCCAATTTTTATTTCCCCTGAATGTATTTATTTCACCATTATGAGCGATTGCTCTAAATGGTTGGGCTAAATTCCAACTTGGAGCCGTGTTCGTCGAAAATCTTTGATGAAAAATTGCAAATCTTGAAATAAATCTTTCATCTTTTAAATCTAAATAAAAATCTGAAATTGCCTCAGCTAAAAACATACCTTTGTAAATAATTGACTTAGAGCTTAATGAACAAATGTAAAAATGATTTAAGGATTTTTTAAATGCCTCATTTTCTATTTTTCTTCTAGTTTCATATATTTTTCTTTCTAGATCTTTATTTGTAAGTTCTGTATCATGCGATTTAAACAAAACCTGAATGATTTCAGGCATAGTCTGTAGTGCCTTTTCGCCTAATACGTTTGGATTAATTGGAACTTGTCTCCAACCATAAATACTAAAACCATTTTTTGTTAATTCACTCTCCACTATTGTTTTGCAGCTTTCTTGAGCTTCATAATCATTTCTAGGTAAAAAAATCATACCAACGCCTATTTCAGAGTTATCATGGGTGTGACCAGTCACCTCTATTTTTTCGACAAAAAAATCTTTTGGAATTTCAACATGAATACCTGCACCATCTCCTGTTTTTCCATCTGCATCTACTGCACCTCTGTGCCAAACAGCTTTTAGAGCTTCAATACCATACTCAACAACTTTACGAGATTTTTTACCTTCAGTGGATGCAATAATTCCAACTCCACACGCATCATGCTCCATATCGTCAGAGTAAACATAATTTTGTTTTAATAATTCTTTATTCTTAATGTATTTTTTCACTAAGCTACTCTTTTCTCTTTTAAAAACTTATTTTCTAAATAATTTTTAATTGAAGTTGCTGCATCTCTTCCGTCTTTAATCGCCCAAACCACTAAAGAAGCACCTCTAATTATATCACCAGCAGCAAATACACCTTTAATATTTGTCTCCATAGTATCAAAATCAGCTTTAATTGTTCCCCATTTTGTTACTTGTAACTCATTTGCTTCAAACATTTTTGGTAAATCTTCAGGGTCAAAACCCAAAGCCTTTATAACCATGTCAGCATTGATTTCATAACTTGAACCCTCCTGAACTTGTGGTTTCCTTCTTCCACTTTCGTCAGGATCACCAAGTTTGATTTGATCTACAACTAATTTTTCAATTTTATTTGTACCTTTAAATTCTTTTGGACTTGATAGCCAAACAAATTGCACTCCTTCTTCCTCAGCATTAGCAACCTCTCTAGCTGAACCAGGCATATTTTCTTTATCTCTTCTGTATAAACATTTTACAGATTTTGCTTTTTGTCTAATAGATGTCCTTACACAATCCATAGCAGTATCACCACCTCCAATTACAACAACGTCTTTACCTTCGGCGTTTAAAATTCCTTTGTCAAATAATTCAACTTCATCTCCTAAACCTTTTTTATTTGATGCAGTTAAAAAATCCATGGCTGGAAAAATATTATCCAAATCATTTCCCTTTAACTCAACTTCTCTTGCTTTATAAACTCCAGTTGCGATCAAAATTGCATCATGCTTTTTACGTAATTGATCTAAAGTTGCATCTTTACCAACCTCAAAATTTTGAACAAACTCTATTCCTCCGTCTTTTAGAAGTTTCGTTCTTCTTTCAACAATTTCTTTTTCTAATTTAAAATTTGGAATTCCATATATTAACAAGCCACCTGCCCGATCGTATCGATCATAAACAGTAATTTTATATCCAATTTTTCTTAATTGCTCTGCAGCTGCTAATCCTGCTGGACCTGCTCCAATAATACCTACACTTTGATTTTTTTCTTGGTTAACTTGAATTGGTTTCACCCAGCCTTGTTCCCAAGCATTATCAGTAATATATTTTTCTACTGAACCAATCGTTACAGTTCCATGACCAGATTGTTCAATTACACAATTTCCTTCACACAATCTGTCTTGAGGACATATTCTCCCACAAACTTCGGGCATATTATTTGTGCTTTGTGATAATTCATAGGCTTCTTTAAGTCTTCCTTCAGCAGTAAGCTTTAGCCAATCAGGTATATTGTTGCTTAAAGGGCAATGAACCTGACAAAAAGGAACTCCACATTGTGAGCATCTACTAGACTGCTCTTTAGCTTTTTCATTTATATATTCGTCGTAAATCTCGTTAAAATCCTGTTTTCTAGACCCAACTTCCCTTTTAGGTGGTGTTTGTTGACCTATTTTTACAAATTTTAACATTTTATCAGGCATAATAATTTTTTAATTTTTGGCAAGTTATAGCTTGATTTTATTTAATAAAGTATAAAATAGGTCATAAATTATGACCTTAATTTGATGACTCTACGCGAATTTAAACAACTTTCTAATAAATGCATACCTAATATGATCAAATCGAATTGTTTTAAATCCATATTTTATAAGCTACGAAGAAGCGATGTTTCAAAATATAATAGAAGTATTAATCCTTTCAGTAATACAAGGTGTGTCAGAGTTCTTGCCAGTAAGTTCGTCAGCACACTTAATTTTGGTTTCAAGCTTATATGAGTTTAAGTCTAATTCGTTGTTAATAGATATTAGTCTTCATTTAGGATCTTTGTTAGCAATAATTTATTTTTTTAGAGAAGAATTATTAGACATTAAAAATAACAAAAGATTATTAAGTTTAATTGTTCTTGGTTCTATTCCATTAATAGTTGTTGGATATATTTTATACTCTACAAATTTTATTTATGCTCTAAGAGATATAAAAGTAATTGCATGGACCACCCTTGTATTTGCAATAGTTTTATACATCGCAGATAAAAATAGATTTGATAAAAAAATTTCAACTAATTTAAATATTCAAACAATATTTTTCATTGGTCTTTTTCAAGTTTTATCGCTTGTGCCAGGTGTAAGTAGAGCAGGTATTACCATAACAGCTGCTAGAATTTTAAAATTTAATAGAGTTGACTCTAGTAAAATATCTTTTTTACTTTCTATTCCCGCACTTGGTGGAGCAAGCTTTTTGGGATTAAAGGATATTGTAAATCAACCTATTGAATTAAATTATTTGGTGTTTGTCGCAATAATATCATCTTTTATATTGTCTTTTCTGACAGTCAAATTTTTTTTAATTTATATAAATAAATTTTCTATGAATGCTTTTGTAATTTATAGAATAATAATAGCTTTAATTTTATTTAGCTTAATTTATTAAGCATATCCTTTCTTCATTAAGGGAAGTAACTGAGATAATAGTACTCCACACAAAATAAAAAAACAGCCAAGTAAGTTATTAATATCTAAAATCTGGCTCAATAGAAACCAAGCAGCTATTGTAGCAAACACTCCCTCAAGTGAAAAAATAATTGCTGCTGGCGCAGGTGAAATATTTTTTTGCGCATAAATCTGTAATACAAATGCTAATCCTCCAGATAAAATTCCAGCATATAGTATTGAGTCTAATTCTTTTAATATATTTACTAAAATAAATTCCTCATACACTAAACCAATAGCAAACGAAAATATTGAGACTATTAATGTTTGTACAGCACCTATAGTAAGTGGTAGATTGTATTTTTTTACTATAATTCCGACAAAAATAATATGAGTACTCCAAAAAAGTGCTCCTAAAATAACTAAACCGTCTCCAAGCCTAATTGTAGCATCATAAAAATTTGTTAGTAAATACCCTCCTATTAAACATAAAATTACAGATGGCCATATACTCCAATGTATAGAAATTTTTCCAAACAAAAAAATTATAATCGGCACCATTGGCACATAAAAAATTGTAAAAAAAGCTGCATTAGCTACATCGGTATAAAGTAAAGCAACCTGTTGCAAACCAGACCCTAAAAAAAGAGAAGAGCCAATCAAAAAAGATAAAATTGCAAATGTTTTAAAATCAACCTTAAACTCGGATTTCATTTTTTTTACCTCAAATAGGAGTACCAATGGTATAATAGCTAAAAAACCTATAAAAAAACGGGCTGCATTAAATGTAAAGGGTCCTATATTATCCATTCCAGTATCTTGAGCTATAAATGTTGTTCCCCAAATAAAAGTACACAGTAAAGCACTGAGTAAAGATATAGATTTTGTCATAAATAATTATACGGCTAACTTATAAGCGAAATTATTTCCTAAATTTTCTTTTAAATCGTTATTAAACCGAGCAGCTTCTGCTCCGTCAATAATTCTGTGATCATAAGATAGAGAAATTGGTAACATTGTTCTTATTTGAAACTTTCCATTTAAAAAAACTTGTTTTTTTTCTGACCTTCCAATACCCAAAATAGCTACTTCAGGATAATTTATAATTGGTGTAAAGAAAGATCCGCCAATTCCTCCTAGACTTGTAATTGTCATTGATCCCCCAAATAATTCCTTCTTATCTATTTTTAGATTTCTACAAAGTTCACTGACTTGTTTTAATTCTTTACCGATTAATGAAATTTTTTTATTATTTGCATCTCTGATTTTTGGAACCATCAATCCATTTGGAGTATCAACTGCAATTCCAATATGATAGTATTTTTTTAAAGTCATTTTTCCGCTTTCAATCTCATCTATTGAAGAATTAAAACTTGGAAACTTTTTTAAAGAAGCAACTAATGCTTTAATAATAAATGCCAAAGGAGTAATTTTTATTTTTTCTCCAGTATAAACATCTTTCAAAGACGTTCTAAAACTTTCCATTTCGGTTATATCTGCCTCATCATGATTAGTTACATGAGGAATGGTTGTCCAAGAATTTATAAGATAAGTTGAGGCTAATTTCTTTACTCTTGGTATATCTTTAATTTCAACTTTTCCAAAATCTGCATGTTCATACTCATTCTTAATTTTAGTTGGTTTGATTTCTTTTGCTTGATAATTATTTGCTGTTTTTGAAGAAACAAATTTTTTAATATCATCCTCTATTACTCTTCCATCTTTTTCACTACCTAGCACTTGGTTGATATTAACACCTAGCTCCCTTGCAAATTTTCTAGCTTTTGGACTTGCTGAGGAAATATTTTTAATTTTTTTTTCGGATATAGAAATTTGTTCTGTTGCTTGTTTTATTTCTACAATCGGTTCGGATTGTTTTTCAATTTTTGTTTCTTCTTTAATTTTACCTTCACTTGACAAACTTTCTAATATTAAAATTAAATCACCCTCTGAAACTTTATCGCCAACTTTTAATTTAAGAGATTTAACTTTTCCTTCAAAGTTTGATGGAATTTCAACGCTGGATTTATCACTCTCAATTGTTATTAATGGATCATTTTTTAAAATATCTTGGCCTTCATTTACCAAAACCTCTATTACTTCAACGTCTGTGAAATCACCAATATTTGGAACCTTAATATTAATCTCTTTCATTTTATAATTTAGTGGGCATTGGCTTGTTGCCATCAATGTTATATTTTTTCATTGCTTCTTTTGCATGTTTTGAGGCTATAAGTTGCTCTTTCGCTAAAATACTTAATCCATATGCAACTATGTGCTCTTTATCCACTTCAAAGAATTTTCTTAAATTTTTTCTTGTATCACTCCTTCCAAAACCATCTGCGCCCAGAGAGTAGAAACTTTTATTAGTATAAGGTCTAATTTGATCTGAATTCATTCTCATATAATCTGAAGCAGCCATAATCGGACCCTCTGTTTTACCTAAACATTGCTCAACAAAAGATATTTTTGGTTCTTTGTCTGGATTTAACAAATTATATCTCTCAACCTCCATTCCATCTTTTCTAAGTTCATTAAAACTAGTAACACTCCAGATCTCACTATCAATTTGATAATCTTTTTGCAAAATTTCAGCTGCAGAAATCATTTCTCGAAGTATTGTACCTGATCCAAGGAGTTGAATTTTAGTTTTTTTATGTTTGTCAAAATCTTTTATTTTGTACATCCCTTTTAATATTCCCTCTTCTGTATTTTTATCTTTTGGCATCTCTGGATGAGAGTAATTTTCATTCATTGTCGTAATATAATAAAAGACATTTTCTTTTTTCTCATGCATTCTTCTCAAACCTTCTCTAAAAATTACTGCTAGTTCATAATGAAATGTTGGATCATAAGTTACACAATTTGGAATAGTAGAAGCAATTAAATGACTATGACCATCCTGGTGTTGTAGACCTTCCCCAGCCAATGTCGTCCTTCCTGCAGTAGCGCCAATCAAAAAACCTCTGGCTTGACTATCTCCAGCTGCCCAAGCAAGATCTCCAATTCTTTGAAAACCAAACATAGAATAAAAAGTGTAGATTGGAATCATTTCAATATCATGATTTGTGTAAGCTGTTGCTGCAGCGATCCATGAAGACATAGCACCTGCCTCATTAATTCCTTCCTCTAGAACTTGTCCACTTTTTTCTTCTCTATATGAGCTTAATTGTGCAGAGTCTTCTGGTTCATATTTTTGACCTTCATGAGCATAAATTCCAATTTTTTGAAAAAATCCTTCCATACCAAATGTTCTTGCTTCATCTGGAATGATAGGAACTAATCTCGGAGAAATATTTTTATCTCTCATTAAATTGGTTAACATTCTAACAAGAGCCATTGTTGTAGACATTTCTTTTTCACCTGTTGATACTTTCATAAAATCAAAAATATCTTTTGAAGGTGCTTTAATAGGTTTTGCAAAAGTCGACCTCTCAGGTAAAAATCCACCTAGTTTAATTCTTCTATCTTTTAAATATTTAATTTCTTGAGATTTTTCATCAGGTCTAAAATATTCAATATTTCTAACTTGTTCATCTGTCAAAGGTACATCAAAGCGGTCTCTGTAATACATTAGATCCTCTACATCTAATTTTTTTGTTTGATGGGTTGTGTTCACACTTTCTCCAGATTTTCCCATACCATATCCTTTAATAGTTTTAGCAATAATAACAGTCGGGCTTCCTTGATGTTTGGTTGCTTTATCATATGCTGCATAAACTTTATGTGGATCATGGCCGCCTCTGTTTAATCTCCAGATATCTTTATCTGATAAACTTGAAACCATTTCTAAAGTTTGAGGATATTTTCCAAAGAATTTTTCTCTTACATAAGCACCATCCCTTGCTTTAGCTGCTTGGTATTCTCCATCAACTGTTTCATTCATAAGCTTTACTAAATAGCCTTCTTTATCGTTAGCCAGTAAAGAGTCCCAATAGGAACCCCAAATTACTTTAATTACGTTCCAACCAGACCCTCTAAAACTCCCCTCAAGTTCTTGAATTATTTTTCCATTACCTCTAACAGGCCCATCTAGTCTTTGAAGATTACAGTTAATAACAAAAATTAAATTATCTAAATTCTCTCTAGCAGCTAAACCAATTGCTCCCATAGACTCTGGTTCATCCATCTCTCCATCACCTAAGAAAGCCCATACTTTTCTTCCTTCATCTTTAATTAATCCTCTATTAATTAAATATTTCATGTATCTAGCTTGATAAATTGCAAGCATAGGACCAAGACCCATAGAGACTGTTGGAAATTGCCAAAACTTTGGCATTAACCATGGGTGCGGATAAGAGGATAATCCTCCAGGTTTAACCTCTTGTCTAAAACTATCTAATTGTTTTTCATTTAATCTTCCCTCTAAATATGCTCTTGCATACATTCCTGGAGCGCTATGACCTTGAAAGTAAATCAAATCTCCACCAAATTTATTATTTTTTGCTCTCCAAAAATGGTTCATTCCTACATCATACAGAGTTGCTGCTGACGCAAATGTACCTATATGTCCACCTAATTCAGGAAATTTTTTATTAGCCCTAACTACCATAGCAGCTGAATTCCATCTAATTAATGATCTTATTCTTCTCTCAATATTTTGATCTCCATTGGATTTTACCTCAGCTTCAGGAGGTATTGTATTAATGTATGGTGTATTTTGAGTATAAGGAATATTTGCACCTTCACGGTAAGCTTTATTTATTAATTCTTTAATTAAAAAATGAGCTCTATGATTTCCATCTTTAGAAATTACAGCTGATAAAGACTCTAACCAATCTTTTGTTTCCAGAGGATCTATATCTGCACCGTTGCTGACTTGAATAATTGATTGTTTTTTTTCAGGAATAATATTTTTTATTTCTTCTTCATTCTCTTTATCTTTCTGGACAGCAATAACTTCTTCTGCTTGTTTAATTATATTTTCTGTATCCTTTGGAATTGTATCAGTATTTGTAGTTATCGTTGAAGATAAATAATTTAAAATTAAATCCCCTTTTGAGACTTTATCACCAACTTTAAGCCCAATGCTTTCGATTTTTCCATCCACTGTTGAAGGAATTTCAACGCTAGATTTATCACTTTCAATAGTTATTAAAGGATCATTTTTTTTTATTTGATCTCCTGATTTTACTAGTATTTCAATTACTTCAACATTTTCAAATTCACCAATATCAGGGACAAGTACTTTTTCGCTCATTATTTTTATTTGTTTTATATACTCAAAAAAACTTTATTAAATTCTATTTTTATCACATTAATGTGTTTTTTGTTAATGTTGTTAAGGTATTGTGGAAAAAATTCACAAAAAACATAATGTACTGTGTTAATTTCTCTCAACACACATGGCTATACCCATACCTCCACCAATGCAGAGTGCCGCACATCCTTTCCTTTTTCCTTGTCTTTTAAGTTCATGAATTAATGTGACAAGTATTCTTGTTCCTGAGGCACCTATAGGATGACCTAAAGCTATTGCTCCACCATTTACGTTAACCTTTTCTTCTGGAATTTTAAGTTCTCTTATAACTGCAATAGATTGTGCTGCGAAAGCTTCATTGATTTCAAATAAATCTACATCCTCTATTTTCCACTTAGCTCTAAGAAGAGCCTCTTTAATTGAGGGTATCGGTCCAAGTCCCATAAGAGAAGGCTCCACTCCTGATGATGCCCAAGACACAATGTTTGCAAGTATTTCTAAGGATTTTAACTCGGCTCTTTCTCTAGTCATCAAAACTGTAGCAGCAGCACCATCGTTTAATCCAGATGAATTTCCAGGTGTAACAGTTCCATTTTCTTTAAATACTGTTTTAAGTTTTTCTAAATCATCCAGATTTATGTTATTTCTCAAATATTCATCGTGTTCAAAAATAAATTTTTCATTGTTAGTTTGGATTTGTAACTTTATTAATTCATCCTTAAACTTTTTTTCCTCATAAGCTTTTTTTGCTTTTTTTTGGGAACTTATTGAAAAAATATCCTGCTCTTGTCGCGAAATATTATATTTTTGTGCAATATTTTCCGCTGTAATACCCATATGATAATCGTTAAAAGAATCTGTCAGTCCGTCTTTAATCATGGTATCTATTAAATTGTCCTCAATAAATTTTTTATCATCTTTTAAGAATATCGCATGTGTTGCTCTAGACATACTCTCTTGACCACCTGCAACAATAATCTCATTTTGCTCTAACTTTATTGATTGATAGGCAGATACGATGGATCTTAAACCAGAACCACATACTTGATTTACTATATGAGCTGGTTTTGAAACAGGAACGCCTGCATGAATTGAAGCTTGTCTTGCTGGATTTTGACCAAGACCTGCTGTGAGAACATGTCCCATAATAACCTCATCTACATCTTCTCCTTTAAGGCTTGATTTGAAAATTGCCTCTTTAATAACCAATGCACCAAGCTTATCTGCACTAATGTTTTTGAGAGATCCTTTGTATTTACCTATTGGTGTTCTTAATGCAGAGGTAATAACAACGTCTTTAGGAATTTTACTCATTAAATTGTCAACATATTATTTTATAAGTTAAATTACATCAAAAACTTTGATATATGAAATATATAACTAATAAGGACCGCTGGCCAAATTGGATAAGGCGCTCGGCTACGAACCGGGAGATTCCAGATTCGAGTTCTGGGCGGTCCACCAAAAGGAATTAAAATGTTTGATTGGCTTATAAAAGCTTCTTTACAAAAATCAGTTGTATATTTTTTTATTATTATTGTGATAATTTTATTAATTTTAACTTACATTTTATAAAAATGACTAAAGAATTTGAACAAATAAGTATCAAATCTGGGTTTATGAAACATAACGGTGGTGTTTTGTTTAGAACAATATCTGAAACGGAATATGAATTTAAATCTGTAATAAATAAAAATCACTTAAATGCTATAAGCATAACTCACGGTGGATATTTGTCGGCTCTAATTGACTCTGGTGCTGGAACTGCTGCTCATCGAGCTGCCGGTAACGTTCCCTGTGTAACAATCTCTCTAGACATAAAATTTATTGGAACTTCAAAAGAAGGGGACGAAATAGTTGGGCACACTAGAATTTTAAAAAGAACTAAAACGCTTGTTTTTCTGTTTTGTGAACTCAGATGTGATAAAAAAATTATAACCTCCGCTTCAGGTATTTGGAAAATTTTAAAAAAATAAAATGAGAACTTTTTATCCTTCGATTCGGTCATGTTTTAGTCTATTTTTGTTCTATAGCTACAACAATATCTGGTAGGTAAAAAAAAAATAATACCAAACATAGAAATGAAAAAAAATAAAATTACCGCTGTTCTTGGACCTACAAATACAGGAAAGACCCACCTTGCGATAGAAACTATGCTCTCGTTTGAAACTGGAATGATTGGTTTTCCTCTTAGATTATTAGCAAGAGAGGTATATGACAAAGTAATAAAAAAGATTAGCAGTGATGAAGTTGCTCTAATCACTGGTGAAGAAAAAATTATTCCATCAAATGCAAAATATTTCTTATGCACTGTTGAGTCTATGCCAATAGATAAATACTTAGAATTTGTTGCAGTAGATGAAATACAAATGTGTGCAGATCATGAAAGGGGTCATATTTTTACTGACAGACTTTTAAATATGAGAGGTGAAAAACTTACAATGTTAATGGGATCTCATACTATAAAAAATATTATTACTAAGTTAGATGGTGATATAGAGTTTATAAATAGAGAAAGATTATCAAAACTTACATATTCAGGTCATAAGAAAATTTCTAGAATAAATAGAAAAACTGCAATAATAGCATTTTCTTCAGAAGAAGTTTATGCAATAGCTGAGCTGATAAGAAGACAAAAGGGTGGGGCAGCTATAGTGATGGGTTCGCTTAGTCCTAAAACAAGAAATGCTCAAGTAGAATTATATCAGTCTGGAGATGTGGATTTTTTAGTAGCGACTGATGCTATTGGAATGGGTATTAATATGGATTTAGAACATGTTTATTTTTCCAATCTTAAAAAATTTGATGGAAAAAAATTAAGGAGACTTAATCTTTCTGAGATAGGTCAAATAGCTGGGAGAGCTGGAAGATATTTAAATGATGGAAGTTTTGGTATAACTGGAGAATGTAAAGAAATAACTGCTGAAGATGTGGATCTCCTAGAGAGTCATAAATTTGAGGAAATAAGAACTTTATTTTGGAGGAATTCAAATCTAAATTTTAATAACTCTTCTAGTTTAATTAAAAGTTTAGATGAAAAACCTCACATGGAATGGTTAAGAAAAATACATGAATGTGAAGATGAAAAAGCCCTTAAATATTTTTTAAAAGATACCAATTTTATTAATTTAAAATTTAATGAGAAAACCTTAAGTCTGCTTTGGGAGTGCTGTCAAATTCCTGATTTTGTAAAAAAAACTTATGGCAATCATTATGAGGTTATTGGAAGTGTATTTAAGTTTTTAAATAGTGATAAAAGAGTGATTTCTAACGATTATATGAGATTACAGCTATTGAAACTTGACAAATTAGATGGAAATGTTGACTCTTTATCAAATAGAATTGCAAATGTTAGGACTTGGTCATATGTTTCAAATAAAAATAATTGGGTAGAAAATCAAGATTATTGGATTGAGAAAACTAAACACTTAGAAGATAGACTTTCAGATAGACTTCATGAAGAACTTACTAAAACTTTTATTGATAAAAGAGCAAGCGTTCTTGCAAGAGGATTAAAACAAGACATGGAATTTAAAACAGAAATCTTGGAAAACAATAACGTAATGATCGATGAACAATTTATTGGAAAAATCAATGGTTTAAAATTAGAATTAGACCTTAAAAAAGGTGCTCTAGAGACAGATATCAAATCCTTAAAAAAAGCAGCAAGACAGACTATTGGCCCAGAACTTGAGAGAAGAATTCAGGCAATTATTGATACGGGTTTAATTAAACTCCATGAAGATTTCAAAATTTATTGGAATAAATTTCCCATTGCAAAACTTTCTACGGGTACCGATTATCTAAATCCTAATTTTAATTTATTAATAGATGACATAATTGACCAAGGTCCTAAACAAAAATTAAATGAATATATTTACGGGTGGATTCAAGCAAAAATTAATGAGGTATTAAAAAGTCTTATTGACCTAAAAAATATTAAAGAAAATAACTCTTCTATAAAAGCTTTGGCCTATCAGCTATATGAAAATAATGGTGTCTTAAAGAGAGATCAGGTATCTGAATATTTAAAAAATTTAGGTCAAAATGAGAGAAAAATTCTTAGAGAATTAGGTGTAAAATTTGGACGGTATCACGTATTTCTGCATCAATTAATTAAGCCTGAGGCAGTTTCTTTAAGGACTTTATTATGGAAAAATTTTCATCAAAAATTTTATAATTTAAAACCCCCCACATTTGGTCTTAATTTTGTAGACAATAAAGACTTAAAAAATCAAAACTTCATGCTTTTATGTGGATTTGAGAAATTTGACGCATTCTTTGTTAGGATAGATATTCTAGAAAGGCTATTTATGTTAATCATTAATTCAAATTCAAAAGAAAAAAGTGACATTAAAGTAGTCCCTGAAATGTTAAATTTATTAGGATGCAGTAAAGAAAACTTTAAAAGACTCTTAACGAAGATGAATTATAAAGTATTTGAAAAAGAAAAAGAAATATATTTTAAATACAATCCAATTAAAAAATTCAAAAAAGCTCCAATTAAAAAAGTTTCGAAAGAAAATCCATTTGAAGTTTTAAAAAATTTAAACCTAAGCTAGTCATTATGTTTTTTAAGAAAGACAATAAAAAAATTGAAGATAGCTTTCTAATTAAAGTCGGTGCTTTGTTAATCCATGCTGCTAAGATTGATGAAAATTATACTGATAATGAAGAAGAAATAATTAAAAAAACGCTTTTAGAATTGGGAGTTAAAAAAGAAAATCTTTCTTCCACAATTGAGGAAGCAAAAATTATTGAAGAAAATTCAAATCAAATCCTTGAATTTACAAGAGAAGTAAAAAATTTATCTGAGAATGAAAAAATCAAAATAATAGAGGCACTCTGGTCTATAATATACTCAAATAAAGATGCTGATTTATACGAAACTAATTTAATGAGAAGACTTGCTGGGCTTCTTTATATAGATAGCAAAGTTATGGGAGATATTAAAAACAAAATTAAAAATGAAAGTTAGAAATGACATATCTTGTTAACGACAATTGCATTAAATGTAAATTAACTGACTGCGTTGATGTATGTCCGGTAGATTGCTTTTATGAAGGGAAAAATATGCTTGTAATTAAACCGGATGAGTGTATAGATTGTGGCGTTTGCGAGCCAGAATGTCCCGTTGATGCCATTAAAGCTGATACTGAACCTGGAAGTGAAAAATGGTTAGAGATTAATACTAAATATTCTGAGATCTGGCCTAATATAAGTGAAAAGAAAGATCCTCCACCGGATCATGAAAAATTTAAGGATGAGCAAAATAAGTACGAAAAATATTTTAAAGAAAATCTTTAATAGAAAAACCGAAAAAAAAGTGAAAAAAAAAGTTACTAAAAAAAAAGTTGCTAAAGTAAAAGTTAAAAAAACAAAAAAAATAATTACAAAAAAAATAAAAAAAGTCAAAAAAAAAGTTTCCACAAAATCTATAAAAAAAAAATCAATAAAAAAAACAGCTTCAACTCCAACAGAGCCAAAGGTTGACAATCTAAGAATCTCTAAAACTAACGAGGTAAAACCAGAGATAAAGAAAGTTAAGAAACAAGAAACTGAAAAAAGAGAATATAAAATTAAAGATTATGTTGTTTATCCCAAACATGGTGTTGGACAAATCACAGAATTTAAAAAAATAAATATAGGTGGAATTGACGTTGAAACTTACATTATAAAATTTGAAAAAGATAAAGCAAATGGAATGGTGCCAGTGAATAAGCAGTCTCATTTAAGACACTTGGCAACTATTAATCAGGTAAATAAATGTATTTCAATTCTTAAAAGTAAGCCAAAAATCAAAAGATCAATGTGGAGTAGAAGGGCACAAGAATATGAAGCAAAAATTTCTTCTGGAAAAATTTATGAATTAGCTGAAGTGGTCAGAGATTTGAATAAAGGTGATGATCTAATGGTAGATCAATCTTATAGTGAGAGACAACTCTTTGAAAAAGCTTATGAAAGAATTTTATCTGAGTTTCAGATTGTTTTGAATTTATCACTAGAAAATACTCAAAAAAAATTAGATAAAGCCTTAAAAAGAAACCTGGGTAGTCAAGCACAAGCTGTACCTGTAGAAACTAAAACAGCTGCAACAGAACTACCGGTAGACGAACCAATTTCAGATACTGACGAACCTATTGAAGAGTAAAAAAAAACGCCTCTCACACACAAACTGTAATGAGAAG
>CACLHJ010000007.1 GCA_902606645.1 uncultured Pelagibacteraceae bacterium | reverse complement strand
TTCTTTAAACTTTACCATATCATTTGATTTGATTGATTTTACGAATTGATACATAAAACGTTCTGCTGAAATAAACATAACTTTATTATTTTTTTTCAACTCATAACCAATCGAATTTAACAAGTGTGTTTTGCCCATTCCAACACCACCATAAATATAAAGTGGATTGTAATGCGAAATATTTTCTGAAACCTTTAGTGATGCCTCGTAAGCCAGCTTATTACTTGATCCCGTGATAAAATTATCAAATCTTTTATTAGGATCAATTCGATTATATTGTAAATAAGAGTCTTTTATAAAGGAAACATTCTCTTTTAAATTAACTTCTTCTAAAGCATCATTAGTTTTTGCAGAATGATCTGTTTCAACTATTCTAAATTCAACTCTGACAATATCTTTTTTATAAGTTTTTATAATTTGTAATATTTGATCTAAATATCTTGATGTTATCCAATCTCTAATAAATCTAGTTGGTACAGATAACAATATATAATTATTAAATTCTTCTATGAATGAAATTTTTTTTAACCAACTTTCATAAACTTCGGATCCTAATTTATCTTTTGTGTCAGCTTGAACCAGCCGCCATTCAAAGCTGTTCGACCTATTAAAATTGTCTATGTTTTGATTATTAGTAAGTTTACTCATAATTTTGGAAGAGACTCAGTTAGAACTGATTTAAAATAATTTGCAACAAGTTAATAAAAAATTTTGAAAAAAAATAAAATCTAGGATTGTGGATTTAGATGTCGCATAGTTAAGTTTAAATTTTATTTTGTTTCAATGAATTAGAAATTAAAATTATAAATTGAATCAAACTATGATTGAATCAAATGTAGATTGAATTTATATAGGGGAAATATTTACTAAATCTAAATATAGTAAAACAAGATGATATTTAAATAGATAATGTACTTACTAAGAGTTGTTTAATAAAATAAGATTTTTTTTAACGCTTAGATTGCAGAAATCCTCTTTGTAATCCTAGAAACATTTCTAGATGCGTTTTGTCTCTTGATAATTCCAGTTTTGGCGATCTTCATGAGCTCTGAGTTAAGCTTTGGCAAAAATTTTAAGGCTTCGTCTTTCTTTTTTTGTTCAATAAGAATATTCATTTTTTTTAAAGCGTTACGAAATCTACTTTTTCTAGCCTTATTAACTACAGTTTGCTTAGAAATTCTTCGAATTCTCTTAATTGCTGATTTTGTGTTTGCCATCTGCGCAGGGTATAACTTGAGAATTTATAGTGGTCAACATAATATTTACTATTTTTGGCAAGAATCACAAAAAAAAGTTGATCTATTTGATACAATTTTTTTTTTTACAATACCTAAACATCCAGTAGCTTTGCATCTGTTTCCTTCTTGCTGATAAACCTTAAACTCTTTTTGATAACCACCCAGTGTTCCAGATATGTCTTGAAAATTTCTAATACTGGATCCTCCTTTAATTATTGCTCTATGTAAAATTTTTTTAGAATTCAAAATAATTTTTTTACATTCGTTTTTAGTTAATAACTTTGCCTGTTTAAATGGATCTATTTTGGATAAAAATAATATTTCACTAGCATATATGTTGCCAATTCCTGAAACAAATCTTTGATCCAATAAAAAACTTTTAATATCTTTACTTTTGTCTTTAAAGAAACTTACCACATAACTTATATTAAATTTTTTATCAAATGGTTCAGGACCCAAATGTTTAAATCTTTCATTTAAAGCATTTTTATTTTCAATTAATTGAAAAAAACCAAAACGTCTTGGGTCATTATAAATTACTTTAAAGTTATCAAATTCAAACACAATATGATTATGTTTTTTGGGAAGTATTGGTGAGTGATAAAAACTAGTATTCGTAAATTTTGATAATTTGAGCTTATCAACTATATGGATTGTGCCTGACATACCCAGATGAATCAAACAATAATCCCCTTCGCAAAAATGTATGATTAAATATTTTGAAAATCTATCTACTTTAATTATTTTTTTATTTTTAATAAAACTTTTGAAATTATTTGGTATTAAAAATCTTAGATTTCTATTTCTTATTACTACTTTTTTTACCCTTTTTTGATTAATTTTTTTATTTAAGGATTGTCTAACAATTTCTACTTCTGGTAATTCTGGCATTTCACACTATATTCAATATATAATTTTTTATGCAACAATATCTTCAAAATAAAAAAGGACTAGTAGAAGGTGTATTTGATCAAGTCTATGACCGTTATGATTTGATGAATGACTTTATGTCACTAGGTATACATAGGCTTTGGAAAAAAAGTCTAATTAATATGATGGGTCCATCTGTTAATAAAAAATTGGTTGATGTTGCTTGTGGAACCGGTGATATTGGTAAACTTTTTTTAGACAAAACTGATAATAAATCTAACGTCACATCTATAGATCCTAATAAAAAAATGATTAGCCAAGGTAAAAATAAATTATCAAAGTATAAAAGTATTGAATGGATTACTGCCCCAGCCGAAAAATTGCCATTAACTGATAACTCTTTTGACTACTATACAATCAGTTTTGGTTTGAGAAATACAAAAAATTTGGATCTGGCACTTTCTGAAGCTTATAGGGTTTTAAAACCTGGTGGTCGTTATCTGTGTTTAGAATTCTCTAAAATCCAAAACACAAATATAAATTCAATTTACAAAAATTACTCGAAGTTGATCCCCATAATTGGCCAATTTATAGTTGGGGATAAAGAACCCTATGAATATTTGGTAAAAAGTATTGAGCAATTCATTAATCAAGAAGAGTTAATTGATTTAATGCAAAAACATAAATTTCAAAAATGCTCTTATAGAAATTTTTCTAATGGCATTGTTTCAATTCATAGTGGTTGGAAAATTTAATGATAAGAAAGTTCATTACCTTATTTAAGTTAGGAAGAAAAATTGCAAAATCAGATATACTTTCGATTGCTTCAAAGTTTAAAAAACCTCCACTAGCTTTAATTATTTTACTTAAAATATTATCTTTTTCATTTCAAAAAAAAGAGAGTTACGATTTAAATAAAGATGAAGGAGAAAGACTTTCTAGATCACTAGAGTCAATGGGTACTACTTTTATAAAGTTAGGACAATTTCTAGCCACTAGACCTGATATTATTGGTGAAGAATTATCTAAAAAACTTGAAAATCTTCAAGATCGTTTACCACCGTTTTCAATAAATGAGGCAAAACAAATCATTAAAAGTGATCTTGGAGAAGAATCTTTCAATTCTATAATAGATTTAAGTGAACCTGTTGCTGCAGCGTCTATAGCTCAAGTACATAAAGCAAAAATTAACGACAATGGAACAATTAAAGATGTTGCTATAAAGATTTTAAGACCAGATATAAAAAAAATATTTAATGAAGAAATTGATGCAATGATGTTGTTTGCATTTATAGTTGAGTCTTTTGTAAAAAAAACAAAAAGATTAAAATTAATAGAGGTTGTTTTTTTATTAAAAGAGATAACAAATCTTGAAATGGATTTAAGGTTTGAGGCAGCAGCTGCTAACGAATATGCTGAAAATACAAAGAATGATGCTGGATTTAAAGTTCCGGTGATTTATTGGAATTTTACTAGTGAAAATGTAATGACTCTGGATTGGATCAATGGAGTTTCAATAAGAGAAACTGAAGAATTGAAAAAAAGAAATTTTGATACTAGTAAAATAGCAGAAGATATTATTCAACATTTTCTAAGACACGCCGTAAGAGATGGCTTCTTTCATGCAGATATGCATCAGGGAAATATTTTCATTAATGATAGTGGTCAAATTGCACCAATAGATTTTGGTATAATGGGTAGGCTAGATAAAGTTAGTAAGAGATTTCTGGCAGAAATTTTATTTGGTTTTATTCAAAGGGATTACCGTAAGGTTGCTGAAGTACACTTAATGGCTGGGTTAGTTCCAAAAGATATTCCAATAGACGACTTGGCTCAGGCTTTAAGATCAATAGGAGAGCCCATTTTTGGACAAGAGGTAAAAGATATCTCGGGTGGAAAATTATTGAAACAACTCTTTGATGTGACAGAAAAATTTAACATGCAAACTCAACCACAGTTATTAATGCTACAAAAAACAATGGTTGTAGTTGAGGGTGTTGCAAGAAAATTAAATCCAAATACAAATATATGGACAACTTCTAAACCTGTGCTTGAGACTTGGTTGAGAGAAACAAAAGATCCACTATCAAATATAAATGAGACATTAAAGAGTACTTCTGAGGTAATTAAGCGATTACCAGAATTTCCAGAGATCATGGATAAAGCTAATCAAGCTTTAACGTTTTTAGCTAGCGGACAAATCCCTCAGAATTCAAACTCTTACACTGCTTTAAATGATAAAAAAGCAGAAATGAATGCTTTTAGAAATCAGTCTATTATTGGTTTATTACTACTTGTAATTTTTGGACTTATAGTATTTTAATTCTCGAAATGAAAAATCTGTTAAACAAAAAAATTTTATTTATCATATGTGGTGGAATTTCTGCCTACAAAAGTCTTGAGACAATTAGACTTTTCAAAAAAAGTGGTGCAGAAATCAAAACTATACTTACTGCAAGTGCTAAAGAATTTGTAACACCACTTTCAATTACTGCGCTGTCTCAAGGCAAAGTTTATAGTGAATTATTCAGTGTCGAAAATGAAACTGAAATGGACCATATT
This sequence comes from uncultured Pelagibacteraceae bacterium, assembly GCA_902606645.1. Taxonomy (GTDB): domain Bacteria; phylum Pseudomonadota; class Alphaproteobacteria; order Pelagibacterales; family Pelagibacteraceae; genus Pelagibacter. The sequence goes on along the minus strand of CACLHJ010000007.1, from coordinate 31,154 downwards.
TCACTTTCTAGATGGGCTGATGTAATTGTTATTGCTCCTGCAACAGCAAATACTGTTTCAAAACTAGCGCATGGTACTACTGACGATCTTGCTTCAACTGTTGTTCTGGCTTCAGATAAAAATGTTTATTTAGCTCCAGCAATGAACGTGAGGATGTGGGAACATCAAACTACCAAAACGAATTTAAAAAAATTGAAAGATTATGGTTATAAATTAATTGGACCTGAAATAGGTGATATGGCTTGCGGAGAATACGGTGAGGGTAAGATGTCTGATCCAAAAAAAATTGCTGAAGAGATAGACCAGTTTTTTTTAAATAAAAAAAGAAATAAAAATTTAAAAGCTTTGGTTACAGCAGGACCTACTAATGAATATATTGATCCTGTTAGATTTATAACTAATAAGTCTAGTGGCAAGCAAGGCTATGAGATTGCAAAATCTCTCTCTAAAAAAGGTTTTGATACAACTCTCATTTCTGGCCCCACTAACTTAGAAATTGATAACGATATTAATCTAGTTAAGGTTGAAACTGCTGAAGAAATGTTTCTTGCAACTCAAAAAAGTTTACCAACTGATGTAGCAATTTTTGCAGCAGCTGTAGCTGATTTTAAGTTACAAAAAAAGTATACAAATAAAATTAAAAAACAAGAGACATTAAATTTAAATCTTGAAAAAAATGTTGATATTTTAAATTACGTTTCTAACCATAATTCAATGAGGCCAAGTCTTGTTGTTGGTTTTGCAGCTGAAACTGATAATCATGGAAAAAATGCAGAAGAAAAGTTAAACAAAAAAAATTGTGACTTAATTATTTCAAATGATGTTGCAAACAAAAATATTGGATTTAATTCTGATTTTAATGAGGTAACTATTCACTACAAAAATAAAAAAATAAACAATGAAAAACTTTCTTTTAAAAAAAAGTCTGAAATATCTGATGAAATAGTTGATAGAATTATTGATCAATTAAATTAATGGCAAAAGTTTTAATCAAAAAATTAGCTTCATCTGTTAAATTACCTGCTTATAAAACAAATGGTGCGTCAGGTATGGATTTGATGGCTTTTATTTCTGAACCAATAATTATTAAACCACTATCTTCTGTTTTAGTGCCAACAGGCATTTCAGTTGCATTTTCAGAGGAATTTGAAATACAAATAAGACCAAGATCTGGTTTAGCAGCTAAAAATAATATTAGTGTATTAAATACTCCTGGCACAATTGATAGTGATTATAGGGGTGAAATAAAAGTTATTCTCTTTAACCATGGGAATAACGAATTTATAATCAATAATAATGATAGAATAGCTCAAATGATTTTAACACCAGTTGTTAAAATGGAATTAGAAGAAATAGATACTTTGCCAGAAACAATTCGAGGAGAGGGTGGATTTGGCTCAACAGGAAAATGAGCAAAAAATTAAATAAAAAAGAAATAGAAAAATTCTCTCGTCAAATTATTTTAAAAAATATTGGTGCATCAGGTCAGAAAAAAATTCAAGGGGCTAAAGTTTTAATTATTGGAATGGGTGGCTTAGGTTGTCCAGCTGCTGAATTTTTAACACGCTCAGGAATTGGAACCCTTGGTTTAGCAGACCATGATAAAGTTAGTTTATCAAACATACATCGACAAACTTTATATACTGAGAAAGATATTAATAAATCTAAAGTTAAAATTTCAAAAAAAAAGTTGAATGAAATAAATCCAAGAACAAAAATAAATATTTTTGATTACAAAATAGATAAAATTAAATTAAAAAAAATTGTCAAAAATTACGATTACATTATTGATGGAACAGATAACTTTGAAAGTAAATTTTTAATTAATGATTTAAGCTTAAAGTATAAAAAATTTCTTGTAGCTGGTGCTATAAGTAAGTTTGATGGTCATATTTTTAATTTTGACTTTAAAAATAAAAATAATCCTAGTTTAAGAGATTTTTATCAAGAAGAGCTTGTTACAGATGATATTTTGAATTGCGAGTATGATGGTATTTTAGGTACAGTATCAGGAATTGTTGGCACAATGCAAGCGAATGAAATTTTAAAAAAAATTCTTAATATTGGTGAAAATTTAAATAGATTTATTTTAATTCTAGATTTATTAAATTTAAATATAAGAAAAGTAAAATTAAAAAAAAGAAAATAGTGCTCTTTAAGATAGAAATTAAAAAAATTTGTATATTGTTTTGTTTGTTACTCTTCTGCACAATTAGTTCTGCAAACGAAATTTTTGTCTCTTTGAAAAAAAATAAAGTTAACGTTCGTTATGGCCCAAGTTTCGACTCTGACGTCAAGTATGTTTATAAAAAAATAAACCTTCCTATAAAACAAATAGATAAAAAAGAAAACTTTAGACGAATAATTGATCTAAAAAATAATAGTGGATGGATACATGTTTCACAATTAAAGAAAAGTAATTCAGTAATTCCTACCGAAGATAAAGTTTTATTTAAAAAACCAACATCATTTGCTAAACCTATTGCAATAATTAAAAAAGGTAGATTACTTATTGTTCAAAAATGTGAAAAACAATGGTGTGAAATAGAAACTGATAATTTAAGTGGTTGGATAAAAACTGGTGATCTTTGGGGCTCTATTAACTAAAATCTGCTGATAAAGAAGCTATATTCTCTTTGGTTAATTTTGTGGTGTGTGAGTACTCTTTGTGATCCATTCCCAATTCAACGTCAATCTCGTTTGATTTAAATTTTTGAATTTGTTCGTCAGTAAAATTAAAATGCACAAATTGAACTGAAGAAGCTTTACCTTCGGTAGATGTTCTATCAACATCCTCCTCTGGCACAGCTTTAATAGTTTCACCATCTAATTTCATAAAAACCATTTGTTCAATTCCACCAACTTTACCTAAAAATGCTGCCCTAGATACTGGATTGTCTATTTCAAACATTAAAGTAGCAGTTAATTCTTTTCCATTTGGAATTAGCGGGTTGTACGCTACTAGTTCATCTTTTAATTGTTCATCTCCACCCTTTTCGATATAGAGCATTTCTTGAACTTGAGCTAGCATAGTTTCGTAACTTTCAAAATAAAAAGTAGCGTAAGGACCAAGTGCAATTCTTCGATTTGTTTTAAAATTTACAATATTTTTTCTTAATTCTTTTCTTTTTTTTATGTACGCCTCTAGTGGCATTATATCAGATTTTTGTATTTCTCTTTTTTCTTTCGGCATAATTATAACTTATAACTTTTTGCCATAAGTTCTATAGGGTGTAGTGCCTCATCATTGGAAATGTTTGTATCTACTTCTAATTGCTTTAAATGCTTTCCAGCTAAAGGACAATCAGATGCCATATACTTATTATTTTTATTTTTTATTTGTCTTGCAGTTGGCCTTCCAACTTTATTTGCTAAATCATGTGTGTCCTTCATCACACCAAAAGTTCCACCATGGCCTGCACATCTTTCGACAACATCAATTTTTACATTAGGAATATTTTTTAACATGTCTCTAGCCTTGACGCCCATATTTTGAGCTCTTGCATGACAAGCATGATGAACTGTAACTCCCCCGTCGATTTCCTCTAATCCATCAGCCAATCCCTCATTATTAGCGATATCAACCACATACTCGTCAATATCCATTACATTTGAAGATAATTTTTTTACATTTTCACTTTCAGGTAATAACAAAGGCCATTCAAATTTTAACATTAAGCCACAGCTTGCAGTTAAAGTTATTACTTTGTAACCTTTGTCAATCCATTCAATTAAATCTTTTGATAATTTTTTGGCTTGTTCAACTACTTTTGGAAGATCTGCCTGTTCCAAAAAAGGCATTCCACAACAGCCTGGGTAAGCTTCTTGAACTTCCACACCATTTTTTTTTAAAACTTTTAATGCAGCTACACCTGTATTTTTTTTGTTAAAATTTACAAAACATGTAGAATATATTACAACTTTTCTGTCTTTGTTAATCACTTCATAGTTAATTTTATCATTATTCTTTTTAAAAAAATTTGAAAACGTCTCTGAATTATATTTTGGTAACTGCACTCTTTTATCTATCCCAGATATGAATTCTAAAATTTTTCTTATAAATTTATTTTTAATATTTGATGCCCAATTTACAATTTTAGAGAACATAACCCCAATTTTTGCGTTTCTATCAATTTTAGCTAATTGAGTTGGTGCGCTTGGTAGTTTTCCTAACTTTTTCTGCGCAGTTCTATATCTCAGCATTAAATGAGGAAAATCTAAATCAAAGTCGTGAGGAGGGACATATGGGCACTTTGTCATAAAACACATATCACATAAAGTACATGCATCTACAACAGGGGCAAATTGATCACTGGATAAACTCTCAACGTCTTCATTTTTTGACTCATCAATCATATCGAATAACTTTGGAAAAGAGTCACAAAGATTAAAGCATCTTCTGCAACCATGACAGATATCAAATACTCTTCTCATTTCTGAGTCTAATTTTTCAGGATTTAAAAAATCAGGGTGCTCAAAATCAATTGGATGTCTAGTTGGTGCATCTAAGCTACCTTCTTTGCTCATAATTTTTGAATTTTTATTTGGATTTTTAGTGGACAAGTTAATGTCCACTAAACGAATTAATTAGCTAATAGACTCTAAAGTTTTTTGAAATTTACCAGCATGAGATTTTTCAGCTTTTGCTAAAGTTTCAAACCAGTCAGCAATTTCTTCAAAACCTTCTTCTCTAGCTGTTTTGGCCATACCTGGGTACATATCAGTGTACTCATGTGTTTCACCTTGAACAGCTGATGCTAAATTTGCTTTAGTTTCACCAATCGGCATACCAGTTCCAGGATCTCCAACTTCCTCTAAATACTCTAGATGACCATGTGCGTGACCTGTCTCACCTTCGGCAGTTGATCTAAAAACTGTAGCTACATCATTGTATCCTTCGATGTCAGCCTTTTGTGCGAAGTAAAGATATCTTCTGTTTGCTTGACTTTCGCCAGCAAAAGCTTCCTTTAAATTTTCTTCAGTTTTACTTCCTTTTAATGACATTATATTCTCCTTAATTAATGATTATTAAGGATATAATACTTCTAAAGTGATTGTCAACAGTTTAGAATAATTATAATTTATAATTTAAGTTATTGATTTTATTGAATTAATTTTGATTTTGATTATCACTCGCAACTCTAACCAAAACTTCAACTGAGTTAATTTTTTTTCCAGTGATATTATTTTTAACATTCACATTTTCTATTTCATGTTCATCACAGTCTATTAATTGATGGGTATCTTCATCATAAAAATGGTGATGAACAGTGGTGTTAGTATCAAAATAGCTTTTGTCTGAGTTTATTGATATCTCCTTTAAATATCCCTTTTTTTTTAAGGCATGAACAGTGTTATAAACTGTTGCCAGAGATATTTTTTCATTTAACTCTTCAGATATTTTTTTAACAAGATCGTTAATTGTAAAGTGAAAAGTTTTATCTCTGTTGAACAAAACCTCACAAATTTTAACTCTTTGCTTTGTGGGTCTGAGCCCAGTTTCTCTTAATTTTTCAATAAAATTGAAGTTTTTTGTCATATTTCTTTATAATAATTCTAAACTAAGAATAAATTGTATTGTTTTATTATATTATATTATCATTAAATCAAGTAATAAGGGAACTCAATTTTTATGAAAAAAAACTCCTATAGCTATGATGACCTAATTACTTGTGGAAATGGTGATCTTTTTGGCCCTGGTAATGCTAAATTACCCCTTCCTCCGATGCTAATGTTTGATAGAATAACAGAGATTAACGACAATAACGGGACCTTTAACAAGGGATCTTTAAAGGCTGAGTTAGATATTAAAGATGATCTTTGGTTCTTTGATTGTCATTTTAAATCTGACCCCGTTATGCCTGGTTGCTTAGGGTTAGACGCTATGTGGCAACTAGTAGGTTTTTACCTAGGTTGGCTAGGAAATCCTGGCAAGGGTAGAGCACTAGGTGTTGGAACTGTAAAGTTCACAGGTGAAGTATTGAAAAATGTTAAGTTAGTAACATATAAAATTGATATGAAAAAAATTATGTCACCAGGAGGCACAACTGTTGGTCTTGCTAATGGAGTAGTTTTTGCAGATGATAAAAAAATATATTCAGCAGATAGTTTAAAAGTAGGATTGTTCAAATAATGAGAAGAGTAGTAATTACAGGTTTGGGCGTTGTTTCATGCTTAGGTAATAATCAAGAAGAGGTACATCAGTCATTATTGAAAACAAAGTCTGGAATATCTTTTAGTGAAGAATACAAAGAACATAATTTAAAAAGTCATGTACATGGTAAGCCAAATATAAAGCTTGAAGATCATATTGATAGAAAAACAATAAGATTCATGGGATCAGGTTCTGCTTACAACTACATAGCAATGAAAGAAGCAATCGAAGACTCTGGATTAGAAGAAAGTGAAGTTAGTAACTTTAAAACAGGAATAGTTATGGGTTCAGGTGGTCCATCAATTGAAAATGTCATTTTAGCAGCAGATAAAACCAGAGCTAAAACTCCAAAATTAATGGGACCATTCATTGTTCCAAGAACAATGGCCAGTACAGCATCAGCTACACTTGCTGTTCCATTTAAAATTAAAGGGACGAACTACACAATGAGTTCTGCTTGTGCAACAAGTGGCCACTGTATTGGAAACTCAATGGAATTAATTCAAATGGGAAAACAAGATGTTGTTTTTGCAGGTGGTAGTGAGGAGATACACTGGGCGATGACTGCAATGTTTGATGCAATGACAGCCTTATCTTCAAAATATAATAATACACCAGAGACGGCATCAAGAGCATATGATAAAACTAGAGATGGATTTGTAATTGCTGGTGGTGGTGGAGTTTTAGTGCTAGAAGAATACGAACATGCTAAAGCAAGAGGGGCTAAAATATACGCGGAATTAACTGGTTATGGGGCAACTTCAGATGGATACGATATGGTGGCTCCATCAGGAGAAGGTGCTGTGAGATGCATGAAGATGGCTATGGCAACATCAAAAAATAAAATTGATTATATCAATACTCATGGAACATCTACTCCAGTTGGAGACATTACAGAATTAAATGCAGTAAAAGAAGCTTTTGGAAATGAAATTCCAAAAATTAGTTCAACAAAATCTTTGTCAGGTCATCCTTTAGGAGCCGCATCCGTTCATGAAGCGATCTATTGTTTAATCATGATGAAAAATAATTTTATAGCAGGATCTGCTAATATTAATGAAATGGATGACGAGGCTAAAAAATTTCCAATAGTTGCTAAAACTGAGACAGGAGCAACTTTAAATACAGTAATGTCTAATAGTTTTGGTTTTGGTGGAACCAATGCTGCTTTAATTTTTGAGAAAATATAATTATGAGCTTAATGAAAGGTAAAAAAGGATTGGTAATGGGTGTTGCCAATGAAAGATCTATTGCTTGGGGTATTTCACAAAAACTTGCAGAAGCTGGTGCAGAACTGGCATTCACTTATTTAGGTGATGCTTTAAAAAAAAGAGTTGTTCCTTTAGCAGAAAAATTAAATTCAAAAGTTACATTTAGTTGTGATGTTGAAAAAAAAGAAGATGTAACAAAATTATTTGAAGATGTAAAATCTCAATGGGGCGAAATTGATTTTGTAGTTCATGCTATTGCTTTTTCTGATAAGTCAGAATTATCTGGAGAATATTTAAACACTACTAGAGAAAACTTTTTAAGAAGTATGTTAATTTCATGTTTTTCATTTACAGAGGTTGCAAAAGAGGCTTCTAAAGTAATGAAAGAGGGTGGAAGCCTAATTACTCTAAGCTACGAAGCTAACAAAGCAATTCCAAATTACAATGTAATGGGTGTTTGTAAGGCAGCACTAGAGTCTAGCGTTAAGTATCTAGCAAGAGATTTAGGTGCTAAAGGCATGAGGGTAAACGCCATAAGTGCTGGACCTATTAAAACGCTGGCAGCATCTGCAATCGGGGATGCAAAATTCCTTTATAAATGGAATGAAGACCATTCTTTACTCAAAAGAAACGTTGATATCCATGATGTTGGAAATTCAGCATTATACCTATTAAGTGACCTTGCAAACGGTGTGACCGGTGAAATTCACTACGTAGATGCTGGATATAACAAGGTTGGGATGCCAGATCCTAAGAATATAACTTAATGAAGCGGCAGGATTCGAACCTGCCACCCCCTAATTTTGATTATTCAGCAGCTTGTTTCATAGAAAGTTTAACTTTACCTCTATCAAAACCAATTACTTTAACTTTTACTTCGTCACCTTCTTTAACAACATCAGTAACTTTAGCTACTCTTTTATCTGCTAGTTCTGAAATATGAACAAGTCCATCTTGTTTTCCTAAGAAATTAACAAATGCACCGAACTCCATAATTTTCATTACTTTACCTGAATAGATTTTATTCATTTCAGCTTTTGCAGTGATGTCTTTGATCATTTGCATAGCAATGTTTCTTGATTCTTCATCTGGAGCAGCAACTGTTACAACTCCTTCATCATTTACATCAACCTTAGCACTTGATTTTTCAACAATCTCCCTGATCGTTGCACCACCTTTTCCGATTACAGCAGCAATATCTTTTTTATCAACAGTTACTTGTTCCATCTTTGGAGTATGTTTTCCAACATCAGATCTAGACTCCCCTAAAGCTTTATTCATTTCACCTAAGATATGAATTCTTCCATCTTTAGCCTGGTTTAAAGCCTGCTCCATGATTTCAAAAGTGATACCAGTAATTTTGATATCCATTTGTAGAGAAGTAATTCCATCTTTTGTTCCGGCAACTTTAAAGTCCATATCTCCTAAGTGATCTTCGTCACCTAAAATATCTGATAATACACTAAAATCATCTCCTTCTTTAATTAAACCCATTGCAATACCTGCAACTGGTTCTTTTATCGGAACACCCGCATCCATTAATGCTAGAGAAGCCCCACAAACAGTAGCCATTGAAGAAGAGCCATTAGACTCTGTAATCTCTGATACTATTCTAAAAGTATATGGAAAAGCCTCTTTTGAAGGTAATGAAGAATTAATTGCTCTCCATGCTAGTTTACCATGACCAATTTCTCGTCTTCCAGTTCCAATTCTTCCAGTTTCACCAACTGAAAAAGGAGGAAAATTGTAGTGAAGCATAAATCTTTCTCTCTGAAGGCCATCTAAACTCTCAATTCTTTGTTCATCATCAGATGTTCCTAAAGTAGTTACAACAATTGCTTGTGTTTCTCCCCTAGTAAACAAAGCAGAACCGTGTGTTCTTGGTAATACACCAACTTCACATGAGATTGGTCTTACGTCAGATAATCCTCTACCATCAATTCTGTTTTTATTTTTAAGAATATCAGTTCTGACAATTTTCTTTTCTAGATTTTTAAGCTGTGAGTTAACATCAAGATCAGAATAATTTTCATTTTCTTCAAAAAGCTTTTTAGCTTTATCAGTAATTTCTGAAATTTGATTTGATCTATCTTGTTTATCTCTAGTCGCAAAAGCTTTTTTAAGGTCTTCTGTAAAAGTTTCTTCAAGTTTTTGTTTAACTTCAGATAAATCTTTTTTCTCAACAGTCCAATCAGGTTTTCTGCACTCTTTAGCGAGTTCCTCTATCATTTCGATTACTGGAACAAATCCTTCATGACCAAATTTAACTGCTGCTAACATTACTTCTTCAGATAAACCTGATGTTTCAGATTCAACCATTAGCACTGCATCTTTAGTGCCTGCAACAACTAAATCTAAACTTGATTTTTCCAACTCTTCTTTTGATGGATTAAGAACATACTTGCCATCAACATATCCCACTCTAGAAGCTCCTACTGGACCCATAAATGGCATTCCTGAAATTGCTAACGCTGCTGAAGAGGCAGTGATTGCTAGAATATCTGGTTGGTTTTCTTTGTCATAAGAAATTACTGTTGGTAACAACTGTACTTCATTTTTAAATTCATCAGGAAACAAAGGTCTGATTGGTCTATCAATTAATCTAGAGATTAATGTTTCGCTTTCAGTTGGTCTTGCTTCTCTTTTAAAATATCCACCAGGAATTTTTCCACCTGCATAGTATTTTTCTTGGTAGTTAACTGATAAAGGAAAATAATCCATATCTGGATTTACTTTCTTTGCTCCTACAACTGTTGCTAGAATAACTGTTTCACCACATGTTGCGATGATTGCTCCATCTGCTTGTCTTGCTACTTTACCTGTTTCTAAACTTATTTTCTTTCCTGCTACTTCTATTTCCTTCTTGTGTACTTTAAACATTTCATTTCCATTTCGTTTCGTTTCGTTCGTTTCGTTCCATTCCGTTCTATCTATCTTGACTTCTATTTTCTTAAATTCAATTTCGACAGTACATTTTTGTAAGAATCCATTTTTGTTTTCTTTAAGTATTCTAACAATTTCTTTCTTCTATTGACTGCTCTCAACAATCCAACGGACGAATGTTTGTCTTTTTTGAATTGCTTAATATGTTTAGAGAGAGTTTCAATTTTCTCTGTTAACAAAGCAATCTGTATCTCAGAGGATCCAGTATCTTTATCATGCATTGCTAATTCTTGTGCCTTTTTGTTCATGCCTCGTTTTTCCTATTTATTTGTTTGTTTTATTAAGTTTTCTATTTTTTCCGCATACTCAAAAGACTCATCTTTTCTAAAAAGTAATTTTGGTAAAAATTTCATAACCACTTTCTGTGATAAAATTTTTCTAATTAAAAATGAATACTCTTTTAATGTATTTATAGTCTCCTCAGCATCTTTTCCTCCTAATGGAAGCACATATGCTTTAGCGATTTTTAAATCTGGACTCATTCTAACCTCAGTAACGGTTATCGTGTTTGTTTCTAAATTGGGGACCTTAGCCTCATTTCTTATAAAAATCATGCTTAAAGACTGTTTAATCATTTCTCCAACTCTAAGCTGTCTTTGTGAAATTGGTTTTCCTATTCTATCTGCCATTAAATTGACCTCTCTGTAGATGTAACACTAAAAGCTTCTATTGTGTCATTTTTTTGGAAATCCATATAATCTTTAACTGTTATTCCACATTCTTGTCCATCACTAACCTGTTTTACTTGGTTTTTTTCTCTAAAAATAGTTCCAACTTTTCCAGTGTAAATGATCGATCCATCTCTGATGATTCTAACATCTGAGGTGCTTGTGATTTCTCCTTCGGTGATTTTTGATCCTGCAACTTTACCAGCTCCAGACACTTTAAAAATTTCTAAAATTTGAGCTGATCCAGTTATGGTTTCCTGAACATCTGGGGTTAATAGTCCCGACATTTTTTGTTTAATATAGTCTAGTACTTCATAGATAATATTGTATGAAGAAATTTTTATATTTTCATTTTCTGCAAGTTTTTTTGCTTCTTTGCTTGGTTTAACATTAAATGCGATTAACACAGCATTTGACGCTTTTGCTAAAGTAACGTCTGTTTCAGTAACCATTCCAATGTCCGCTAAAATAATTTTAGGTTTGACTTCATCATGTTTTATTTGACTAATTGCATTTTTAATTGCTTCAGAGGATCCATGCACATCAGATTTAATAATTAAATTTAATTCCTCTGAAGATTTATCTGAGAACGCAGATTCTTGTGTAGCAAATGTTAAAGGATTTTTTCCATCCTTTATCTCTTCTGCCCTGTTTTCACTTAATGTTTTAGCTTCTTTTTCACTCTCAAGAACAATGAAATCATCACCTGCTTTTGCTGCACCATTAATACCTAAAATTTCAACTGGAGTAGATGGTGAAGCTTCATCAATATTTTTACCTTTATCATTTATTATTGCTCTAACTTTCCCCCACTTCAATCCGCTTACAAAAAAATCTCCTTTTTTAAGAGTTCCTGTGGTTACAATAATTGTTGCAACTGGCCCTCGACCTACATCAATTTTAGATTCTAATACTATTCCTGTAGCTTTAGACTCATAATCAGTTTTCAAATCTAAAATTTCAGCTTGAAGGATTATTGATTCAACAAGTTTATCTAAATTTAATTTTGTCTTTGCTGAAATCTCTACCATTAAAGTATCTCCTGATAGATCTTCAGCAACCAACTCGTGTTCTAACAATTGATTTTTAATTTTTTGTGGATCTGCATCTGGAAGATCACATTTATTAATTGCAACTACAATTGGAACATTTGCTGCTTTTGCATGTTTGATAGACTCGATTGTTTGTGGTTTTACACCATCATCTGCTGCAACTACTAACACAACTACATCAGTTAATTTTGATCCTCTTGCTCTCATTTCTGTGAAAGCTGCATGACCTGGGGTATCAATAAAAGTTAGTTTGTTATCTTGGCTTTCAATTTGATAGGCCCCTATGTGTTGAGTTATTCCACCAAATTCTCCTGACACAACATTTGCACTTCTCAAAACATCAAGAACAGACGTTTTACCATGATCAACATGACCCATCACCGTAACAATTGGTGGTCTATTTTTTAAATTTTCTACTCTTGTTGCTTTGATTTTCTTTATTATTTCCTCTGCTTTTTCTTCTCTAATAGGATTGTGCCCAAACTCTCTAACTAAGAACTCAGCTGTATCTGCTGCAAGAGTTTGATTGATTGTAACTGTTACCCCCATTCCAAATAAATATTTAATCACATTGCTGGATTGCTCAGCCATTCTATTAGCTAACTCTCTAACAGTGATTGCTTCTGGAATATTAATATCTCTTTTAACTGGTTTGAGACTTTCATGATTTTCATCTTTAGATAAGTTTTTATTCTCTTTTAGTCTTGCTCTTTTAACTGAAGCTAAACTTCTTTCTCTTGCCTCTATTTCGTCACTTAGGGCTCTTGAAACAGTGAGTTTTAATTCTCTTTTTTTTGTTCCTGTCTTTAACGTTTTTTTATCTTTTCCATCACCATCACCTTTAAGTCTCTTTGTTGCTCTCTGCTCGGCAAGCTTCCTTCTTTCAAAATCATTTGTTATAGGGGGTGATTTTGTTGCAAAAGATGGTTTGATTCCAGTTCCTCTGCTAAAAGAAGAGGTTGGTTTTGGTTTACCTAAGTTGGGCCTAAAAGATCCTCCTCTATTTGGTAATTTTCCAGTTTGCTTTTCTATGACAACTGCATTTTTGCTTTGAGTTTTAGCAATCTCAATACTTTTGATCGATTTTTTGGCTGAGCCAGATATTGTTAATTTTGTTTTTTTTTCCATAGATCATCACTCAGTCTTTGTAAACAATGTTTCTAGCAGACATAATTAGTTCATCTGCCTCTTCTTTTGATAAAGCAAAATCTTCAAGGTATCCCTGAATTTTAACTCTCTCACCTTTTACTACATCAAAACCACCAGTTAATTCATCAGATGCTAGATCTGCAAAATCTTCTAATGTTAAAATTTTTTGTTCTCCTAACGTAACTAACATTCCTGGTGTAAGACCTTTTAAATTAATTAAAGTATCCTCAAGTCCCAATTCTTTAATTCTTGTCGAAATATCTTCTTGATCTTTTTGATGAAATTCTTGAGCTCTTTCTATAAGTGCTTTTGCAGTATCTTCTTCGATACCTTCTATCTTCATTAAATTTTCTGCTGAACTATCTTTAATATCATCAATTGATGAAAAGCCCTCTGCAACCAATAACTGACCAAGCGTCTCATCTAGTTCCAAATTTTTAACAAAGTTCTCTGTTTTTTCCTTAAATTCTAATTGTCTTCTCTCAGAGTCCTCAGCATCTGTCATTATATTAATTTCATAATTTAATAACTTTGTTGCAAGTCTTACATTTTGACCTCTTCTGCCAATTGCTTTACTTAAATTTTCTTCTGAGAGTATTACGTCAAGTTTTTTTCTTTCTGCATCAACATTTACTCTTTGAACTTCTGCTGGAGATAAGGCGTTTGATACTAAAACAGCTGGATCCTCTGACCAATTAACAATATCAATTTTTTCACCTTGTAGTTCATTCACAACCGCCTGAACTCTTGATCCCCTCATGCCCACACAAGCTCCAACTGGATCTAATGAAGTATCAACAGCTTTAACACATATTTTTGCTCTACTACCAGGATCTCTTGAAGATGATTTAATTTCTATTAATCCATCGTAAATTTCAGGCACTTCTTGGACAAAAAGTTTTTCCATAAATTTAGGATGAGCTCTTGATAAAAAAATTTGTTGGCCTCTTGCTTCTCTTCTTACATCATAACAGTAAGCTTTGACACGATCTCCCGCCTTGATATTCTCTCTTGGGATTAATTCATTTTTTTGAATAATTGCTTCAGTTTTTCCTAAATCAGCAATAACATTTCCAAATTCTAATCTTTTTACAATTCCACTTAAAATTGTATCTTTTTTATCTACAAAATCGTTAAATTGTCTTTCTCTTTCCGCCTCTCTAACATTAAAGCTGATAACTTGTTTTGCGGTCTGCGCAGCTATTCTTCCGAAATCAAAAGATGGTAAAGGCTGTAGAACCTCATCACCAATAGTCTTATCTTTATTAGTTTCATTTAAATTAATTGCATCCTCTAATTTTATTTCTGTATTTGCATTTTCTGGATTTTCAGCAATTATTAATTTTCTAAAAAGCTCAATATCTCCACTATCTCTGTTGATTGAAACTCTAATTTCATTTTCTTGACCAAATTTAGATTTAGCCGCTTTCGCAATACCTGTCTCCATTGAGCTAATAATTAGCTCTTTATCAATTGATTTTTCTAAAGCTACAGCCTCAGCAATTCTTAATAATTCAAGTTTATCTGCTCTTTTATTTAACATTTTTTATTTACTCTAAAAAAAAATGGGCTAAAGCCCATTTTGTAAGTTCAATAATGTAAGGGCAATATAGTAAAGTTTTTTTTTAATTCAACAGAAACTATTTCAAAAAAGCTTTTATTTTATCTATTTTTTCCCAAGAAAAAGAGCCATTTTCTTCTGGGCTTCTTCCAAAATGACCATAAGCAGCTGTTTTTTCATAAATAGGTTTATTTAAATTTAACATTTCTCTAATTCCTCTTGGGCTTAAATCAAAATTATCATTAATTTTTTCTACAACAAATTTATTTTTTTCAAGGTCGTTATCGAATAAATCAACATAAATTGATAGCGGTTTTGATACACCTATTGCATAAGCTAATTGAATTAAACATTTGTTAGCGATTTTTGAGGCAACTATATTTTTTGCGATATACCTTGCTGCATAAGCTGCTGACCTATCAACTTTAGTTGGATCCTTTCCAGAAAATGCCCCACCGCCATGAGGTGCAGCACCTCCATAAGTATCAACTATAATTTTTCTTCCTGTTAACCCACAATCACCATCAGGGCCTCCGATTACAAAATTACCTGTGGGATTCACATAAAACTCCTCTTCATTGAATGCATCTAAAAAATTTTTTGGAATTGAATTTATCATATATGGTCTTAATAAATCTCGAACTTGAGTTTGATTTACATCGACAGAATGTTGAGATGAAATAACTACAGATTTAACTCTTGTTGGTTTTCCATCAATATACTCAAAAGTTACTTGGCTTTTAGAGTCTGGCTCGATATTTTTAAGTTTACCAGACTTTCTATCCTCAGCCATTAGTCTTAAAATTTTGTGTGAATAGTGAATAGGTGCTGGCATTAACTCTTCTGTTTCATTACATGCATAGCCAAACATGATCCCTTGATCTCCAGCTCCTTCGTCTTTATTGCCTGAAGAATCTACACCCATTGCTATATCCGCAGATTGCGAATGAAGATGGCTTTCTATTTTTGTAGCTTCTTTCCAAGTAAAACCATCTTGATCATAACCAATATCTTTTATGCAATGTCTTACTTTTTCAATTAAATCATTTTTTTTAATTTCTGGACCTCTTACTTCACCAGCTAAAACGACTTTGTTTGTTGTTGTAAGTGTTTCACAAGCTACTCTTGAAAATGGATCTCCTGAAAGATAACTATCAACTACCATATCAGAAATTCTATCTGAAACTTTATCCGGATGTCCCTCTGAAACTGACTCACTAGTGAAAAGAAAATTTTTTAAATTACTCATTGTTAATTCTATTAAATGAAAAAATTAAAAAAATATACAATAAAATTATTAAACCAAAAATTTTATTTCCATATTTAGAAAATACTGTTGGTTGAATTTTTTTAAATTGACTAAAGTCTATATAGCCTGTCTTGTTAAAACTAACTTCTTGTTCGATTTGACCAATTGGATTTATTATAGCTGATATTCCATTATTTGAAGAACGCAAAACGTATTTACCACTCTCGATAGCTCTATATATACTGTGAATAAAATGTTGTTTGGGTCCAATAGATTGACCAAACCACCCGTCCTCTGAAATATTTATTATAAAATCAAAATCTGAATTATTAAAAATTCTTCCAGAGTAAATTATTTCATAACAAATTAGGGGTAAAAATTTTAAGGGGGTATCGCTTTTGTTAATTTTAATTATATTTCTCTCGCTTCCTTTTGAATAAGACTGATAATTATTAGTTAAAGTTTTTAAGCCAATATTTTTAAGTATGTTTTCAAGTGGTAAAAATTCTCCAAACGGCACAAGATTATTTTTATCGTATGAACTTAATAAATTTAAACTGTGATCATATACAGAGAGAGAATTAAAATATTTAACGGTGTCTCTTTGAACAGATTTACTATTTATACCAAGGACTAATAAATGATTTTCATTAAAATGATTTTCAAATAACCACTTGTAATCAACTATTTTTTCTTGAGATATGCCTGGCAGTATTCCCTCTGGCCACACAAAAATAATTTTTTCATTTTTATCAGGTTCACTGAGTTCAATTAAATCCTCAATAGCTGTTATTGGATTAATATTAGAATAAAATCTATCTAATTTAATGTTGGAACCAATAACTCTAACCTTATGATCAATAGAATTTATTTCAGCTTCGGTAAAAACCTTTTTGGACTGTGCTCCATAAAGATAAAAAATAATTGTGATTAAAAGAAAAAATATGCAGACCCATATGTCAGCTCTTGTATCTCTTAAAATAAATACTGCTGGACTTATAAATAGTGAAATGCAAAATAAATTGAATCCATAGGTACCTATAATAGAGGTGATATTTAAAATTTCTAAATGACTTGAAAAACTATAGGCAATTAAATTCCATGGAAATCCTGTCAAGATAGAACCTCTAACATACTCTGTTAAACCAAAAATTAGAGAAAACAGGAAGAAAGATGAAATTATTTTTTTAGTTTTAAAAATAAAAAATAAAAAAGAAATAAGTCCATAAAATAAGGCTAAAAAAGCTGGAATAAAAATTAATGTTACTGGGATCAAAAACTTAAAACTCTCATCGAAAGTTAAAGAAATTGATATCCAATAAAGATTTGTAATGAAATAACCAAAACCAAAAAGCCATCCATAAAAGAAGAATATTTTTTTGTTATTGATTTCTTTTGACCTCTTTATTAAAAAAGCAAATAATAAACTCAAGGTAATAAAGTTAATAATTACATAGTTAAAAGGTGGTAGGCTTAGGGATGTTGCGGCCCCTAAAAATATTAAAAATATAAATTCAAGATATGATTTTTTAGTCAATTTATTTTGTTTTAGAAATTACGGACTTATATATTTGCCCCTCTTCTTTTAACATTTTTATATAGTCTTTATTTTTTTTATGATCAAAACCTAATAGATGAAGGAAGCCATGAATAAATATTTTGATCACTTTCTCCTTAAAAAGTTTCGTATTTAATGATTTAGGTTTGTTTATAAAGTTATAACTAATTATTATATCTCCTAAATAAGTTTGTTTAGAAACTCTAAATTTTTTAGTTAATGGAAATGACAAGATATCTGTGGGCTTATTTTTTTTTCTAAAAAGTTTATTTAACTTTTGAATATTCTTATTATTAGAGAGTAGTAAAGTAAAACTTACTTTTTTATTTAAAAACTTATATTTTTTAGGGAAAGCGTTACAGATTTTTTGAAAAAAAAGATCTTTATTTCTAAGTTTTTTTGACCAAGCCTTCTCATCTGAGAAGACATTTATATTAATCATTCTTTGAGTAGGCTTTTACAATTTTAGAAACCAGTGGATGCCTTACAACATCAGAGTGATCAAAATCAACAACCGATATCTCATTTAAGTGGCCTAATAATTGTTTTGAACGCACTAATCCTGACATACCTTTGTTTGGCAAATCTATTTGTGTAGGATCACCATTAACTACAATTTTAGAATTTTCTCCAATACGTGTTAAAAACATTTTGATTTGTGTATCAGTAGCATTCTGGGCTTCATCCAAAATCGCAAATGAATTTTTAAGTGTTCGTCCTCTCATAAAAGCCAATGGAGCAATTTCTATATCTCCTATTTCAATCATCCTTTGAATTTTTTCAAAATCAAAAAGATCATAAAGTGAATCGTATAAGGGCCTTAAATATGGATCTACTTTCTCTTTCATATCTCCAGGTAAAAATCCTAAACGCTCGCCTGCTTCAACTGCTGGTCTTGATAAAATAATTCTCTCAATTTTTTTTTCTAATAACATTGTCAATCCTACAGCAACTGCTAAAAATGTTTTTCCTGTCCCTGCAGGGCCAGCTGAAATTACAATATCACTTTGTCTTAATGCTCTTACATAATCCTTTTGTTTTTCAGATCTTGGAATTATAGATTTTTTTGGAGTTTTAATTATATCAGTTACATTGTTATTTTTAACTTTTTCATTAATCATAAATTTATCTACTGAAGAAACTATATCTTTGCTCTCGATGCTTCCATTATTAATGAACTGATTAGCTAAAAACTGAATAGCATTTTTTAATAATTCATTCTTTTCTGGATTTGATTTAATTAGTATGGAGTTTCCTCTGGAGTACAAACTACAGTTTGTTACTTTCTCTAACTCTCGTAAATTTTTATTAAATTCACCCACAACACCCATCAACAAATCATTATCATGAAATATAACACTTAAAGAATTGTTGTCTGAGTAAACAAACTTCAAAGATGGATCTATATTTTTATTTGTTATGCTGCTCAATTATTATGCTACCTTTTTATCCAAATCCTCAATAATTTCACCAAATAAGGTGGTTCTATTAAATTTATTAATTTTTACTGGAACAATTTTTCCAATATGTTTTTTATTACCATTGAATACTACTGATGTCATATACTCAGATCTACCAAAAGTTTTGGTTTTGTCATCAGTTAAGTTTTCAACCAAAACGTTGATTATTTTGTTTTTAGATAGTTTATTTCTATTCATTTGATTTTCATACAATTTATTCTGGATCGTTTCTAATCTTTGTATTGAAGTTTTTTTGTCAGTAAGTTCTAAATCAAAAGCAACTGTTCCTGGTCTGGCACTAAAAATAAAAGAATATGAATTAATAAAATTAACTGTTTCAATTAAACTTAAAGTATTTTCAAAATCTTCCTCTTTTTCTCCTGGATAACCAATGATAAAATCACTTGAAAATTCTATTTTACTATTAATGTTTTTTAATTTTTCAAAAATGTGCAGATAGTCTTTAATAGTGTGCTTTCTATTCATAAGCTCTAAAATTTTATCAGATCCACTTTGTACTGGAAGATGAACAAGTGGCATTAATTTTTGAGAATTTTGATAAACATCTATCAAATCTTCAGTCATATCTTTTGGATGAGAGGTGGTATATCTAATTCTTTTAATATCCTGTATTTTTTCTATTTCCATAATCAAATTGGACAATCTATTTTTACCGTCATTATATGCATTAACATTTTGACCGAGGAGCACTATCTCTTTAGTCCCTTTTTCAGATAAGTATTTGGCCTCATCTATAATTTGTTGAAAAGGTCTTGAATACTCAGGTCCTCTTGTGTAAGGCACTACACAGAAATGACAAAATTTATCGCAGCCTTCTTGAATAGTTAAGAATGAAGATACTTTTCCAGCCTCATTTTTTATTTTACTAAAATATTTAAATTTAGAAATAGCATCGAATTCTGTTTCTTCCATTTTTTTCTTTTTTTGAATGTAACTCAATATGGTGTCATTAATTTTGTGATAAGATTGAGGGCCAATTACTAAATCAATATAAGGCTCACGTTTTAACATTTCTTGATTTTCAGCTTGTGCAACACATCCTGCTATAATTACTAATGGTTTTTGTTTTGATCGGAAAATTTTTTTAACTCTACCTATTTCATGGTAAACTTTTTCTTTAGCTTTATCTCTTATGTGACAAGTGTTAAGAAGATAACAATTTGCATCCGCATAATTATCTGTTTTTTCGAAACCAATTTTTTTAACTGAGTCAAATATTCTGTTAGAATCATACTCATTCATTTGACACCCAAATGTTTTGATAAATATTTTTTGTGCCATTGTATTAGGATTTTTTCTTTATCCCATAAAGTTCTAGTTTATGGTCTACCAAGGTATATCCATATTTTTCTGCAACTTTTTTTTGAAGTGTCTCAATTTCCTCATCTACAAACTCTATAATCTCTCCAGACTTTACATCGATTAAATGATCGTGATGTCCTTCATTTAACTCTTCATATCTAGCTTTCCCACCTTTAAACTCATGCTTCGTTAAAATTCCAGATTCCTCAAATAATTTTACTGTTCTGTAAACTGTAGCGATGCTAATTTTTGAGTCTATTTTAGAAACTCGATTATATAATTCATCAACATCTGGATGATCTGAAGACTCAGACATCACTTGAGCAATTATTCTTCTTTGATCGGTTAATTTAACTCCTTTAGATAAACATTTTTGCTCAATTGTTTCTGACATAGTCCAATTCTAACTTAAATAAATAGGTTTAATCAAATTTTTTTTGATTTTAAATTTGTCACATAAATTAGGTATATCTTCATATTTTATATCTTTTTGGTCATTGAAATCTTTAAGACTATAGCAATAATAATCAATTTTCCTTGCAACATTAATTGCTTTTACTATTGATAATGAGTTTCTTATGCCTGCAAAGCTTCCTGGCCCTCTGTTAACATAAATTTTTTTAATATCTTCTAATTTCAGATTATTCGAATTTAAAAAATCTTTGAGAATTAAAGTTAATTTCTCGTAATTAATTTTAGTATTCTCTTTAGTAATATTATAAATATCATCTTTAGTTATGATCATTAAAAATATTTTTTCATTTATAACGTCTATTACCAGCTTATTCATAATTATTCTGTTTTCTATTATTGGTTCTAAAGCAGATGAAAATAATATCAAATACTATTCTAAAGATGAAGGAATTCTGTCAATTATGTATCATCGCTTTAATGAATCTGAATATCCATCAACGAATATTCAAATGGATATTTTCAAAGAACATATTCAGATAATTAAAAAATCAAACTTTAACTTTCATAATCCTAATAAATTTAAAGAGCAATTTAGCAACATAAAGTTAAAAAAAGAGATACTCATTACTATTGATGATGGATTTGAGTCCTTTTATTCTGAAGCTTGGCCATACCTTAAAAAAAATAAAATTCCTTTTATCTTATTTGTTTCAACTGAGCCAGTGGGTAAAAATGGATATATGACCTGGGATCAAATTAGAGAAATAGAAAAAGAGCATTTTGCTTTAATTGGACACCACTCACATAGTCATGAATATCTCATTGATGAAACTAATGATAAATTTATATTAGACATTGAAAAGGCAAATAAGATTTTTTTAAGAGAACTAGGCTATGTTCCAAATTTATTTTCTTATCCATTTGGTGAATATTCCAAATTTATGAGGAATTATATTTCTAAAAATTTTGAATTTGCTTTTGGTCAACACTCTGGGGTTATTGATTTAAACAAGGATAAATTTGAATTACCAAGATTTCCAATTAATGAAAAATATGGTGAATTAAAAAGATTTAGTTCAATCATAAATTATTTTCCATTGGAATATAAAAAATTATTACCTCTAGAAAAACAATTAATAAAATCTACAAATCCTCCTAAATTCATAGTTGAGTTTTTTGAAGAACAAAAAAATTTAAATAATATTAATTGCTATTCAAATGAGGCGAACAAGTGGGAAAAGTCAAATACCACTCTTTCAGGTACTTTGTTATCTATTGAATTTAGAGCACCATTTGAGCCAAGAAGAGGAAGGGTAAATTGTTCTCTCAATGATGACGGTAAGTGGAGATGGTTTGGAGTACAATTCCCAATTAAAACAAATTAAATTAAACTTTCTAAATCCTTGCTAGAAGGTAGCAATCTAGCTTCATCAAAATCTTTTAAATTGTTCTGGGTTATTATTTTCTGCAGTACTTCTATATATTCAGTTCCTGTTTCTGCATACTTATCAAGATGATTTGATAAAACTACACTATCTAATGGTTTGTTTTTATTTCTAAGCTTTGTTCTTGCCTTTCTTAAATTTTTATAAGATGAGTGAGTATTAAGATTTCTTAAATAAGCCCTAACTGAAAGCTGCAAACTGTGAAATTTCATTACTTTATGCTCTTCACCTTTTTCAGCATTTTTAGGCTTCAATCCTTCACCAGACCATGTCCATTGTCCAAATAAAGCATTCCCTTTTAAAGCAAATCTAGAAGTTCCCCATCCTGTCTCTTTCGCTGCCTGGGCTATTGCTAACGAAACTGGAATCTCATCCATTCTAATTTTTAAAGTTGAAAGATCATTTTGTCTTACACCATATTGTTTATATTTTTTTTGTAACCACTTCTTTTCTATATCTGTATTACTATTTTTACCTAAAATCGTAAAAAGTCTTTTTCTATCTATTCTAATTTTATTATTTTCTTTAACAATTAAAGGTAAAACAATTTTGATAAACATTTCCTTTCTTTTTTTTGTATTGCCTATGTTTTTAATTTCATTAGGAAGTAAACCAATATCAATGGGCTTAACTAATTTTGTATTTCTTACTTCTTCCAATTCATATTTTACTTCCTTGAATAGAGCGTTGATCTCTGAGGTCGTATATCTTACAAGGTTTATTTCTGAGTTATTTTCTCCTAAAATATCATAAAGAAGATCTATCTCATCACTTTTAGTCCATGTATCGTCCTCTTCAAATATTTTACCCTTGTTTAGGGTTTTATTTAAAATATTTTTAGAATTATTTGTAAATTCTTTATTATTAAAATTTTTTTCTGCAAAATTTATTAAAATTGGTGCAATATAAAAAAACGACGTAACAACTAAAGCACTTAAGGAAAATCTTGTGAAGGTGTTTAATATTTTATTTTTTGCTCTTTTATGACTTATTTTAATATTAATATTCATAATTTAAATAGCAATTACCTCTTTAACTTCAGGCAGATAATGACACAGTAGATTTTGAACTCCCTGTTTCAAAGTCATTGTAGAACTAGGGCACCCTGAGCAACTACCCTGTAATTGTACTTTAACAACACCATCTTTGTATTCTTTAAACTTAATATCTCCACCATCTCTAGCAACAGCCGGTCGTATTTTTTGATCTAAAATTTTTACTATTTTTTTCTCAATTTCATCTAGGTCAGAATCTTCTTCTTTTATATTTTCATCAATAACAAATTCTTTTCCGTCAGAATAAAAGTCATTAATAAAAGAAGTCACAATATGTTTTATTTCATCCCATTTAATTTGGCCATTTTTGTTAACTGATATAAAATCTTTTCCTAAAAAAACACCTTCAACTCCATTAACAGATAAGATATTTTTGACTAATTCATTATTAATTTGATCTTTATCAGTAATTTCATAAGGACCACTGTTAGAAACATTCTTCCCAGGAAGAAATTTCAATGAATTTGGATTTGGTGTTACTTCTGTCTGTACAAACATAAATTATATATAGTTTATATTTTGGAAATTAAAACTTGATATTAATTTTTTGTTAAAAACCTACAATTTCTTTTATTTTTTTGATCTTTTTTGACGCAATTTTATTAGCTTTTTCAACTCCATCTAGAAGGATAGAATCAAGATATGATTGGTCTTTAAGTAATTTTTTAATCTCCTCAGATATTGGCATAATTTTATTAACTAATAATTTAGATAGCTCTTGTTTAAAATCCGAAAAATTCTTGCCAGCAAATTTTTCTATGGAAGACTCTAAAGTTGAATTGCTTAAGCTAGCAAAAATTCCTAAAAGATTTTGTGCTTCTAGCCTACCCTCAAGCTCTTTTATATCTTTTGGCATTGGTAAAGGATCTGTTTTAGCTTTTTTAATCTTATTGATTATTTGATCTTTATCATCTGTTAAGTTTATTCTACTTAAATCTGATAACTCAGATTTACTCATTTTATTTGATCCATCCTTTAAACTCATTATCCTAGAAAATTCTTTTTGAATTAAAGGCTCAGGAGCTTTTAAAAAATCCTCTACATCAAAATCATTATTAAATTTTTGAGCAATATCTCTGCACAATTCAAGATGTTGTTTTTGATCATCTCCTACAGGAACGTGGGTGGCATCATATAGCAAGATATCAGCTGCCATAAGAACAGGATAAGAATATAATCCAATGCTAGCTTTTTCCTTATCTTTTCCAGCTTTTTCCTTAAATTGAGTCATTCTATTAAGCCATCCCATGCGAGCTACACAGCTTAAAATCCAAGCACCTTCTGAATGAGCCGCAACACCTGACTGATTAAATATTATACTTTTGTTTGGGTCTATACCACTAGCAACAAATGTTGCTACTGTTTCTCTAATATTTTTTTTTAATTCTTTTGGATCTTGTTTAACTGTTATTGCGTGTAGGTCCACCACACAAAAAATACATTGATTTGCGTCGTTATTATTTAGTTCAACAAAATTCTTAATTGCTCCTAAATAATTACCAAGATGAAGATTGCCTGTAGGCTGAACACCAGAAAATATTTTTTTACTCATGAGATTAATACTTTAATTGAATATCACTGATTTTAAAAGCTTTGATGAAATATGAAATAATAAGGTAAGACACTAGGCCCAATAATGCTGATAATATTAAATAAAAAGATTTATAAGTTTGCTCAAATGCAAGTTTATCTTGAAATAAATTTAATAAAAATTGAAAAACAAAACCCATTAAAATTGAAGCAATAACTATTTTAAAAAACTTTATTACAAATATCTGATTGAATGAAAAAAGATTTCTATTTTTTAAAAAGACAAATAATAATATACCATTGAACCAGGATGATATTGTTGTTGCAATAGGTATTATTATAAATCCAATTTCATTAAAATAATAAACACTTATTAGGATATTTAAAATTACAGAAATTAAAGAAATATAAAAAGGTGTTTTGGTATTGTGGTTGGCAAAAAAGAAACTAGAAAACACTTTGATCAAAGCAAATGCGGGTAAACCCAAAGCAAAATAATATAAAGCTAGACTTGAATTTGAAACTGAAACTTCATCAAATGATCCATAACCAAAAAGTGCAGAAATTATTTCTTCAGAACCAAGGATTAATGCAATAGATGCTGGTAAACTCAAAAATAAACTTAGCTCCAACGCTTTGTTTTGAATTAACAAAATTTTATCTTTTTTTTTAGATTGGACGTGTTTTGATAATTGAGGGAGAACTACTACTCCAATTGCAATTCCAGCTATTGCTAAATTAATTTGATATATTCTATCTGCATAATATAGGTAAGAAACTGCACTTGCCTGGAATGAAGCGATAATAGTCCCAACTAATATATTTATTTGAGTAACACCTGAAGAAAAAATGCTTGGTAATAATTTTTTAAAAAAAATCTTAACTTTTTCTGATATTTTGATTTTGAAATTAATTTTAAGTGAGTAATGTTTTTTCACATATTTATACAAAAATAACAATTGTAATAATCCTGCTAAAGAAACACCATAGGATAAATAATATACCAGGATATCACCTAGGGAGTTTGAGAATAATAGAATTAAAACTAATACAATATTTAATATTATTGGTGCTCCTGATGCAGCTGCAAATTTATTATGTGAGTTTAATATTGCTGCGAAAAAAGATGCTAAACAAATAAATAATAGAAATGGAAAAGTGATACGGGTCAGTGTTATTGCTATTTCCATTTTTTCAGTGTCTCCTACAAAACCAGGCGCAATAAGAGATACAAATACAGGCATAAATAATTGAACAACCAATGTGATTATTAACAAACTTAAAAACAAAAGATTAAAAATGTCATTTGCAAATTTGTTGGATTGCTTTTTGCCCTTAACCATTTCTGATGCATAACTTGGAACGAAAGCAGCATTAAAAGTTCCCTCTGAAAATAATCTTCTAAATGTGTTTGGAATTCTAAATGCAACAAAGAAAGCATCTGCTAACAATCCTGTTCCTAGAAATATTGCAATTAAAATGTCTCTTAAATATCCAAGTAATCTACTTATGATCGTATAAAAACCAAATGTGCCTGTTGACTTAAGTAAGTTCATAAATCATATTAGTCTTAAATTTACCCTAATTGTATACATATTATAACAAATGAAAAAAACAAAGATCGATCATTACACGGATAAAGAAGCTTTAGATTTTCATAAAGAGAAAAAACCTGGCAAGATTGAGATTATTTCTTCAAAAAATATGATTACTAAAAGAGATCTTGCGCTTGCATATTCTCCAGGTGTTGCTGCCCCAGTTAAAGAAATCAGTAAAAATCCAGAAGCGGCCTATGACTTCACAAGTAAAGGAAATTTAGTAGCAGTTATCAGTAATGGTTCAGCTATTTTAGGAATGGGAAATTTGGGTGCATTAGCCTCAAAACCAGTAATGGAAGGTAAGGCGGTATTATTTAAAAGATTTGCTGACATAGACTCCATTGATCTTGAAATAGACTCTAAAGACACTAACGAAATTGTTAACTCTATTAAAAATTTTGCTCCAAGCTTTGGTGGAATTAATTTAGAAGATATAGCGGCCCCAGATTGCTTTATAATTGAACAAAAATTAAAAGAGATTTTAGATATTCCAGTGTTTCATGATGATCAACATGGAACTGCAATAATTACAACAGCTGCACTAATAAACGCGCTTGATATAAGTGGCAAATCAATAAAAAAAATTAAAGTTGTTGTTAATGGTGCTGGAGCATCTGCTCAAGCTTGTACAGAATTATTTAAAAATTCTGGAGTGCCGTCAGATAATATAATCATGCTTGATAGAAAAGGTGTAATTTATAAAGGGAGATCCGAAGGTATAGATCAGTGGAAATCAAAATATGCCATAGAGACTAAACTAAGAACTCTTGAAGATGCAATGAAAGGTGCAGATGTCTTTTTGGGACTATCAGCAAAAGGAGTTCTCAAAAAAGAGATGGTTAAGAGTATGGCAAAAAATCCCATTATTTTTGCCTGTGCTAATCCAGATCCTGAGATTTTACCTGAAGAAATAAATGAAGTAAGAAATGACGCAATAGTTGCAACTGGGAGGTCTGATTATCCAAATCAAGTAAATAATTTAATAGGATTTCCTTATATTTTTAGAGGTGCTTTAGATGTTAGGTCCAAAACAATTAACGAAGAGATGAAAGTTGCAGCATCACAAGCTATCGCCAAACTTGCAAGAGAAGATGTTCCGGAT
The DNA here is from genome assembly GCA_902606645.1 of uncultured Pelagibacteraceae bacterium. GTDB lineage: Bacteria > Pseudomonadota > Alphaproteobacteria > Pelagibacterales > Pelagibacteraceae > Pelagibacter. Next base: position 3,682 of record CACLHJ010000007.1, on the reverse strand, counting down.
GAAGTGGTAGCTGCTATGGGTGGTGAAAGACCTCATTATGGAAAAGATTATATTATCCCATCCACTTTTGATCCAAGATTAATAAGTGTTATCCCAGCTGCTGTTGCGAAAGCTGCTATGAAAAGTGGTGTAGCAAGAAAAAATATTAATGATTTTGAAATTTACAAAGACCAACTAAAACAACGATTAGATCCAACAGTAACAATTATGCAAGGTATAAATTCATTTATTAAAAAGAATCAAAAAAGAATTGTATTTGCTGATGGTGAAGACGAAAATACTTTGAAAGCTGCAATAGCATTTAAAAATTCAAAGTTGGGAATTCCTATTTTGATAGGTAAAGAAAGTAAAATTAAAGAACAAATTAAAAATATTGGATACAGCGAAAACTTTGATATTGAAATTGTAAATTCAAAGGACGAGGAGAAAAGAAGTAGGTACGTCAAACATTTATTTGAAAAACTGCAGAGAGAGCAAGGTTTTCTCGAACGAGATTGTGATAGATTAGTCAGAAATGATAGAGTTATATGGGCAACTAGTATGGTTGCATGTGGTGATGCTGACGGCGCTGTAACTGGTAACACAAGACGTTTCGGTGCCTCTTTAGAAAAGATTAAACAAGTAGTTAGTGTTCGAAAAGGAGAAATAATGTTTGGCCTAAATATGGTTGTTCATAAAGGTAAAACAATATTTATTGGAGATACCAGCGTTCACGAATACCCAACACCAGAACAATTGGCAGAAATTGCCTTATCAACTGCAAGAGTAGTAAGGCTTTTCGGTTTTGATCCTAAAGTTGCATTTGTTTCTCATTCGACTTTTGGTCAACCTCTTACAAGTAGAACCAAACATATAAGGGATGCTGTTGAAATTTTAAAAGAAAAAAAAGTAGATTTTGAATTTGATGGTGACATGCAACCAGATGTTGCTTTAAATCAGGAGTACGAGGAACTATATCCATTTGCAAAAATTGTTGGCAAAGCAAATATATTGATTATGCCAGGCCAACACAGTGCTGCGATATCATACAAATTAATGAAAACAATTGGAGACTCGAAAGTAATTGGTCCTTTACTTATTGGGTTAGGACTTCCAATTGAGATAGCTCCTTTAAGATCTTCAACTTCAGAAATTATTAATTTAGCATCCATTGCTGCGTACTCATCTGAAGTTATAGATTATAAAAAATAATTATTCTTTTTGAATTCTTAAGTCTTCAACTAATATTATACTAGCAATTACATTCTCGACATCTAAAATTTCTTTAGCTTCACTGATTACCAAATCTTTTTCGTCTGATGTTAATGCGATTCCATAAACATAAATTATCTTTCTATATGTATCAATTTGATAATTTGTTGCTTTTATGTTTTTATTTACAATTAATGTTGTTCTAAGTTGAGTGGTAATTAAAAGATCTTTAGCAGATTGTTTAAAGTTAAACTCTTTTTTTATTTTCATATCATTTCGAACTGATCTTGCACCCTTTGTTTCCCAAGCGATTTTTGTTATTTGTAATTTTTCCTCAGGACTATCTACTTTTCCTGTTATAAAGATTCTTCCATCAAGAACTTTTGATTTGACTGACAAAAAATATTTTTTATCTTTTGCTAAAATTCTAGCAGATAAACTTTTTTGCATTATTGAATCATCTATCTGGGTTCCTAAAGTTCGAGGATCTAATGCAACACTAACACCCGTTCCAAATAATCCTTTAGAACTAACACCTGCACACCCCGTCAAAACAATTGCTATAAAGATTATAATTAATAATTTAATTTTCATTTTTTAATTTTAAACAGTATCTATAAATATTTTTTTTAGATACTTTACTATTCTGACTTATCAAGTCAGTTATTTCTTTTGTTGAAAGTTTATTGATCATTTTTTTTATAATATTCATATCTGATTCACTTAAATTTTTAGAACTATTAATGTCGTTTTTTTTCTCCGATATAACAACTGTGATCTCACCTTTTGGTTCTTTTTCAAATACTTCTAATTCATCCACATTTACCCTTAAAAACTCTTCGAATAACTTAGTAATTTCCCTGCAAATGACAATTTTTCTCTCACTAAAATGTTTTTTAATTTCTGGTATAATTTTATTAATTTTTTTAGGAGATACAAAAAAAACTAGACTTGAGCCAAACTCAGAGAGTCTTTTTAACTCGTCTGTTACTTGCTGTTTTTTTTCTGGGAGAAATCCATTAAAGTAAAACTGATCAGAGAATCCACTGACTGAAATAGCTGTCGCAACTGCTGATGGGCCAGGTATTGGGATAATTTTAATATTATTTTTAACACACTCATTTACTAAAACTGACCCTGGATCAGAAATAGCAGGTGTCCCTGCATCAGATATTAAGGAAATTATTTTACCAGATCTTAAATATTCAATAATTTTTAAAATATTTTTTTTTTCATTAAATTTATGGTTTGAAATTAATTTTGATTTTATTCCATATTTATTTAACAGGTTTTTTGAAATACGTGTGTCTTCGCATAGTATAAATTCAGATTGTTTTAAAATTTCTACTGCTCTTATAGTAATATCTTTCAAGTTTCCTATTGGCGTTGAAACTATATAAAGACCATTTTCATTATCTTTTATTTTAGATTGTGGTTTAATGATCATAATTCAGATAAAAAAATATTATATTAACATCAAAATGATTAAATTAATTAAAATTCTTTTTATTCTAAAATTTGGACTATGTTTATTATCTTTTCAAACAGCTAGTGCTAACGAGAAAATAAGAATTGGTTTATTGGTTCCAATGACCGGTTCAAATAAAGAAATTGGTCAATCAATTATCAAAGCTGTAAGCTTAGCTGTAAAAGATATTGATGATAACTCAATTGAAATTTATCCTAAAGATACAGCTTCTAGACCTAATCAAGCTCTTAAATCAGCATTTGAATTAAAACAAATGGGTATAAAGGTAGTTATAGGTCCAGTCTTTTATGAAAGTTTAATTTATTTGGATGAGATGAAAGATTTAACTTTTTTATCTTTAACGAACAAAACTATAGATCTTCCTAAAAATATCATTTCAGCAGGTATAAATTCTACCTCTCAATTTAATACTATTAAAAAATTTTTAAAAAAAAATGATGTTGAAAAAACTATTTTTTTAACGCCAATTAGCGAATATGAATTTGAGATTAAAAAAGGAATAAAAGAATCAAAAATAAAAACTTTTAAAAAATATGATTATGATACTGATCCTACAAAGCTTACAAAACAAATAGAAGAAATCACAAAATACAAAATAAGAAAACAAAATTTAGAAGATGAAATTACAAGAATTAAAAATTCGAATGAGCCAAATAAAGAAAAAAAAATAAAAAGATTAGAGAAAAGATATACTATAGGAAACTTAAATTTTGATGCAGTTGTTATAGCTGATTTTGATGAAAGCCTAAAAAGTGTAACCACATCACTTTTGTATACTGATGTGCAACCAAAAAATAAATATTTTGTAACTCTTAATCAATGGTTTGATGAAAGTTTGTTAAAAGAAAAGGATATTCAACCACTTTATTATCCCTCAATTAATAAAGAAAATTTTGATGGTTATAAAATCAAATATTTTAATGCATTTAATGAGGATCCCTCCCATTTGTCACTATTAAGTTATGATTTAGTAGGTCTAGTTTATTATCTATCATTAGAATC